>JAAYIC010000045.1 GCA_012735195.1 Bacillota bacterium
CTCCCGTCATATAAACAATCACCGTGGTGATGACGGAGAGGAAATAAGAAAAGACCCATAGCCTCATCTTTCTATATCTTACCATTTTCACGGTTTCAAAATGCATTTTCCCATGGGCTATACAGCACCTCCTCTCTTCATGAACCCATTCTTTTGTCCCGGCTTTTTACCTTTTGTTAACCTAATATAATAATATTATAGAATATAACATAAACTCCCTATCTCCTCCTTTTTTATCAACTTTATCTGTTTTTATGAATCATCTGTCGCAAATGGCGGACTCGATCCGTTGCAACCGAATAAAGCCGGGGGTCTACAGGATTTTCCGGCGCTGGCGGTCGATCTCGTACAGGATAATCGAAGCCGCGCACGCCACATTAAAAGAGGTGATCCCACCATACATCGGAATCCGGCAAAAGCTGTCACATATTTCTTTATAGCTATTGCTCAGACCAAAGGTTTCATTGCCGATAAGTAAAACCGTGGGTCTTGTGAAATCCACCTCCTCCGCCAGACGGTCGGCTTTGGCGGTGGAACCGATAATCTGAAAAGCAGGCAATTCCCTCCTCAACCACTGAAACCAGGGCATAAGCTCGTGATGGGAAGGAAATCTCAGGGTCGGTACGGCAAAAAGCGTCCCCATGCTTGCCCTGATCGTTCGCGGATCATAGAGATCCACCGCATGCCCGGTAATGATCAACCCGTCCGCTTTCAAGGCTTCACAAGAACGGATTAAAGCGCCGAGATTGCCATGGCTCGACGGCCGGTCAAAAACCACTACCAAGAGGTCTTTTTTGATTCTAATCCGTGAAAGGTTATTCTCCGCCATCTTTACTACGGCGATTAACTCCGAGGTCTCTTCCTCTTTATCACTGAGTTTCTCCATTAGCTTCCAGGGAAGCTCGAAATGGGAGTCGGCGGTGGAATTCTTTAAAATTTCCAGGGCCCAGCCCGAAAGGGGCTTTTCTTTTGTGTATAGAAAAGACCGGATTTTCCAGTTATGTTCGAGGGCAAAATTGATTGGTTTGACTCCTTCCACAAAAAACTCCTGATACCTATTTCTCTTCTCCCGGTTTCTCTTGATCACTTCCGCCCGCTGGAAATCATTGTTCTCATTGATTACCTTTTTTACCTTGGGCTTCATCCAACTTTCCCCTTCCGGTTATGGTTTTCCCGCTGGGAACAGGTACCCTGAGGGTTACCGGGTTATGTTTCACCAATTTTCTTCCCGGCCTATTCATAATTGTTTTGTGGAGAAAAGCTTGCAAAAAAAGGGCTTTTTTTGTAGAATAAAAATTACCACAAATTTACTGTAGAAAAAGGAAAAGACGAGGAAGTGATTGTATTATGCTCAAAGCCGTTTTCTGGGATTTAGGCGGCACGCTCTGCCGGACCGACGCCGGGGGGAAACTCCTCGGCGGCCTGCGGTTGGCCCGTGCGCTGAAACCCTTTTGCGGCTCCCTCTTTACCGGTCTGCACAAAATCTATCTAGTGATGCGCGCTTATAAAGAAGTACGGGAGACTCCGGGGGAACGCGAGCCTGAATTGAAGGACCTCATTCCCCGGGTTTTCCCTGACCAACCCTTTGACCCCCTACTTGTAGCTAAAACCGTTTATGAGGAGGCATTGAAATATACCAATCCCCTGCCCGGGGCTGTCGAAGCCGTGGCCGCCGTGGCTGCGACGGGCCTTCCCATGGCCCTGGTTACCGACGGCTTTTACGGCCGTGATTATGTAGAACGCGCCCTGGAAAAACTTGGGATCAAGGATCGCTTTCGGACGGTTGTCATCTCCTGCGAGGTCGGAGCCGGTAAACCGCAACCTGCACTTTTCCTCGCCGCCTGCCGGGAGATGGGGGTAAAACCGGAAGAAACCCTCTTTATCGGGGATACAGAAGACCGGGATATCGCCGGCGCCGCCGGGGTGGGCATGAGAACGCTTTTGCTCTGGAAAGCCCCGCGCAGAACCCGGCCGGATTTCTTCTTTCCCGATTTGCACCAATTAGCGAAAGAGCTACCGGCTTTACTTGCGGCCGGTCTGGGTAATCCTGAATAAAACATTGAAAAATCAGAATGGCAGCGCCTTCCCAGTACTTGCGGCTTCTCCGGGCAAGCCCGGATAAAAAGAGAGCATGCGGTATCTCTCATGTGCTTGAGTCTGCCCGGATAAGCCTGGAAAAAACCCCGGTAAAACTTCATACAAAGAAGAAAAAGCCCGTATGATACGGGCTTAAACCAACCGCACCTGTAAGCCGAATTCTGTCCCGGTCACGCGAGTGACCGGCGGCAACCATTTATCTGGGACGGCAGTCGCCTGCCGCCTCCTGCGACCTAACCCGAGGGAAAAGCGGGCCACTTTATCCCCTCCTATTCGGTCTTGCTCCGGGCGGGGTTTACCAGGCCGGCTGATTGCTCAGCCGCCGGTGCGCTCTTACCGCACCGTTTCAGCTTAGCCATGGACGGTCCACGAGGACCGCATTCGGCGTTTTCTTTTCTGCGGCACTTTCCTTGGGGTCGCCCCCACTGGATGTTATCCAGCGCCCTGCCCTGTGGAGTTCGGACTTTCCTCAGACGCCGCCTTTCGGCGCCCGCGCCTGCGGTTGCCCGGTGCAGTTGGTCTGCAGGAATTATATGATACCACAATTTCTCCGGATAAACAAGGGAAAATTCTCCCTTGATAATTACCACTCCTTCCCTTCCAGCCCAAACAGAGGGCCGGGTAGAATCCTTGAACATTTTCCCCGGTATACCCCTACCGCTTTCGGTGAATAATTAAAATAACTTCGTAGTAAAGGACGGGTAAAATGCTCATCCTTTTTATCCGCACAATCACCCTTTACCTCCTGGTCCTCGTAGTCATGCGCCTGATGGGAAAACGCCAAATCGGACAGTTGCAACCCTTTGAACTGGTTGTAACAATCCTCATCGCCGATCTGGTGGCCATTCCCATGCAAGACAGGGGATTGGCCCTGATCAACGGAGTGATACCCGTCTTAACCCTGCTAATTGCCCAGACGACCATCTCTTATCTGGCGTTGAAAAGCAAAAGACTGAGATCATTTATTTGCGGCAAACCCACGATCATGGTGGAAAACGGGAAGATTAAGTGGGAGAATTTCCGCGACAACCTTTATAACCTTGATGATCTCCAGGAACAGCTCCGGACAAAAGGCTTCTTCGACCTGCAGGACGTGGAATTTGCCCTTCTGGAAACCAACGGTTCCCTTTCTGTCCTGCCGAAAGCAGACCGCCGGCCGCTGACCCCGGCGGACATGAAAATCGACCCCGGCTATGAAGGCCTCTCGCTCCCGTTGATTATGGACGGTGAGATCCAGGAAAAAAACCTGGAACAAGCCGGCCTTCCCAAGGAATGGCTCACCGGTGAATTGGCGAAGTTCGGAATCGCCGATCTTTCCCGGGTAATCATTGCCAGTCTGGACAGTAAAGGACGCCTGCTTTACCAGGTAAATCCGGAACCCGCGGAAACGGCGGGCCCTGAAAGGAGTTAAGAATGAAGGTCTTTATCGGGATAGTGATCTTCTTCTTTTTACTGTTGGGCATGGGCTTTTATATGGAGACGGTCATTGGCCGGCAATCCGAAGATTTACTGCAGGCCCTGGACAGGTTGGAACTGGAGGTCCTCAAGAACGATTTTGCCGCTTTGGAAGAGCAGATAAAAAAGCTCAACCAATTATGGACCGCCACCAGAAAGGTCTGGGTCCTCCTCATTGACCACCGGGAGTTGGATGAGTTTGAACTGAGCCTGGCCCGGGCCAAATCCTACCTGGATAACCAGGTCTATATCTTTGCTTTAACCGAAATTGTGCAGATGAAACAGATCATCAACCAGATCCCTGATAAACAAAGGTTGAGCCTGGAAAATATCTTATAAATAAATTATAAATGTAACCGGTCCGGCCAGCCGTTTGCCGGAACAGGCAACGGCTAACCGGTCTTAATCCGGTTACATTTATTATCGTTGGCATAATTGGATTCTAGTATATCCGCTTGCTGTCCATATATTCCTGGACAATCTGCAGGGCTTCGCCGAACCTCTGGAAATGCACGATCTCCCTTTGCCTGAGGAAACTCAAGGTATCGTTGAGGTCCGGGTCGTCGGAGAGGTTAATCAACCATTCATAGGTTGCTCTGGCCTTTTCCTCCGCCGCCATATCCTCATGGAGATCCGCCACCGGGTCTCCCTTGGACTGGATATACGCGGCGGTCCAGGGAACCCCTTCCCCGTTCACATAGAAAAGGGCCTTGTCATGGTCGGCGTAATATGCGCCCAAGCCGGCGGCTTCGATCTCCCCTATAGTCGCCCGGTCCATCAATTTATAAACCAGGGTGGCAATAATCTCGAGGTGAGCCAGTTCTTCGGTGCCGATATCTGTTAAGATGGCTTTGGCCTGACCGGTCGGCATGGTATACCGCTGGGTAAGATAACGCAAAGAAGCGGCCAACTCCCCGTCCGGCCCGCCATACTGGGTAATCAGGTACTTGGCCATCCGTAAATTTGCCCGTCCCACCTTGGCCGGGTATTGAAGCTTCTTTTCATAAATCCACATTGCCCTTTTCTCCTTTCATTAATAAGATATCTGCCACGGCCAGGGTTCTTCAATCCATTGCCAGGGATAACCACTGGTTTCACAGAAGGTCAACGGGCCAAATTGCTGCTGGTAGCGTTGTTTCAGAACCATTACCTGCCGGCAGGCTTCATTGTACTCCATCAACGCCCTCTGGTCGGTGGGATGGGTATCCAGATACAAATGGAGTTCAAGGGCGGTAAACTCCTGGGCCATCAATTCCTTGAGGGCCGCCACTTGTTCACGGTTCATTTCTCATCCTCCTGTCTTGCTTTGGCACCGCCTGCGCCCCGTACTTACCTTGCCAATTACTCCGGCCGGCTGTCCGGACCGGCTTTTTTATGTGCCAGCAGAAGAGCGGCGGTGCAAAGCAGCATATTAGTGCGCGCGCGTATTTCCCTCCGGTGAAAATCTCCGGGAGGCCGGTTAGTATCTTCGGGGACGGTAAGGCATATATAATTCGGGGAAAATCGTCCCTTTACTCAAGCCTTCCATGGCACTGAAACGCTGGGTGAATACTTGCGACGGGACGTAGGCCCTGGCCAACTTCAGGCCGGAATTCATCTCATACATCATCTTAACCTCCCACCACTGTTTTGCTTCCTTTGGCCTTATAGGCGGAAGTACTTTATTCTATTCTTCCATAGGCCAAAAGGCGCAACCCCGGAGGGAAAAATGCCTCTGTCCCGGCGGCACCGGGTGAACTGGCGCGCGCGATACAAACAAATCTTGTACAGATCTTATACAGGAAAAAGCCCGTTCCCGAATTATGAAGAAAATTTCCAGTTCCCGTCAGAAACACGGCCGGGAACGGCAAAAAGTCCTGAAATTTTTGTTATATTAAGGCAAATTTCGCGGCAGAAAAAGCCGGGAAAAATTTTTTTGCAGGAAATTTTCCCGGTATTTTTATCCGCTATTATAAATATAAAAAATACCGTCCAGGCAACAATATTTAGTTATCCCCCGGCCTTCGGCAGCACATTATCTGGCTGTCAATTGTATTTTTATTAACAGTCTTTTTTTTTGTTGCGATTCAGTAAATTACGGTACTTTATTGTAAATTAATGGAAAGGATTATCATAAAAGATGTCGAAGCGAAATAATGATTAAAGCATATTTCCAAGCGGGAGGAGGGATTAGGATGTCCCGTTCCTGTCGAAAAACCCGTTATCTTCAACTACAACTTGACCTCCATTTTGAGCTCCTGGTCGAGGTGGAGCGGCGGGCTGACCCCAAAGAGGCTTTTGAGGTCTATGCCAAGACCTTTTTGACGGATTACAGTTTCCGGGGAAAGGATCCCTTTTGGGCCGCAATTGCCGAAGAGGATCTGCCTTGAGCGGCCTTAGCCAACAGTGAAACCGTAAACGACCATTGGCGATCGTCAAGAACCATGAAAAACGGCCGTCCAATCCGCCTGCACGCAGGGGTAAAAAAGCGCATAGATTATACCGGGTCCTGGGGATTGTAACGATACAGCGCGGGAGGAAACAAGATGCCAAAATCTCAGGGAAAAACCAGAGATCTCTTTCTCGGAGGCAATACAGGAAACGGATTTTTCTCTTTTTACGGACAGCTGGTTACAGAAGAAACCGAACACCTCTATATCCTGAAAGGGGGGCCGGGTACCGGCAAATCAACCTTTATCAAACAGGCCGGGGAAGAAATCCGCCGGCTTGGGTTGCCTGTGGAGTTTATCCACTGTTCTTCGGATAATGATTCCCTGGACGGCGTCGTCTTTCCCACTCTGGGGATTGCCATGATTGACGGGACTGCTCCCCATACGGTTGACCCCAGATACCCGGGGGCGGTGGATGAGATCCTGAATCTTGGGGCCTTTTGGAATAAAAAAAAGCTGAAAACAATGAAAAAGACCATTTTGGAGTTGACACATACCGGCAGCCTTTGTTTTTCCAAAGCTTACGCCTATCTTAAGGGCGCAGCCGCCATCTACCGTGATTGGTCCCGGGCCAATCAGCGTTTGACCGGAGATGCCCGGTGGCGGGCGCCGGCGGCAGAGATCGAAAAGGAAATTGGCCGGCGCGCCGGGGAATACCGGCGCGACCGTAATCCCATAAAGAAAGGTGGTTTCCGGCGACTTTTTGCCAGTGCCATTACACCGGAGGGGCCGGTTCACCACCTGGAGAGTATCTTCCAGGACGCCGACCTTCTCTATCTGCTGGAAGGTCCTCCCGGATACGGGCAGGAGTCCATTATCAACAGCCTGCTCCGGACGGCGGGAGAAAAAAAACTTACTGTCGAGGTTTTTCACTGCGCGTTATGTCCGGAGAAAATTGACCACCTTTGGTTCCCCGAAATCAAGGTCGGGGTAATCGGTTCCACTCCACCCCACCGCTACCCGGCCGCTCAGAACACCCGCAGGCTCAACCTGGAACCCCCGGCGGTAACCGGGAGTTCTTCGCGCACGCGCGAGCTTGCCGGAGACAACGGTAAAGTCCGGCCGGTTCTTACCGGTCTCATGGAAAAGGCCGTTGCCTGGCTCCGGCAGGCGAAAACCGTCCATGACGAATTGGAAGATTGTTACCGGCCGTATATGGACTTCCAAGCCCTGGACGTTTTTAAAGAAAAAATCCTCGCCGAGATCCTCTCCTCTGTTAAAGGCCGTTGAAAAATACCGGCCGGTTTTTTTATGGAAAAATAGAGGGTTATTCTCTTTTATGGAAAATATATATTAATGATGGAAAAATACGGAGGGGAGGTGGTGAAATTGTCCGGGCTATACCCGGTAAAGACCTTTGCCATCAGGCGCTTTGTAGATTATTTATCCCATATGCTCAAAGATGGTCAGGAGAGGCAATTCTTCCGGGTTGTCCATGCGCTCAAGCTCCTCGCCCCCCAGGCGGATCAGCGCCGGACCCTGGAAGAGATTACCGGGCTGATCAAAAATGATCATCCCTCTGTTCGTCTGATACGCCGGTTAATCCGGGAAAGCCACCCGCATACCATAGAAAAACTCCTCAACAACCTTGTGATCAATGACATCCTGGCCGGTGACTGGAAGCGCGCACAGACCGCCAGGCGGCTAAAGATACATATGCCGGCTTTTATGGTCATCAGCCCCACCTATGCCTGTAACCTAAAATGCGCCGGTTGCTATGCCGGGGAATATCAGGACAAACACCAAATGGAGCCGGAGCTTTTTGAGAAAATCATCAGCGAAGGAAAAAGTCTGGGCTTCTATTTTTATGTCATCTCCGGCGGTGAACCCTTCATATACCGGCCGCTCTGGGAGATCCTGGCCAAACACCATGACTGTTACTTTTTGATCTATACCAACGGGACGCTGATTGACGAAGAAGCCGCTGAAAAAATCGCCCGGTTGGGCCATATCGCCCCGGCCATCAGTATCGAGGGGCAAGAGGATGAGACCGATTTCCGCCGGGGCGAAGGGACTTTCCAACGTCTCTTGACGGCCTTTGCCAACCTGCGGAAAGCCCGGGCCGTCTTCGGTGTATCGATCACCCATACCAGACGTAATCATCAGGTCCTAATGAACGATGAGTTTTGGGAGATGTTGATTGAAAATAAGGCGGCTTTCAGCTGGATCTTTCAGTATATCCCCATCGGTCTGGCTCCAGACCTGTCACTGATGGTCACTCCGGAGGAACGGCTGGAGCGGCTCCGTCTTGTGGAGCGTATCCGGAGGGAAAAAGAGATCCTGGTGGCGGATTTTTGGAACGACGGCCCGTATGTCAATGGTTGTCTGGCCGGGGGAGCCAATTATTTTCATATCAACGCCCATGGCTACGTGGAACCTTGTGTCTTTGTCCATTTTGCCCTGGATAATGTTAAAGAAAAACCCCTGGTCGAAATCTTAAACTCCCCCTTCTTCCGGGAGCTTAGGGAAAGGATACCCTACGGCGAAAACCTCTTACGCCCCTGTATCGTCATTGACCGTCCCGAAATCCTCCGGGAGTTATACCATAAATATCAACTCCTGCCCACCCACCCGGGGGCGGAGACCATTCTCACCAGCCTGGCCCCGGCAGTGCGGGAGACCGCCGAAGCCTGGGCAAAAATCTCCGGGCCGGTCTGGGAGAAAGAATTCGCCCCCCATTACCCGGCGGTTTTCGGTGAATATGTCTACAAAGGCAAAAAGAAGAAACGGGTACCCAGTGGCGCACGCGCCGCTGGCGCCGCCGGCTGAAGCTTTCTGAAGCTAACCGGAGCCTTTTTTACCGGAAAACAGCGGCCCGGTTTTCTTCTCCGCCAATAAAAGAACGGGGTTGAGCCGCGCTGAGGATCTTACGCAACGCGCGCGCGAGGCCGCCAAGAAAAAGGAGCGGGGTCGAGCTGTACTGAGAATCTTACCCAAGCTGGACTGCCTTGGTCTCAGTCACTCAACCCCGCTTCATTCTTTTGACCACATAGGAGTTAAATATCTCCTGCGGTCTTAGCTCCTCAGAACCCCGCTCTACCATTGGCAAGAAGTTCAAGAAGGCGCATGCGCTGAGCGCGCGACTATACCCAGCCCCGTTTCTTGACCGCCTCAACCACCCGGTTGATGGCGATAACATACGCGGCATCCCGCATATACAGGTTCTTCTCCCGGGCCAGGCTGCTCACGGCCAAGTAGGCGCTGGTCATTTTCGTATCCAGTTTCTCCAGGACCTCTTCTTTTTCCCAGTAATAATTCATGTTCGACTGGACCTGTTCGAAGTAGCTACAGGTAACCCCGCCCGCGTTGGCCAGGAAGTCTGGGATAATGAAGATCTTCCGCTCTTTCAGCACCTCGTCTGCTTCGGGAGTGGTCGGTCCGTTGGCGCCTTCGGCGATCACCTTTACCTGCTTGTGGATCTTTCCGGCATTGGCGCCGGTAATCTGGTTCTCCAGCGCCGCGGGGATCAGGATATCCACCGCCTGTTCCAGCCAGGCCTCTCCCGGTAGAATCTCATAACCCAAATCCTGCGCCTTTTCTTTGTCAATATCCCCAAAAACGCTGGTGATTTCCCTCAAAACCCCGACATCCACACCGTCTTTTTTATAGAAGGTGTAAGCCTTCTGGTCTTGGTTGTCCCAGCAGGAAACAGCAAGTATTACCCCGCCCAGTTGCTGATATTTCAAGGCGGCGTGCTGCCCCACATTGCCGAAGCCCTGGATCGCCGCGGTGGTCTCCTCAGGTTTTATCCCCAGTTCCCGCAGGGCCTCCCGGAGGGTGAAGATCAACCCGAAACCGGTGGCCTCGGTCCGGCCTAATGAGCCTCCCATTCCCAGCGGCTTGCCGGTGATAACTCCGGGATATTTACCGCCGGCAATCGTCTCATACTCATCCATCATCCAGAGCATATGCTGGGCGTTGGACATGACATCCGGCGCCGGCACATCTAAAACAGGTCCAAGATCCCTCGCCAACTGCCTGACCCAGCCGCGGCAGAGCCGCTCCTGCTCCCGTTCGCTCAAATGCCGGGGGTCACAGACAATCCCTCCTTTGGCCCCGCCCAGGGGTATATCCACCACCGAACATTTCCAGGTCATCCACATGGCCAGGGCCCGGACGGTATCCACGGTTTCCTGGGGGTGAAAGCGGATGCCGCCTTTCGCCGGTCCCCTGGCATCATTATGCTGGACCCGGTAGCCTTTGAAGATCCGGACCTCCCCGTTGTCCATCCGCACCGGGATCGTTAAGTGGTACTCCCGCATCGGTTGGCGCAAAAACTCCCGGACAGCAGGCTCCAACCGGATCATATCAGCCACGCCGTCAAATTGTTTCTGCGCTGTTGCATAGGGGTTATAGGACTCACTCATCGCCCAATTCCTCCTTTTTCCTTCTTCCGGCTCTTTCTTTTTCCCTGATGAACTTATCCTTACCGCCTGTACCCTTACTGCCTCTTTTTCTTAAATTATCTCTCTTTCTGTTCAGGTACGCTTTCTCCTTCTCCCCTGCTTGCCTTTTTCCCGTTTTTTAACAAGGCTAAAACTCACTGCTCACCCCGATATAAAAGCGGCAGGCGCCGGTTTCTTCCTGGACGCGCGGGTAAAAGGGCCAGGCAACCCCAAACCGTAAATCCGGTCCTTCATTAGATAAGTAAAAAAGATCCATGGTCAACCGGACCTCCACGCCGGCGGTGGCAATCAGGCCGGACTCAGTAAACTCCCACTTGTCCGCGGCATAACCGGCATCCAGGAAAACCCCACCCCTGATTTGACGGAAGAAAACCGGCCAATCCCGGAAGCCCCTTTCCACCGGAACACGGAACGGGTAGGTTTCGGCACTCAGCAAAAGAAAACCGCTGCCTGTGACAGTACCGGGTTCTAACCCGCGTACTGCATAATGGTTCTCACCGGGGTAACCGAAGATAATATCCATCCAATCTGCATCGTAGCCATGAAACCCCCCGAGCCAAAAATACCCGGGCAATTGCGAAAAGCCGGCAGAGATTTTCCACGTGGTCCTGGGCACCCCACGCCGGAGGCGGGAATATTTCCAGAACCCTTCCCCGGCAAAACCCTTTTCTTCTCCGGCAAAGCAGTAACCGATATTCAATTTTCTTTCCCGTCTATAGCCCACCGGGCCTTTTCCGCCATTGGTCCCTTCCCACACTCCCGCATAAACCAGGCTGTACTTCTCCGTGCCGGTCGTTGTTTCCAAATAAACCCCGCCGAAGAGATCCCGGTCTGCCTGTATCCCCGGATACCAAAGGCCGGCCGTGGCCCCGATACCAAAACGGTTCTGGCGGCCCCCGCCTTCTATATTCTCGCCGGTGGTGGCGTCCAGCGCCAAATCAAGATAGAAATGCCCCGGTGGATCATACAAGTAACCAAGGGAAAGCCCGGATTGCCCGCTGCTTGTCCCGTGGGATAACCGGATTTGATATTCATGGCGGTCTAAAGCATCCATCCCGCCGGTTTGAAAGCCCAGCCGTAACCCGCCTCCGGTATCAACGGCGAGCACTGGCAGCCAATATTTGGGTTTCAGGGTGCCCCAGGGGTTATACGGTTTGACCCGGTATCCTGCTGCCTGTTGTCCAGTGTAATTCTTTGCATACGTGGGCGAAGTTTCATGGGGTGCTTCATTCTTGACGGGCGCCTCTTCCCAGCGCAAATCCGCCCAGTCCGCCCGGGCCAAACAGTAGCCGTCTGCCCCGTAGGCCATTATTACCAGTTCTGAGCCGTCCGGCGCGGGGGCAGGGGCAAAAAACCCCGTTAGTGTATTAGTCAATTTCCACAGGCTCCCGCTATCCGGGGCAAAGGCATATATGTTATGGGTACCGTCGCGGTCGGAGTCAAAAAGGATGTATTTCCCGTCAGCTGTAAAAACCGGGTTCCGGTTGGTTCCCCGGTCAGAAAAGAGCAGGCGGAACCCGGAGCCGTCATTCTTCAAGAGGGCGATTCCGTGATATCCCCCGGGATACCAGACCCCTACCACCAATCCGGTCCCGTCCGGGGAAAAGGCCGGGGTGGCATATTGGATCTCATTCCCGCCGGCCACAAGGACCCGGCTCTCACCGGTGGCCGGATCGTACTTGCAGAGGGAGGTCTCCAGGTTATCCCGGGCTACATAAACCAGGTAGTCGCCAGAAGGTGACCAGGCCGGGTCCGTCGCCCGCGCCCCCCGGGTCAGCCTTATTTCTTCCTCCCGGTCCAGGTCGTAAAGGTAAAGATCGTTATATTCCTTGACTCCGTCAAAATAACCGGGTTTGGCATAGACCAATTGCCGGCCGGAAGGAGACCAGGCCGGCCGGGAGGAGATATACCCCGCCACCAGCAGCCGGTCTTCTCCTGATGCCAAATCCCTCAGATAAAGGCCGGGATAAAAGGTCTTCTTGCCCAGGGTTACATAGGCCAATTCCTTTCCGTCCGTGCTGAAGACGGGACCGGCCGCCATTATTGGGCCGGTTAATTCTTCTACCGGTGTGAGCCCGGCGGCTTCTAGCTCCGCCGCTTGCGCCCGATACCGTTCCTCCAGATCACGGCGCCATTCCTTCCAGACCACCCGGGCGGGCCGCCCCAGGCTGCCGGCAAGCGCCGAGAAAAGACCCGGCCGCCGCAGGCTGCCGTGGCTCTCATTCGCCATCCTCAGCGCCTCTTCCCCATACTCACGGGCGATATAATCCACCAGCGACCAGCCATACAGATAAGCGGTTCCTGCCGGTTGCCATTCATCCAGTTCGTATAAGCCCAGCATCTGGTCGAAGGTGGGAACTCTATCCGTGAGGACGGCCGTCCGGAGATACATATCAAAATAAGGGTCGATTCCCCGCCCGCCGCCGGTATTCAGCGTCTCCTCGCGGATGGCGAAACCTTCAAGATAAGCCGGGGGGAATAATGTGTTCGGGGTGGCTAATAAGGGTACCCAGCCAAAAACCCGGCGGATGGCGGCGGTAATCCCCCCGTTCATATCCATCTGCAATATATGGGCGTATTCATGGGTAAACACCAGACGCAACCAATTCTCGGCCTTCATGGTCAGGCCTCCGTCCCATTCCGAAGGCAGATCCGGGTAAGCCAGATAGATACCGATCTGGTTGAAATAGTACACACTAGCAAAACCATTGGCAAAATCGGTGTTATCCATAAGATAGATCTCCGTGCGCTCCGCAGGCGTATGCCCGGTGCGTTTCGTCAATATACTGTGAGTTTCTTCAGCAATCGCCGCCACCTTTGCCGCTACTTTTTCCGCCCCCGGACAGTCCCGGAAGTGGATATTAAAATGCGGGGTCACCATAGTCAGTATTCCCGCAGCCGCCGATCTCCCTGTTGCAGCCAGGAATAACCCGAGTAGGAAAAGGCAGATGAAGATCGATTGCCAAGAGATTTTCATTGTTTTCACTAAAAGCTCACTTCCTTACGCCTGCAGGGGGGCGCGCGCACCCCCCTGCAGGTCTTTTCCTGAGTGCGCGTCTGCGGGGCCTTGCCGTTCCCGGTGACGTTGCCCGGCTTTGGCGCTGTGGGCCTCAGCTTTCCGGCCTTTCCGGAGTGGCACGCACCCTCTATGAATGGTATTTTTACCGGCATGGCTTTGCCGCCGGAGAAAACCGGGGGAACGGTCTACCCTCAGCCCAGGGTTACTTCGACCTCGTTCTCTTCCGCCGCCTCTTCATAGGGGATGAGGTTCCCCGGAAGGACCCTGCCGTTTACTTTGAGTTCTTTCACCCCGTAACCGGTACAGTGCGGGTTTTCCACCCTAATCCGGAAGGTTTTCCCCCGGCAGATCCTAGTCACTTCGAAACCGTCCCAGTCTGCCGGGATGCAGGGGTCGATGACCAGGCCGTCATAATCCGGGCGTATTCCCAGGATATACTGGGAAATTGCGACAAAGCTCCAGGCGGCGGTCCCGGTCAACCAGGAATTGCGGGCCCGGCCGAAATAATACGGGTGGTCAATGCCGGTAATGAACTGCGCATAAACATAGGGCTCCATCGTGTAAAGATCCGCCCGGTCGTTTTTGGCGGCCGGCAGGAATGAAGTGTAAAGGGCAAAAGCCTTGTCGCCCCGGCCCAAAAGGCACTCGGCAATCACCGCCCAGGTGTTGGCATGACAGAAAATCCCCGCATTTTCTTTAAGACCCGCCGGAAAGCTGGTGATGGCCCCGATCTCGTTGTCGGTCTCCCGGTAAGCCGGGTGGTTCAAGACTATGCCGTGCTCGGTTACGAGATAACGGTGCATGCTGTCCAGGGCCATACGGGCCTTTTCCCCGGTGGCGGCTCCGGAGAAGACCGCCCAGGATTGGCTGTTGAGGAAGATCTTTGCCTGCTCGCTCTCCCGCCCGCCCAGTTTGCGGCCGCTGTCCAGGTAACCCCGGAGAAACCACTCCCCGTCCCAGGCATGGGTATCAAGGAGTTCCTTGATCTCCGTCCGGCGCTCTGTGAAGAGTTGCACGTCGGCATCTTTTCCCGTCCGCCGGGCCAACTCAATAAACTCGGTCAGGGCCCGGTAAAAGAGGAAAGTACTCCAAACGCTCTCCCCTTTCCCCTTCAAATTGATACAGTCGTTCCAATCGGCCGCCAGGCCCAGCAAAAGCCCGTGGGGCCCCCGCCTTTTCCAGGAGAATTCAAGGGCCCGCCGGAGATGTTCGTAAACGGTGGCTTCCTCCCGGTCGGCAAAGGGCACCACCTCTTCGAGGAAAGCAAAATCGCCGGTCTCCTTAATATAGGCCGGTACGGAGAGGAGCAACCAGAGATGGTCGTCGGAGAAGATCCGCTCCGGTTCCGGGATATTGTGGGGCCCCTGGGACCAGAAGAGGGGCTGGAAGCCGTGCATGGCATAGCCCTCTGCCAACTGCCCCTTAAAAAGTACGAGCAGCTTCTCCCGGACCAGTTCCGGGATGGCATGGACCACGCCCAGTGTATCCTGGTTGGTATCGCGGTAACCGATGCCGTCGCGGCCACCGGCTTCATTAAACGAAGCCGAACGCGACCAGTTGAAGGTGGTGTGGCACTGGTACTGGTTCCAGATATTCACCATCGTGTCCACTACCGGCGAGGGTGTTTTACACCTGTAGTTGGCCAGGCGCTTCCGCCAGTACTCCTGCAGGGCGGCAAAATCTTTCTCCACCGCCTCGGGGCGGGAGTAATAATCCCGGATCTCCCGTCCGGTGGTCCGGGCATCGCCGACCCCGACAATAAAGACCGCCCGTTTTTTCGTACCGGGAGCCAAAACGAAACGGTTTTGCAGGACAGCGCAGGCGTTACCGCCGATGGCAATCGAATTGCCACAGGCTCCCTTCTCCACCGCCACCGGTCTTCCCTCATCACGGTAAGGGCCGATAAAAACCTCCCGGTCGGTATCAAAACCGGTCACCGGCAGCACCGAAGCCATAAACCCTTTATCCTCTTCACCTCCGGGCCAGCGCAGGGTATAATCTATGACCCCGTCGCCGTCATAACCCATCCGGCAGGTATATAAGATGTACTGGAAATTAATTAAATCCTGGTCTATATGCCAAAAACACCATTCGGCATAGGGAAAGAGGGAGAGGTCGCGTTCCCGGCCGGAGAGGTTCTCCACCTCAATCTCCCAGACCTCCAACGGGCGGTCAACCGGGACAAAAACCCGGTAATTGGTTCTTATCCCGTCATACTCACTTTCAAAACAGGTATAACCCAGGCCGTGGCGGCAGACAGACCGGTAATGTTCAAGGGGTTTGGCCACCGGTTGCCAGGTGGCGGACCAATAATCCCCGCTCGTGTGGTCATGGAGGTAAATATACCGGCCCGGCCGGTCCATGGGGATACTGTTAAACCTAAACCGCAACAGCCTCCCGCTCTTGGGCGATAGGTAAAAAGAATACCCCGCCGCATTATTTGAGATAATTCCACAATAATCCGCGGTGCCTAAGTAATTAATCCAAGACATGGGCGTATCCGGACGTTCAATCACATACTCCCTTTGCTGATCGTCAAAATATCCATACCGCACCCAAAATTCCTCCCCTGTTCATAATTCATTTACGTTTATTCGCGATAAAAACCTTGTTACCTTCTTTTAAAACAAAGAGAAGAAACAGAATCACCTCATAAAAGTAAAGAGGGGCCCCCTCATTGAAAGTGACACCCTCGTTAGAAGGGACACCCCCGTAAGAAGGGACCCTCGATATAAAGGATACCCCCGTTAGAAGGGGCATTCTCATTGGGACCGCGCGCGCGACCCCCGCTACGGGAGCCTTCTTTATGCATAACCGTTTCCTTGGAGAACCCCGTTTTAAAGAGCCATCCATATTAGATACCTTTAGAGTGGGGCCCTCTTTAGAGGCCCATCTCTATCTAGAGGCTCCCTCTTTCGAGTTCCTCTCGTTACAGGAGGAAATCTCTAGTGGGTGAAGAAAGAAAATAACAATAGGATAAAATACTGCCAATTATCTCCGAATATCTGTATATTTGCTTATATGTATTATTTAAGGAGGAGTAAGCCATGGTCGATGTGATTGCGGGGAAAAAAGACAAGAAGGTTTTGTGGTTACTTTTGCTTTTGGTAATTCTCTTTTTCGTGATCATATTTTTCCTCTTCAGCAAAGGTCTAGTTTTGGGCGGCGACAGTGTCCGCCTGGTGGAGCTGCGGCCTGCCAGTAATGTTGGCCTGCGCGCCAATCTGACCTTTTCTTTTTCCAGACCGGTGGTGGCCGGGGAGGAAGTGGGAAAAACCATCGACCGACCGCTGGTACGGTTCACTCCGGAAGTCCCGGGTAAATTCCGGTGGGTCTCCCGGCAGGAACTGCTCTTTCTTCCGGAAGTCCCCTTCCGGCCTTCCACTTCCTACAGCGCGGAGATCAACCCCGGCCTCTTCCTGGCGGAACGGCAACATTTCAGCGGCCGCCGGAAGGTTGAGTTTTCCACACCGCGGATAAAGGTGGATAGCGCGGGGATCAACCTGAAAGCTGCCCAGCAGCCAACCGCAGAAGGTTTGGTGGCGGAGATCCGGATCTCCTTCAACCACCCGGTGGACCATGAAGAATTACAAAAACACCTGCAATTGCGGTTCCAGGGCGGCCGGGCCATCGGTTACCATCTCCAAAGCGAAGAGAACAACCGGTCTTTCCTTTTTGTCAGCGAACCCCTGGCCCGCACCGAGAAGCAGCAGGTTATCGAATTGATCCTGCCAAAGGGTTTCCGGGGACGTGAAGGTGACCTGGGCCTCGCCAATGATTTCAAGACGACCCGGGTGATAGGGGAGAAGAAAACCCTGGCGGTGGTCGGTGTCGCACCGGAGAATGATGAATCCTCTTTTTGGATCGTCCTGAACTTTACGGAACCGCCGGAGCTTGATTCCATCGCCAACTTTATTCAGATCCGGCCGGAGGTCTCATTCCGGGTGGAGGGGAAGGGCAATACGGTCCTGGTCAAGAGTAACAACTTCCAGCCGGATACCAACTACAGTATCACCGTTCTGGCGGGCCTTCCGGCCCTTGACGGCCATCCGCTGGCCCGCGATTTTTCCCAGGCTGTCACCTTTAAGGATCTGGAACCCAGCCTCAGTTTCAACTCGCCCGGGCGTTACCTTTCCAGCCGCGGCCATCTCAACCTTGGCCTGGAAACGGTCAATGTGGACCGGGTGAACCTGGAGATCCGCAAGATCTACGGGAACAACCTGGTGACCTTCTTTAATAACGCCGACTACCATAGGGCTTATTACTCATACGGCATCTCCCATGTGGGCAAGGTCATCAAATCAGAAGTAATCGAGATCCCCAGCGCCAAAAATCAGGTGGTAACCACACCGATCAGCCTTGGCGAATACCTGACCGGCACCCACCGCGGGTTCTTCCAGGTGGTCGCCTATGATCACGATTACCGTTGGCGCCGGGACCTGAAGAATGTGATCATCACCGACCTGGGGATGATCGCCAAGATGAGCGGCGACGACCTCCTGGTCTGGGTCAATTCCCTCACGGACCTAAAACCGAAACCCCGGGTCCATGTGACCCTCTTCAGCAAGAATAATCAGACCATGGCCACGGCCACCACAGATAATCAAGGGGTTGCCGTCTTCCGCAACCTCAGGAGCGTACGGGAGGAGTTCGACCCCTTTATTATCCTGGCGGAAGAAGGGGACGACTTCTCCTTTATCAAGTTGGACGACAGCCGGGTCTCCCTGGCCGATTTTGATACCCGCGGCCGTCCCACCCTGGAAAAGGGGTACGAGACCTTCATCTACATGGACCGGGATATTTTCCGCCCCGGGGACACCGCCAACCTGGTTACAGTCGTCCGCGGCCCGCAGGTGACCGTCCCGCCGGAATTCCCGGTGCGTTTGGAGATCCGCCAACCCGACGGCCAAATTTTCCGGGAACTGCTAGGCAACACCAGGGACCAGGGGATCTGTGAGTTCTCGTTATCCATTCCTGAATACGCGCAAACCGGTAAGTACTCGGTGCGGGCGCTCATCGCCGAAGAAGCCACCGGTTCCGCTTCCTTCAGTGTGGAAGAGTTTATGCCGGACCGGATAAAAGTGACGCTCACAGCCGACCGTTCTTCCTACAGCCCGGCCTCCCGGGCTACCATCCTGGTGGAAGGGGTCAACCTCTTCGGCCCGCCCGCCGCCGGGCGCCGGGCTGCGGTCAAGGTAACCATGGAGGCCAAGGATTTCCGCCCGGCCGGTTACGCCTCATACACCTTTGGCGACCGCGAGCGGAGTTTTACCCCCGTCCACCAGGAGTTGGGCGAAAAAATCCTGGATGATGAGGGGCGGGCCGAGTTTTCCTATCTCTTCCCAATGGCACTCACGCCCCCGGCCATGATCAACGCCATCTTCCAGGCGACCGTCAGCGAAGAGGGCGGCCGGGCGGTCAGCGCTTACCAGAGCGTTAACTTTTACCCCTACCGCCGGTATATCGGGATCAAACGGCTCAGCGAAGGGTACGGGCAGGTTGGCAGGGAATACGCCGTTGGTTACGTGGTCCTGAACCGGGAAGGCCAGCCCATCGAGGTCTCCAGCCTAGTGGCGGAGGTTTACCGTATCACCTGGCAAAGCGTATACCGGCGGGACGCGGAAGGCCGCTACCGCTTCCAGTCTGTTCAGGAAAAGATAAAGGTTCATAGCGAGGAGTTGCCGGCCGCCAGCGGGGAACAGGTCTTCCGGTATACCCCGAAGGATTACGGGCGCTACCAGATTGTCATCCGCGACACCATGGAAAAAGGCGTCCAGGCCTCCCTGAGCTTTTACGCCAGCGGCTGGGGTTATGCCCCCTGGGCGATGGACAATCCGGACAAAGTCCAGCTTACCTTGGACAAATCCTCCTACCGCCCGGGGGAAACCGCCCAGGCCCAGATTCAAGCGCCCTTTGCCGGCAAGGCTTTGGTCACCGTGGAGCGGGAAAAGGTCTACAGTTACCAGATGATCGACCTGCCGGAGAATACCGGGGTGGTCTCCATCCCGGTCAAGGAGGAGTACCTGCCAAATGTTTATCTCACCATCCAGCTGCTCCGGGCGCCTGGCGACCGGGATCAAACTACGCCGGCCAGGGCTTTTGGCACCATCCCCCTCCCGCTGGTAACCTCCGGCAAAAAGCTGGACTTGCGCCTGGAGGCGCCGGATGAGATCCGGCCGCACACCGAGATTAAAGTGAAAATATCCGCGCCGGAAGCCGGGGAAGGAACCCGGCTGACCCTGGCAGCGGTCGACGAAGGGATCTGCCAGTTGACCGGTTACACCGGGCCCGACCCGATGGGGTTCTTCTACGGCAAAAAACAACTGGAGGTCGCCAGTTATGATCTATACGGGATGCTCCTGCCGGAGGTGGAACCGGCGATGACCCCGGGACCGCCCGCCGGCGGCATGGCTGATGAGGACGCCATGCGGAGGCGCCATCTGACCCCGGTCTCCCTCCGCCGGGTGATCCCGGTCTCCCTGTGGTCGGGGATCCTGACCCTCAATAAAGAGAAAGAGGCTGAGGTGAGTTTGAAAATCCCTCAGTTCAACGGGACCCTGCGCCTGATGGCCGTGGCCTTTGACGGCGACAGAGTCGGGGCGGTCCAAGACAAGAGGATTGTCCGGGATCCGGTGGTCCTCACACCCACTTTCCCCCGGTTTGTCGCCCCGCGGGACCAGTTTACCATTCCGGTCTCCGTCTTTAACGGCACAGGAGAAGCCGGCCAGTTCCAGCTCACCCTGACAGCCGACGGCCCGGTCACCATAACCGGCCCGGCTAAGCAAAGCCTGGACCTGGCGGCAGGGGAAGAAAAAAGCCTCCTCTTTACCTTGAAAGCTGGAGAGGCCATTGGTAAGGTTAGTTTCACTTTAACCGCTTCCGGTAAGGGTCTACAGGTGGAGCACGTCGAAGAACTGCCGGTCCGCCCGCCGGTCCCCTTCACCCAGCGCCTTTTCTCCGGGACGGTCACAGCTGACAAGCCGCTGGTAATGAAGGTTGAGGACGAGTGGTTCCCCGGCACGGAGGAATACACCCTGACCCTGGCCCCCTTCCCCGATCTGCAATTGGCCGGGAGCCTCCGTTATCTCCTGCAGTCCCCCTACGGCTGCCTGGAACAGGTCACCTCCAAGCTCTTCCCCCTGCTTTACTTTGACGACCTGGCCCGGATCGCCGGCAGCGATGTTTTTAAGGGCGGTAACGCCGCCGCCTTCCTGCAAGCGGGGATCGAGATCATCGAAAGCATGAGCCTGCGGGATGGGAGCTTTCTCTACTGGCCGGGCGGCATCTACAGCAACCGCTGGAGTTCCATCTATGCCACGCATTTCCTGGTGGAGGCGCGAAAGGCCGGTTATGCCGTGGCCGACCGGGTGTATAAAAACGCCCTTTCCCACCTGCAATTCCTGACTAAAGGGAGCGACGACAAGGTCCATTCTCTCCAATGCCGGGTCTATGCCTTGTATGTCTTGAGCCTTGCCGGCCGGCCCCAGTTGAGCACCATGACCTATATCAAAAACCATCAGTTGGGCAAGTTGAGCCATTATTCCCGTGCCCAACTGGCCGCCGCCTATTTCTATGCGGGCGACCGGGAAACCGCCCTCTCTTTGCTGCCGGCAACCACCGCCGCTTCCTCCGGACGCCGGGAGACCGGTGGCAGCTTCAACTCCCCGGTCCGCGCCGACGCCATCATCCTGGGCGCCCTGGCTGATATCGATCCTGCCAACCCCGCCATCTACCGGCTGGTGGACCGGTTGAGCCAGGCGGCGAAACCGGGGCGCTGGGGTACGACCCAGGAAAATGCCTTTGCCCTGATGGCCCTGGGGAAAATCGCCCAGAAAAAGACGGACGGGGATTACAAAGGCGAAGTGCTTCTTGACGGCTCGGTCCTGAGCCGCTTTGACAGTGATAAAGAGTTTAAGCTCAGCGACACCCGGCTCGCCCAGGGGGAACTTGCCGTCAGGATCGAGGGTGAAGGCGAGTGCTACTACTTCTTGAACAGCAGCGGTGTCCCGCGGCAGTTGACCGTTGCCGAGGACGACCGAGGCCTCGCCGTTCGCCGGGAATACCTGGACACAAGCGGCCGACCGCTGGCAAGGGATAAGATCACCCAGGGGGATCTGGTAATCGCCGAGATTACCATAACTGCGATGGAAGATAATCTGGAGAATATTGCCATTGTCGATCTCCTCCCCGCCGGGCTGGAGATTGAAAACCCCCGCCTCCAGTCGCGGGAGAGCATCCCCTGGCTGGCCGAGGAGGGTGATTTCCCTGTCGACTACATGGATATCAGGGATGACCGTTTGCTCCTCTTCACCAGCCTCCGGAAGGCGGGGACCTACCGGTTCTATTACGCCCTGCGGGCGGTGACCTGCGGCGAATTTTTCCTGCCGCCAATCAAGGCGGAATGTATCTATGAGCCGGAGATCCAGAGCGTGGCTGACAGCGGTTACCTGACTGTCATCCCGCGCGGGGCAAACTCCGGAGAAGACGCGGAGCAGTGATCGGAGATGACAAGACAGACCAGACATGAGACAGGTGAGACAGGGGACGGTTCCCTGTCTCACGTGCATGACGATTTCCATATCAGGACAGGGAACCGTCCCCTGTCTCACCTGACCGCCGCTATCCTCCTCTTCCTTTTCCTTTTCTGCCTGGCCCGGCTTATCCTGGCGCTGGCGCCTTTTCCGGAAGAGGCCCTCTTTCGCCCCACGGCCACCCTGGTCTTTGACCGCCATGGCCGGTTGTTGCGGGCCTTCACTTCTGCGGATGAAAAATGGCGATTCCAGACACCGCTCACCCGGATCTCCCCAGAGCTCCAGAAATTCCTGGTCTTCTACGAAGACCGCTGGTTTTTCTGGCACCCCGGGGTCAACCCCTTTTCTTTCCTGCGGGCCGCCTGCCAGAACCTGCGCGCCAAAGCCATCGTCGCCGGGGGGTCGACCATCAGTATGCAGATTGCCCGGATGATGGAGCCAAAGCCCCGGACCTGGTCTGCCAAGTTCCAGGAGATCTTCCGCGCCTTCCAACTGGAACAGAGGTACAACAAGAAAGAACTGCTGGAGATCTATTTCAACATGGCGCCGTACGGGGGTAATATTGAAGGGGTGGCCGCCGCCTCCTGGCTCTATTTTGGGAAGGAACCGTCGGACCTGAGCATCGCCGAAGCCGCCCTCCTGACGGTCCTGCCCAAATCGCCCAACCGGTACCGCCCGGATCTCCACCCCGAAGAAGCCCGGCGGGCCCGGGACCGGGCGCTCGCCCGCTTTTACTGGCATGGCCTCCTGACGGCCGATGAATACCACCGGGCCCTGCTGGAAGAAGTACCCGGAGAACGGAGCCCTCTCCCCTTTATCGCCCCCCATTTTGCCCAGGAGATGAGGAACCGCCACCCGGCTGAGGCACGGATCTATACCAGCATCGACCGGGATCTCCAGGTCTTCTGTGAAGAATTGCTGGCCGCCCATATCGCCGGCCTGCGCCCGGAGGGGATCACCAACGGCGCGGTGGTGGTCCTGGATAACCGCACCCACGAGCTGTTGGCCGCCGTCGGGTCCGCCGATTTCTTCGACGAGCGGACCGGCGGGCAGGTCAACGGCTATCTGGCCCCCCGGTCGCCGGGTTCGGCCTTAAAACCTTTTCTTTATGTCCTGGCATTGGAGAAAGGGCTGATCACCCCCGCCCATTACCTGGAGGATGTGCCCGTGGATTACAGCGGTTTTTCCCCGATCAATTTTGACCGCACCTACAACGGGCTGGTCACCGCGGGAGAAGCTTTGAGGCGCTCCCTGAATGTGCCTGCCGTCAATCTCCTGGCCCAACTGGGCGAGGACGGGCTCCATCAGCTTTTAAGCCGGGCCGGCTTTTCCACCATCATTCACCCGGCGGAGCATTACGGCCTCTCCCTTGTCCTGGGCGGTTGTGAAGTCACCCTGCTGGAACTTGCCGCGCTTTATTCCGCCCTGGCCAACGGCGGGGAGTATGTATACCCGGTCTTCCAGCCCGGGCAAGCGCCGCCCCGCCATGCCCGCAGGAAGCTCTTTGACGAAGGCGCCGCCTATATCATCACCGACATCCTCCAGGAACTGGACCGCCCGGATCTCCCCTCTTGCTGGGAGTTTTCCACCCTCCCGGCCGTGGCTTGGAAGACCGGCACCTCCTATGGGTACAGGGACGCCTGGAGTATAGGGTATGACCCCCGTTTCACCGTGGGGGTCTGGATTGGCAATTTTTCCGGCGAAGGACAACCGGGGTTGATCGGGGCGGAAGTGGCCGCACCCCTACTTTTCGACATTTTCAGCAGGATGGACGGGCGCGCCCCGGTCGCCTGGTTCCAACGCCCCAACAACGTGCGCGAGCGGGCGGTCTGCGCCCTCAGCGGCCAACCGCCGGGGCCGCACTGCAAAATACTGATCACCGACCTTTACCTGACCAACGCTTCACCCGTTGCCACCTGTTCTTTCCACCGGAGCACACTGCTGGACGCCGCCACCGGCTACCGGCTGCCGCCGGACCGGGTCGCCGGCCGTTCCGTGGTGGAAAAGACCTATATCAACTGGCCGCCCCGGGTCGCCGCCTGGCTCAGGCAGAACGGTTATCTTCTCGAGGAACTCCCGCCCTTACTGCCGGAGACCCACAAAACCCTGCCCGGAGCCGGTCCGGAGATCCGCTCCCCCGCCGCCGGTTCCCACTATTACCTTAGACCGGGGATCCCTGCGGAATTCCAGAAGATCGCCCTGGAAGCCGCTGCCGGTAACGAAGTCCGGAAACTCTACTGGTTTGTCAACGGCGTGCTGCAGGGGACAACCGCCCCGGGGGAAACCCTTTTCTACCTGCCTAAACCCGGAAAACACCAGGTGGTCTGTGAAGACGACCACGGCCGCAGCAGCCGTGTTGAACTGGTGATCAGTGAATTTTGAGCTGATCGGAACTTTGGTTTCTGCATATATTCCACCCGGCAGTGAGATTACACTGTGTTTGTCTACGTTTGGTTATGGCGGGGACAATTGCCGGCGGGGGTTTTTTACCGCCGGTTAGGACCGGGCTTGCTCTCGTGAATAAGCATAGTAAAAGGAAAGGGTCTTGCCTCCCTTTCCTTTGCGTTGTTTTTCCCTTTTCAATTTGTTTTTATTTTACCGGCAAGACTTCGCCTTCCCGCAAGCAAAAAGGCTTATGCCTCTTTCTTCTCCTTCTTCAGCAACCCGGCGGCGGCCCGGATATGCTCCGGGGTGGTGCCGCAGCACCCGCCGAGCAGCCGGGCGCCGGCCTGGTAACACTGGTAAATGCCGGCGGCAAAATCATATGCCGTCATCTCAAAGACCGTCCGCCCCTCAACCAGCTTCGGCTTACCGGCGTTCGGCTGCGCGATAATCAGCGTGGAACCGGCCTCCTGCATCCTGACGACAATCTCCGCGGTTTGGAACGGATCGAGATCCCCGCAATTCGCCCCCACGGCGGTGGCTCCGGCTCCCATTAAGTTCAGGGCGCAATCCTGTGCCGAATCGCCCATAATGGTCCGCCCGCCATCCGCCACGGTGCTAAAGGCCATGGAAACTATCACCGGTAAACCGGCCGCCGCCCGGCAGGCGCGCAGGGCACACAAGGCTTCGGCCAGGCTGAACATGGTTTCAATGATGAAACCGTCCACCCCGCCCTCGGCCAAGACAGTAGCTTGCTCATAAAAAGCCTTAAAGGCGTCCTCTTCCGATAAATCGCCATAAGGTTCGAGCATCTGACCGGTGGAACTGATATCCCCCAGCACATAACAGCCTTCCCCCGCGGCTTCTCTTGCCAGCCGCGCACCGGCCAGGTTCACCTCCCGCAGATCCAGGCCGGGATGATGGGTTTCAATATATACACGGTTCATCGTCAGAGTGTTGGTGATTAATAGTTCAGCCCCGGCCTCAACATACTGCCGGTGTACGGCCAGTACCGCTTCCGGGTGGGTAAGATTGGTCTGCCCGCCCATCTCCACTCCGGCCGCGGCCAGTTGCGTGCCCATGGCCCCATCCAACAAAATCGGTTTCCGGTCGCCAGCAAGAAATTCCGAGAGTTTCACTTTTTCAGACGGTCCGCCCGGAAGCTGTCCCGTCCGGTTCACCTCGCTTCTAGGTTACGTTTACTCCGTATAGATCTTTGGCCTTTCCAGCCTCTGCGCCTCTCCTGCCTTAATTTTTAGCTTCTTTATATCATGCCGGCCGCCGGTTGTCAACGTTTTTTTGGAAAATCCCCTTCCACAATTGACTAAAACCATCCTTACCGGCGTCGCCTTCCACGGCGCTAATAACGGATAAGCTCTCCGTATTCCAGGGCATCCATCAGCACGGCGGAATGCTCTTTCATTCTTTCAAATTCGTCGGGCAGGTAGCAAATGACGTCGATATGCTTTTCAAAACTGATATTTTTCAGGACTGCCGGCATACGCTTGACAAAGGGAATCCCGGCAAAGGCCTTGGAGACGATGACCACATCGATATCGGCATCCTCTTCCGCGGTCCCCCGCACCCGGGAACCGAAGAGCAAGACCAGAATGGGAGAAAACTCTGCCACAATCTGTGGCAGCACTTCTTCTTTAAATTTCTGCAGCCACGGGTCACCCATCCGCCTTATCCTCCAGCAGTTCCTGGTAATAATCCTTAAGGAGCGTAAAAACCCGTTCCGCCTTTGCCACCTTTTCCGCGGCAATCTCTTGGTTGTATTCCTCATAGGGAACATTCTCGCCCACATCCGGGTAGCGGGCAAACATGTAATCCGCGTTGATATCGATGATCTCATCCTTCACGAGCCGAAAGACCCCAAGCCGCCGGGCAAGAACATCGATATAGTGGATACGCGGGATCTTCTGACCCCTTAGGGCAAAAAGGGATTTAAGTAATTTCTCCACGGCCTGGTGGGCCAGGAAAGCAGCGGTGTCATACCCGCCGATGGTGACGTTCCTCTTGGCGATCTCCAAATCGTGCAGAGCCTGCTTGAGCCATTTAACTGCCACTTCTTTCGTCAACTTCGTCACCCCTTCGTCTTCCTCTATCTCTCCTCCTGTGGCAGTGTCGCGCGCATCTTCTTGGATATTTCATATATACAATATATACAATTCGGTTCTTGATTATTTTTTCCTCCTGTAACCCCGGGGCGACCGGTCAGACGATCACGGGCAGGTTTGGACCAGGTAATTTCTGCGGATCTTACCAGGCATACACAATAGTGCCCAACAGGCAAGGGCTGATTTCGTCTCTTATAAAAGAGAAAAAGGCGCTTTCCGGTATTGGATCGCGCACGCAATTACAAAAAAGCGCCTCATTCCCAGAGAAACATTGCCAGCCATAGTCCACGCGGCCCACGGACGCCGACAGATATGCTGAAATCTCAGCTACCCCGCCGCCTGTGTGATCCGGCCGTCTTCCATCCAGACCAGCCGGGAGGCGTGCTCCATAATCCGCCGGTCATGGGTGGCAAAGATGAAGGTTACTCCCTGTTCTTTGTTGAGTCTGCGCATCAGAGAGATGATCTCCTCTCCGGTCCGGGAATCCAGATTGGCGGTGGGCTCATCAGCCAAGACCAGCGCCGGGCGGCCCGCCAGTGCCCGGGCCAGTGAAACCCGTTGCTGCTGACCCCCGCTCAACTGTGAAGGAAAATTCTCCATCTTCTCCTCCAAACCGACGGCGGCCAGCAACTCCCGGACCCGGCGCCGGCGTTCCGCGGCTTTCACCCCTTGGAGCAATAAAGGGTACTCCACATTTTCAAAGGCGGTCAAAACCGGAAGCAGGTTAAAGGACTGGAAAACAAAACCCAACTTGTCCCGGCGGATCTCCGCCAGCCGGTCGGGGGAGAGACCGGAGACGTCCTTTCCTTCCAACCGGACCTGGCCGCCGGTTGCCGTATCGAGGCAACCAAGGATATTCAGGAGGGTGGTCTTGCCCGATCCGGAAGGGCCGGCAACAGCCAGAAACTCGCCTTTTCCCACCGTTAGATCCACCCCCCGGAGGGCTTCACAGGTCGTCTCTCCCAACCTATAGCTTTTCCTGACCCCGCATGCTTCCACTATGGTTTGCACGGCTCATCCTCCTTTTTATTTGAAGAACCAAATCATCTCAAGAACCACATGGCTCCGCCAAGGATTTTCCCCAAAAACCGTCCCGCTTTTACCATTATACAACTCGGCGGAGAGCTCCAAATAGGCATTGGCCCCCAGTAAATACCTGAAACCCGGGTTGACCATAAAACTCTGGTCCTGCAGGTTCCAGAGGATACTTTTGCTTATAGTAAACTCACCGGCACGAAGAGATTTACTGGTCACGATTGAAAGATAATCCTGTTGGTCTTCGTGAAAATACTCAACAACCAAAAAGATATTCCCGGGAAAAAACCGGTAAAACCCGGCAACCCCCTGAAAATATGTGTCTTCCGGCGTTTTCTGTTCTTCAACCAAAAGGGGCAGCCCGGATTTGGAGGCCGCTTCCCCGTAAAAAACATAATCACCGGCAACAACGGCAAAATCGAATCCAACTGCACTCTTCTTTTTCTCCTGGTTTTTCTCTTTTCCCTGGTAAAAACTGACAGAAAAATCTTTATTATGTAACATGCGGCCGATCCTGACTGCGGCTTCCGTCTCCTCAAATTTCGTCCCCGGTTTTACCAGCAAACTCCCGCGGAGGTCCTTCCGGCTGAGGCGGAGCTTAAAGAGATCCACCCCTTTCTCCTCGGTCTTCTTCGGCGGCATCAAATAGTTTGTGGGGTTCCAGCCAAAACCCGTTCCCCAGGAGACCTTTTGCCGCCCCACCCGCAGCAACAGGTTGGGGTTGGGGTGAAACTCCAGATAGCCTTCATCCACCTCGGCCTTGGCCTTTCCGGTTTGATAGAGGAGAGAAAGGAAGCATTTGGTCTGGTCCATACTGGTAAGCTTCAGATCCAGATTGACTTCGCCGTCAAAAAGCAACGGTTCTTTGGTTGTTCCGTCCTCCCCTCCCTGCGGGTTTCTCCAGTCTTTCCACTCCTGAACCAACCCGGCAGTTCCATTCAGGTCAATCTTGACAGCTGCGGCCGCGGCCGAAGGAAAAAAGCAAACAGCCGTCATTAGTAAAAGCAGGCACAGTACCATCGTTTTGTTCATAAAAATTCCTCCCTTGCCTAAGTACCCCTTGCAATATAGCCTTTCTCTTTTCCTTTGTCAATATATGGTTCACAATTGATTTTTATCGTTCATTATTCATTATTCATTAATTGACTTGCGCGCGCAATAAATCTGATATATCTGTTTAGTATATCTGTTCCAAAAAATCTCTGGTAAAAACCGCATCATCAATCGCTGTGGCAAAATCCGCCTCGATCATGGTCAAAATGGTCTGGTATCCCTCGCGAAGATTGCTGTGGACCTCCATTCGTACCGGCCGGACCAAACCGCCAATCTCTTGAACCTCTTTGTAGTACATGGTTTTGAGCAATTTCCCGGCAAAAGAATAATACTCGGTCTTGACCGGGAGTGAATCGATCTTCCGGACCCAATAGATCATTTTTCCGTAAGTGACCGACGGATCCGTGGTCGTCAGTTGTACCACCCAGCATTCTTCCCCGCCCTCGCTTTCTTCGCCAACAAGAACCGGATTGTAATCCCGGAAAAGATCCAAACGTAACAGGTCATCATTGGCCAGATCCGTCCCTTGCAGGTTTTGACGGCCGCTCATGCGCAGCGAACGCCTGGCGTTAGGCAGGTACATCCAGATCTCATCACCAACCCGCAGATACCCCTGGCCTCTTTCCCGGGCCGGCTCAAGATAACGGAAGCACATCTTTTCCGTGCCTGATATATACACCCGTATCCGGCTGGTCCGCGGAGTCCCGCCGGGACGTGCCACAGTCAGATCCATAAGGATCGTACCCTGGTAACTGTTGAGCGCCCGGTCCAAAGCAGCCATTATTTCCTCTCCAGACGGAGCGGCCCCGGCTGCCTGCGGCCAAAAAAAGTTCAGCACCAAAAGCCAGCCCAACACCTGTTTGCAAATGGTTTTTACCGGCATTTTTTCTCGCCTCGCTTTTTATCCCACATTATATAGATTTTCTACTGTTTTACAGCAAAAATCTACACGACCTGGATCATATGGTATGCATGTGCGATCCCACGTGAGTGATCATGCGTGTGCGTGCAAGCTATTTTCTTCTTAAAGCCGCCGCCGGTTGCAACCTGGCGGCCATCCGCGCCGGATAATAGGAGGAAACCAGGGTGGCCAGGAACAAAACCAGAAAAGAAGCGAGAATGTTTCCCCCGGTCAACAGGGGGTAGATCCTCTCCCCGCCAAAGGCATACCGGGCTGCATCAACAAAAGCGGGAATTCCGGCCTTCCCCAGCCAAAGACTGACCAAGCTCCCAAAAAACACACCCAAACCGCCGAAACAGAGACTGAGGAGCGCCGCTTCCGCCAGAAAGAGCAGGCAGATCTGCCGGCGCTTAGCGCCCATGGCCGCCATCATCCCAATCTCCCGGAACCGTTCAAAGACCGCTGTCAACATAGTATTAACCACACCGGCGGCAATAATAATCAGAAGGACCAGATTTATCAGGTTGAAGGTGATTGTATTGGCTATGACGGAACCGGCATAAAAACCGCCTGCCGTTTTCCAGTCCTCGACGGTCAAACCCCATCCCCCAAAGGTTTCCCGGAGTCTGGCGGCAAATGCTTTGGCAGTTTCGGCCTTTTCCAGTAAGACCTTAATCTGCGTGACGCTGTTACCGGCCAGCATTAGCTCTTGCGCAGAGCCGAGATGGATATATGCCCGGTTGTCGTGCCACGGCATATTTTTGGCGTAGATTCCAACCACCAGAAAATCAAGGGTATTCATCCCGCCGCCGGCGGTTTGCGCTGAGACAGTGATGCTGTCCCCAACGGCGGCCTCAAACCTTTCGGCCTGGGCTTCGCTGATATAAATCCCATAAAAATCACCGGCTTGCAGGGGACGGCCGGCGACCGGGCGGGCCGCCTCCAGAAGCAGATCCGCCTCTTTTTCCGGTTCAATTCCGGTGAGAGTCCCTTCGTGCATTTTCGGTCCGGCAAAGAAAAGGCAGGTGCTTTCTATACGCCTGCTTACAACAGAGACACCGTCCAGGCCGGAGACAGCTTCAACAATTCTCTCCGGATCCGCCAGCCAGCGTTTACCCGGAGAGCGAATCACCCGGTCAAAGTCACTGGCACCCTGCTCCTCTTCTCCGGCGGCAGTGATCCGAAGATGACCGGTATCAAGAGCGATCATATTATTGAACATCTGGGTACGAAGACCGTTGGCGCACGCTTCGCCAAAAACCAGAAAAAATCCGCCGAAAACCATTCCCAAGCCGGTCAATACCGCCCGGCGCTTATGCCGGGCCAAATTCCGCAGGGCAATTTTGAAAAATCCCTTCATGGTTTCCCTCCGCGTGTGAACTATCTCGTCGCTCGTCGCCCGTTGCTTTCTACTCCTCACGTAAAGCCTCTACCGGTGTCAACGCTGCAGCCCGTCGTGCCGGGAAAACTGCCACCGCCAGGCTGAACAGAACGATGGCGACAAAAGAGACGACCAGGACCGGCAAGCTAAAGACATAATAAAGCCGGGGCCCGCCAAAAGCAAACTCCATCGCCTCCACCGGGGCAGGTATACCAATCCTGCCCAACAAGAAAACAACCACTCCTCCGGCGAAAACGCCAAGTCCGGCTGCGATCCCGCTTAAGATCCCTGTCTCCAGGAGGAAAAGTCCCAACACCTCGCGCCTTTTCGTCCCCAGTGCCATCAAGGTCCCGATCTCTTTGGTCCGTTCCAGCAAAGAGATGAGGAGGGCATTGGCGATCCCGGCCGCGATGACCAGCAGAATCACGCCCAGGCCGACCCCGGGTAGAAATTTCGCTGCCATGATGACACCGTTTAAGATCCCGGCCACTTCCCGCCAGGGATCAACCCGCAGTTGCCACCCTTCCTGGGCTGTTAATGACCGGTAGACCGCGGCGGCCGTCTTTTCCTTCACCCCCGGCGCCAGGGAAACCGCAAGAAAAGACGAGCTGTCCTCCGGAAGGTAGAGCAGATCCCGGGCGGCGGTAATACCCATATAGGCGAAGTAATCAACAAAAAGGGAGATCCCTTCCGCTTTCACCAATCCTTCGACCACCAGGTTGATCCCGTTCAGGTACTCATCGGGGGTCTGGGTCAGCAGTAACAGTTCATCACCGGGTTTTACCCCCAAGGTGCGGGCGGTGCTTTCACTCAGGAGCAGCCCATCCCGGCGGGTAAGAAAACTCCCCTTTGTCACTTTTAGTCCGGGAAAGACCAGTGGGTCCGTTGCCGGATCCACCGCCGCCATTGCCACCCCTGTCTCCGCGCTCTCCCCGGCCAGGATCCCCCAGAAAGTCAGGCGTGGGGTCACCGCTACCGTCGCCGGATGGGTAAGCAGCAGTTCCTGTAAGCGGCCGGTGGCGGTGAGAAAACTCCCGTCCTTCTCCAAATACATAACCTCAATCTTCCCCTCGGAATAGGGCCGGATCTGGAGATGACCGGTCAGGCCTTTCACCGCGCCGTTGGTTAAAGCCTGCTCAACGCTCTGCCCGTAGGAAAAGGCCATGACCATATTGAAAGCCCCGAGGAAGATCATCAGTCCTGTGAGGAGATTCCTTCGCTTTTGCCGTCGCAAGTTAGCAACGGCTGTTCCCAGCAAAAAACGCATGAATACTCACTTCCCTGTTCAGCCCGTGTCAGGGCCGGGGTAAAGCCTCCCAGCCGCCGGTTGCCATCAGCTCTATTACCCCGCGTTCCTTCTTTGCTTCGTAACGCACGAGAAAATGGGGTTCCTGCGCGGTATACCAGAAATAATACTTATAACTGCGGGCAAAGATACCGGCCAGTCCGCCGACGCCCATCTCCAGTTTATAACAGTCGTACTCGCCGGCCGGGACCGTCACCTGTTCTCTGCCAACCTCCTGCACATACATGCTAAAGGTTCCGAGGGGGCTCCCCTGGCTGCCGTCCATCACCACCCGAAAATCCACTTTCCCTCCCCGGCCAAAGGGAAAAGTGCGGAAGACCAGAACCAGGGTGCTAAGGTCGTAATAATCATCACCCTGGAGATTGATTCTTTTTTTCTTCCCCGGAAAGGTAAAGTGGACGCTGCCGTTTATATATTCGACCTCTTTTGTTTTTTCACCGTTTTTCCCGTAATCCCGGATGAGGAGCGGGCGACCGCCAGGGAAAACGATAACCCTCACCGACCGGGCGCCGTCGTCCATCTCGACATTTACGGTATAAGCGTCAACACCCTGATATTCCGTGCTTGTCACAGTCTCGACAAAGAAAGAACTTTCCTCGCCGTTTCTGGAATATGACCGGTAAAGCAAAGTGGTTTCCGCCGGGATAATTTCCAGAAACCCAACGCCAGCAGCAGTAACGGCCGGCAGGAGCAGTAAGAGAAACAGTCCGGTAAGGCAGAGTTTTTTGTACTCCAAAAAGACCCTCTCCTTTCCACTCGCTCCACGGGCAATATGCGTTTTAATCCCCCATGAGGGTTAAGGCGAAACGAAAAAGCTCCTAAACATACTCATTTTTTGCCCTCACTCTTATTGATTGACTATTTAATCAACGATATAGTATATTATATTTTCCCCCTCCATCTTTTGTCAAGGTTTTTTTCTAGATTATTTTTATGATAATATCATATTAAACCTATTCCCGGTAAAATGTCATCTAGGAGAGAGGATTTACTTAAAATGAGCCGGGCTAAAAATTACAGGTTATACCGGAAGAGGGCCACATCCCCGTCTTGGATGGGGTAATCCCGCCCCTCAATCCGGATGAGGCCTTTCTCGCGGGCGGCCACGTAAGAGTCACAGGCCAGTAATTCCTCTACCCCGATGACTTCCGCTTTGATAAACCCGCGGGCAAAATCGGTGTGGACTTTCCCGGCAGCTTCCACAGCCTTGGTACCCTTCTTAACCGACCAGGCCCGCAACTCCTCGGGCTCCTGCTTGGTCAGGTCAACCGTGAAAAAACTGAGCAAATCCAGCAACCTGTAGCCGGCTTTGATCAGTTTCTCCACCCCCCGTTCCGCCAGTCCCATCTCCTGGAGGAAATAAGCCCGCTCTTCCGGGTCCATACCGGTCAATTCCGCCTCCAGGCCGGCAGAGACGGGAATAACCTCCGCCCCTTCTTTTGCGGCGTAGGCCTTTACCTCGGCAAAGAGCGGCCCGCCGGCCGGGTTGTCTTCCCCGGTGTTGGCCACATAAAGCACGGGTTTGGCGGTGAGCAGAAATAACCCTCGCACCAATTCCCCTTCGTCATCCCGGAGCGTAAGCGTCCGGGCGGGTAAACCTTGTTCCAAGGCTGCCTTGACCTTCTCGTAGACTTCCAGCTCAGACCGGTATTTACGGTCACCGGTCTTCAAAAGCCGGCTGGTCTTCTCAATTCTTTTTTCAACGGTTTCCAAATCGGCCAAGAGCAGTTCCAGGTTGACCACATCGATGTCGGCTACCGGGTCCGGCCGGGCATGGACATGGGCGACCCGGTCATCGGCAAAACACCGGACCACGTGGAGAACCGCATCCACCTCCCGGATGTGCGCCAAAAACCGGTTGCCCAAGCCCTCGCCCTGGCTGGCGCCTTTCACGAGGCCGGCGATGTCGACAACTTCGATCACCGCAGGAGTAACCTTTTTCGGATTAGCGAAAGCCGCCAACCGGTCAAGGCGCGGATCCGGAAGAACGGCGATTCCAGTATTGGGCTCTACTGTACAGAAAGGATAATTGGCACAGTCGGCCCCGGCGTTGGTCAGGGCATAAAAGAGTGTGCTCTTCCCCACATTGGGCAAGCCGACAATTCCTAGTTTCATACCTCTCCACCTTCTTTCTCCCCCACGTGCGTATGCCGCCATTTCGCAGGGTTTTCCTTGCAATCCCCGGGTTTCCCCCGGCGGGCTAACATCTTTCTCCTTGCAATTCCGCCCGTTGCAGGGCGAGCCTTTTGCTTCCCCTCATGCGGGTGCAAATACTTCTCCACGCGCCTCCCATCCACCCGGTTGCCTATCTTTGCCTGCGGGATGCAGGTAAGTGGAGCCCCGGCGATGCTGGAGACGGGAGTCGCTTTATGTGCGAGCGTGTGCATGTACGGACGGCAGCCGGTGGCTTTGCACCTGCAGAAGATCTTTTATTATACACAGGCGCGCGAGTGCACGGAGTGCACGGGGGCACGGGCGCGGATGATGTCCACCGGGCGGGGCACGGCGCAGGCCACCTATTTTGACAGGTATTCCGCTAAATCACCGGCGTTGGCCGGACTGAACTTCCCTTCCTCAAGCCGCCAGTACTGGACCGGGGAAATTGCCGTCCGTACCGCCTCGACCAGGTGCGGATGGCAGGTAAGGACAAAGATTTGGTGGGTCCCGGCCAGTTCTTTCAGGAGTTCCACTGCCCTTTCCAGATGGCGGCGGTCAAAATTGACCAGCGAATCGTCGAGGATCACCGGCAGGGGAACGGGAATCTCCTTGATCCTGCTCAAACGGACGGCCAGGAAGAGCTGTTCCTGGGTGGCCCGGCTCAAGACGGATGTGGTTTCAGCCAGGTTACCGTCGTTCATAACGGTCTTAAAATCCACCTTTCTGAGGTCATCACCGGGTAATACCTGTTGGTAACGGCCGGCGGTCAAATGGGCAAAGATTTTCCCGGCCTCTTTTAGCAGGGTATCCCGGGCCCGTTCCAAGAAGTTCTCCCGTATCTTTGCCAGGAAAAACGCGGCTGCGCTGTAGACCGCATACTTCTCCGCCAGGGGCCGCATCCCCGCCCTGGCCTGATCAATTTGCTGCTGAGCTTTTTCCAGCCGCTCGGTGGTGGCCAGGGTCTCCAGTTCGTCCTGGAGTCTTCTTTCTTTTTCCTTCAGTTCTTCCAATTGTCTTTCCAACTCTGCCACGGCAGCTTGCGCCCGTTCATATTCCCTCTCCACTTCCTGGCGGGAAGTGTATTCTTGTGCCAAACGAATGAAAGCGGCAAATAGCTCATCATCACCGGCATCGTCACCTGCGATCGCTGTTCCGGCCGGCTCCTGCCAGGCTTTCCGGGCCCGGTCGGTCTTTAGCGACTGTAAAATCTGCTTTTGCATTAATTCATACTCTTCCCGGTATCCGGACAACTCTTTATATTTTGCTCCCTGCCGGAGGAATTCTTCGAGGGCTTCCGGGATCTGCAGGTCCCCGTCCTCCACAGGGGCGCCCCACACCAGCAGCGGGCGGAGTTCGTTCTCAACCGCCCTGATTTTTCTCTCGCCTGCCGACAACTTTTCCGCAAGTTCCAGCAGGTGCAAACTCTGCTCCAATTCGGCAAAAAGCTCATCATCACCGGTAAAAGCGGGGAACGCCGGGGTAAGCCGGGAAGCAAGGGCGCGCAACTCGTCCAGTTCTTTTTCGATTTCCCGGCGGGTTTCCGCCAAACGTTCACCAGTCGCCTGCCACTTGTTGATGGCTTTTTTCAGTTCCTGAACCCGCCGGAAATAGCCGGTGATGACCCCCGGGGGAGCCTCTTCCGGTAAATCCAGGAGCTGCCGGTATTTATTGACCTCCGTTGCCAGTGGTGAAAGTTCTTTTTTCAGGGCCGCTTTTCTTTCTTGTATTGCCAGATACCGCTTTCTCTCCTCCAACAACTGCCTGGAGTAGAGTTCCTCTTCCTTGCGGCGGTAAACGTCTCTCAGTATGAGAGAGATCATCAAGACGAGCCCGGCGGCAAGGACCCCGATCCCCAACAATTGGTGGAAAAAACCCAACCCAACGCCCAACAAGAGAAAGAGCATGGTCAGGGCCAAATTACGGTTTAAAGCCGCCAGTGGTTGCCTTCCTCCCGTAGACGCCCCCTTCTTCCCCCCCAGTTCTGCCAAACGGGCGAGGACGCCTTCCTGTGCGGCCAGGTCTTTTTCACAGTTATCCAATTCCTGCTGCACTTTCCGGTAGGCTTCGAGCCGCCAGTTCAGTTCGGCTTCTTCCAGGCTGTCGGTTTTGAGCGCCAAAACCTGCTCGAACTCTCCCTGCCAGGCTTCATTTACCTGATCCATCTCGGCTTTTAGGTCCCTTTCTTCCTCTTCCCTTTCGCCTTGCCGGTCCCGGTAAATCCGGATCCTCTCCCGCAAAGCGGGGAGACGAAAGCCCAAGCGGCGCAATTCCTCCTTCTCCCGTAGCAGTACTTTACCGGCTGCAGCCGGGTCCCCGCCGGGAATCGCTTGTTCAAACCGGTCCCGGGTTTCTCTGTATTCGGCAAGGGCTTCTTCATACCGTTCCCGCAGCCGTTCGACTTTTGACAGACGTTCTGCGGGAAAACCGCTGAGAAGGGTTTCCGCTTCCGCTCCGGACAGGTGCAACCCCAGTTGGGAAAAGCGCCGGTAACCTTCGTAATTACTCTTCAGCAGGTCCAGCCGGTCAATCTTTCTCTTGAGTTCGACCAATTCCTTACTGTAGTCCTCAATCTTCTCTGTACATTCCCGTTTTTCTTCTTTTTTCCGCTGGTACTCTTCAACTTGCTGTAACGCCTGGTCCCGCTCTTTAACCCCGCTCTGGATGATCTGAAAATACTCTTTAAAACGATGGACGCCTGGTCTCCCGTGTTTCCCGCCGATCTCCATGGCCTGTTTCCGGTATTCATCTTCCAATTGCGGCAGGCGGGCGATCTCGGCAAAACCGGCCCCCAGGAGCACCGCCTGCAACCTTTCTTCTTCACTCCTGGCGGTTTCCGCCGGTAAACGCTGCAGTTCGTCAAGGCTCACGGTGAAGACCTGATGGTAAGTGAAGGGGTCGAGACCACCGTAAATCTGCTCCATACTAAGGATTCTTGAACGGTCACCGCTGAGGTAAGAGACCAGCGGTTCACCATTCCCCTGCAGGTGAAAATAACAGTCCTCGCCGGTCTCCAAGGTCATTTCCCCTTCCACTTCATGTTTTTCCCGCGCCGGTGGCAGCGCCGCGCTGCGGGGAAAACCAAAACCAAGATGGCGCAGGATCTGCAGGAGGGTGCTTTTGCCCGCCCGGTTCCGGCCGCCGATCAAGACCAAGCCCGGCGCCAGCGGCCCCAGTTCCTGGTGGGAAAAAATGCCAAAGTCCTTGATATATAAGCGTTTGAGCTTCACCGTTTCTCCCCCCATGCCACCAGTCTTTCTAAGATCAACTCCCGGGCGCGGTCAATAATCGCCGCTAAAGTTTCTTCATCCAAAGGAAAGCGTTCTTCAGCCAGGTTTTCGTGGTCGGGCGCCGGCTCCCAAATCCGTCCCAGGTTGGCGAGGAGTTGCTCACGGTGGGCTGGATCCTGGAAGTGAGCGGTGACTTCTGCCAGTTCGCGAAAAACCAGGTTTTTCGCCAGTAATTCCTCAATCCGCGGCAACGGCCGGGCGGTACGGATTACTACCGCATCCGTCCAGAGAAACGGCTCACGGCCTTCCAGTCTCCGGCGAAGAGCCGCGACTAGTTCCGTAGCAGCCTCCTCTTCCTGGCCCGCCCAGAGGTTATGCAACTCGCCGCGGCCGGTAATAATCCACTGGAGAATGTAGCCGTCCGGCTGATAGCCTCCGGCGGCCACCGGCAACCCTTCAGGGATTTTCAGCGGGGTGGCCGCAAGCTCGGCTGCCTTTTCTATCAGCAGGTTCTCAAGATCCGTCAAATTCTGCAGGGACGGGTCGCCGGCAATTGAAAACTCCACCCGTTTCCAGACCACCGGGGCAACAGGGAGATAGAAAAAATCCGGCGGTTCCCCGGGCGCCATCTCCACCAATAGACACCCGCCCGGTCCTGTCTCGCCGAAATCACGGCCCTGGGGGATCCCGGGATAAGCCAGGGCAGGCACGCCCCGGCTCAGTATCCGGCACCGGTGAATATGGCCCAGGGCCCAATAGTGAATATCGTTTCTGGAGGTCAGTTCCGGCAGGCTACTGGGGACATAATTGGTGTTTCCCGGTTCCAACTGGGTATGGAGTAGCGCAATATTACAAACCCCCTGATCCGGAACGGCATATGATTCGTGCATCTTCCGGGATTCGGAACGGCTGCGGTAGGATTGCCCGACAACCCGGGCGATTAGTTTTCCTTCTCCGTCTTTTACCTCCCGGCACTCCGCCTCATCGGCACTGAAGACCCGGACATTGCCGGGAAGGTCAAAAAACTCGCCCTCTTCTCGCCGGGGATCGTGGTTACCGGCAATAATATAGACCGGAATCCCCTCTTCATTCAGTTCCCGGCATTTTTCCGCCAAAAACCGGGCCGCCCGGATCGAGCGGGCTTCCCGGTCATAGAGGTCGCCGGCGAAAAGAAGAAAATCCACCCGGTTGGTAACCGCCGCCGCGCAAATCCGGGCGAACGCGGTCATTGTCGCCTCCGCGGCCAGTTCCTGCAGTCCGGCAGGGAGCTTGTCCGCTGTATGCAACAGGCTGCCCAGATGAAGGTCGGCAGCGTGAAGGAAACGGATCTTTCTTGCCATCGCTTGTTTCTCCCCCTACAAATCCAGGTGATATACGTTCTGTTTATATATTAGTTCTCTTCCTACAAATACCTGCCGGCAATCCCGGGATTCCAGGCAATCTTTTGATTTCCCATGGCTGACAGGGTTTTGCCGGGACCAGAAGGCACTTTTTGACACTTTTAATAACTGGACGGAATCTTCTCAATAACTGGTTACCCAAAAAAACCCTTCACACCCTTGCAAGAAGAGGGCGCTTGATATAAAATGAAGGAAAAAAGGGTCTAGTTTTGCGGCGCACTGGTACAGTGTCCCCGTCTGTCAAGAAAAGAGTGATATTTTGCTACAAGTATTACAGGTTGTTTTTCTCCTGGTTGCTCCTTATCTTATTTTAAAATTCACCAAGATCTCAAAGAAAACCGGCTTGCTCAGTCCGATTCTCCTGTGTTATCTTGTTGGTATTATTATTGGCAATGTCTCTTTTATCCCCGTAGATAAAGACTTAGCCATGACCCTTTGCGAACTGGCCGTCCCTTTGGCCATTCCCCTGATCCTCTTCTCCACCGACCTCAAAAAATGGCTTCAGCTAGCAAAGAAGACCAGTCTCTCGTTTCTGCTTGTCATAATAAGTGTTCTTGCCAGTTCTCTTCTGGGCGCGGTCGTCTTTTCACCGTATACAGAAGAGTTTTGGCAATTATCCGGCATGCTGGTGGGGGTTTATACCGGCGGTACTCCCAATTTAATGGCGATCGGCATGGGGCTTAATGTCTCCGAAGAAACCCTGGTGCTCATCAATACCGCCGAAGTCATCACCGGCGGGGTGTATTTCCTCTTTTTAATCTCCGGGGCAAAGTGGCTCTGGGGTAAATTTCTTCCTCCTTTTCAGAAGGAGGAAGGGGCTGTGCAGGCCGGGGCCCAGGCCGCAGCCGCCGGGGAAGAGCCGGCGCCGATACGTTTCTTTAATTTGGCCGGCCTCTTTCTCCTCTCCGTGGCCATCGTGGGAGTCAGCGCCGGTATTTCTCTCTTAATTATAGGCAAACTCGAGATCAGCATTGTCATGTTGATTATCACCACCTTGGGGCTTGTTGCCTCATTTAATAAGAAAATCCGTAACACCCCGGGGACCTATGAAACCGGCCAGTATCTGATCCTCGTCTTTTCGCTGGCCATCGGGGTAAGCGTCGATATCGCGAAGTTGTTCTCCTCCAGTTCACTGATGTTTCTCTACACCGCCTTTGTTTTATCAATGTCCATAATTTTCCATCTGCTGCTGGCAATGGTCTTCCGGGTTGATACGGACACCACGATTATCACTTCAACAGCGGGTATTTACGGACCGGCCTTTATTATTCCGGTGGCGGAAGCCATAAAAAACCGGGAAGTGGTGGTCTCCGGTCTGACCTGTGGTCTTGCCGGGTATGCCATCGGTAATTACCTGGGGTTTGCCGTTGCCTGGCTTTTACGGGCTTTGTTTTAGAGTTTTAAGAACAAAGAAAATACTCGCCACCGTTTGGACCCGGCCCCGGCCCGGCGGGCGGGTGACCGGCGAAACCGGCTGGACGCGCAGGATTTTCTATATCACCTGGAGGGAAAATGATACACGTACAAGAGATCGAAAAGAAAAGAAACACCTTGAAAGAATTTGTTGACTTCCCATGGGAACTCTACCGGAACGACCCTTATTGGGTTCCCCCGCTCCACGGACAAATGATCCGGACCCTAATGGGGGTGAATAACCCGCTTTTGGCCAACGGACCTCATACTTTCTTTCTCGCCTATGATAAAAGCGGTAGCGGCAGAAAAGTCGTTGGCCGGATTATGGTCGGGGTTAACGAGAAACTGAACCGGGAAAAAAAGAAAAATGAGGGTTATATCAGCCTTTTTGAATCCGTCAACAATAAAGAGGTGGCTTTTGCCCTTTTTCAGGCTGCGGCCGGCTGGTTGAAGAAAAAAGGCCTTTCTGTGATGGTCGGCCCGGTTTCACCGACAAACGGCGATGACAGCAGAGGGGTCCTGATCAAGGGTTTTGACGGTCCGCCGGTCTTGATGAACTCCTATAATCCCCCTTATTACCAGGAGTTTTTCAATGAATTTGGTTTCGAAAAGCAAATGGACCTTTTCGCCTACCACCTGAAGGCGGAAGAGATGGATGTCGCCAGATACGGCCGGGTGGTGGCCTACGCCATGAAAAGGTATAATTTCCGGATCGACCGTTTTGACCGGAAAAACGTTCTCCGGGAAGCAAAAGATATCAAGAAAATCCTCGACCTGGCAATGCCGGAAACCTGGGAGCACCTGACCCCGCCCTCGCTGGAGGAGATCTTCCAGGAGATGCAGGCCCTCATCCGCTTCATGGATGAAGACCTTGTCTACATCGCCCGCTCCGGCGATGAACCCATCGGTTTCGTAGTCGCTTTGCCCGATTATAACCAGGTGCTGAAGAAAGTGAACGGGCGCCTGTTCCCCTTCGGTTTTGCCAAATTCCTCTGGTACCGGAGGAAAATTACGGGTATCCGGATTTTCATGCAGTTTGTGATCCCCAAATTCCGCAACAAAGCGGTGAACAGTGCGATTTACCACAGGCTAATGCTTGAAGCCGCCAGAAAAGGCTATACCTTTGGGGAAGGTTCGACCATTGCCGAGATGAATAAGGAATCCATTCGCAATGTTGAGCGCGTCGGTGGCAGGCTCTACCGTATATACCGGATCTACTGCAAGGAACTCTAAAATACCCGCAGCCTACTCCGGACGGGGCCGGAGACTGGTCACAACCCACCAACACAGAGCCGTCTTTGTCTTCACGCAACACAGAACCGTCCCCCTGTTCCCCGGCAGAACTGTCTCTGTTTCCTGGCGCAGCCTACTCCGAACAGGACGCCGGAGACTGGTCACAACCCACCGACAGGAACCGTCTCCAGTTCCAGCCCAACAGAAACAACCGTTCCCTCGCTCACCCTTGCCCCACCCAGACACAGAACCCGTCCCCTGTTCCATAATCCTAATTCCCACCTGTTCCCACGCTTCCCCAGTGCGACACAGAACCGTCCCTTGTCTAAGCCGTCGGGACACAGAACCGTCCCCTGTCTCACCCTGTCTTTCCTTGTCCCAGTCGTTTCCAGATCAAAACCGATAGGTAGATGAAGGGGGTATCCAGGAGCGCGGTAACAAATTTAAACAGATAGGTAGTTACCATCACCGACCAGAAAACTTCACGGGAATAAACGCCGGCAAAGGCCAAGGTACAAAAGAGTACACTATCGATTAACTGGCTGACCATGGTACTGAAGTTATTCCGGAGCCAGAGCCACCGGATTCCCGGCAAAATTTTCCGCCAGAGGGCATAGGCCCAGACATCGTGGAGCTGGCTGATTAAGTAAGCGATAAGGCTGGCTGCGGCGACCCTGGGGAGAAAACCGAAGATCTCCGCCAGGGCCGGTTGGATAAAATCCTCCGGCGCCGGGGAGAAAAGCAGACAGAGTTGCATGATTATTGTGGTGGCAATTAAGGCGAAGAAACCGGCATATACAGCCTTCCGTGCTTCTTTTTCACCATAAAACTCATTTAAGATATCTGTTACCAAAAATAATGAGCCGTAGATGATATTCCCCATGGTTGCGGTTAAACCGAAAAGCTCTATGATCTTTAAAACCTGCAGGTTGGCCAAGATTACGCCCATTACTGTCCAAATATAGAGGCCCGTCCGGCCAAAAAACCTGAAAGCCAGCAAGACCCCGGCGAAGGTGGTTAACATAAGGATAAGCCATAATAGTTCATTCATTCCTCTCCCCCCTGATGGCAAAAGTTATCAATTGACTTCCCGAATAAATACAAATAGAATAAAATTATCATATATCTACGGGTTTTAACAGGAGTTTTCTATTTTTTTCCGGAGGCGTCTTCCTATGCGAACCAGAAAGAAAAAAACTATTTTCTTCGGTTTTTTCTTTTTTTTCCTAACTCTTCTCCTTTTCCCGGGGACCAAAAAGCCAAGGTTGACCGGGGAAACGAAGGATCCGGCGGCGGATGAGATCGCCGCTGCCGCTACCCTCTATTACCAGGGAGACCTTGAAGCCGCTATTGCCGGGTACAGCCGGCTCCTCACCCGCTATCCTTCCTCCGTAGAGATTCGCCTGGACCTTATCCGCTTACTCAGGGAAAAGGGGGAAATGTCCGAAGCTCTAAAACACCTGGCTACTCTTGTTGAAGAGTACCCGGAAGAAACCGGTTACCGCCTCGAACTCACCATCACCGCCTACCTGGCCGGCGAACCCGGATTGGCCCTGGAAAACGCCGGGTTATTGCCGGAAACCGCCGAGGCCTGTTACTGGCAGGGTCTCATCTATAGGGATCTGGGAGAAGAAGCAGCCGCCATTGAAAGCCTGGAAAAATCCTTGGCTTTACAATCCTACCAGCCCAACACCCATTATTTCCTGGGTGAGCTTTATTTTGCCCGCGGCGACTATGAAAATGCCCGGGACCATTTCCTGCAGGCATTGAAACAGGAACCAAATATGACCGCGGTTTTTTATCCGCTGGCCGCTACTTATTCCCGGTTGGGTGAGTACGGGCTCGCCTACAATCTGCTGCAGCGGGCGGAAACAAGCCTTCCCTGGAACCAGGCGATCAAAGAAGAACGCGCAGAGTTTGAAGCCGCCCACCCGCTACTGGTCGAGAAAGACCGCAAGGAAGAACAGCAACGCCTGGAAACGACGGTTCTTCCGGAAGTCCAGCCCGCCGCCGGCAGGGAGGGGCTCCCGGAGGTCCGGATCGGACTGGCCGAAAAGCTCCAGGAGATCTATGTAAAAACCGGGGCCTATTTTTCCCTCGCGGAAACCGGCACGCACGCCAAAGTCAGCGGCCCCCCCCAGACAGTTTTGATTTTCCGCCGGGTCACCGGTGGCATTGAGGTAAGAAAGGCGGCGGACGGGTCGCTGTTTTACAAAAGCAAATCCAACCGCCCGCTGGTGCTTTCCTACGAAAACCCCGGGGCCACCACCGCCCTTTTTAACCTTAGCTACGGTGAAGGCTATTACTGGGCCGGCCGGGAAGACCGGAGCTACCGCGGCCAAATGGAGTTTTTGCCCCGCACGAGCGGACTGACCGTAGTTAACCGGCTAAACATCGAAGAGTACCTGTACTCGGTGGTCCCGGCAGAGATGCCCTGCACCTGGCCGTCGGCCGCCCTGGAAGCCCAGGCTGTGGCGGCCCGGACCTACACCATCGCCAATCTGGGCCGTTATGAAACCCGCGGTTTTGACCTGCTGGCTTCGGTCCTTTCCGCCTATTACCCGGGGGTCAAAAGTGAGGATGCCTCCACCCGGGCGGCGGTGGATGCCACCCGCGGGCAAATCCTTACGTATAACAGCCGGCCGATTACCGCTGTTTACTCGGCAAACACCGCGGGGTTTACCGAGAGCAGCCGGGAAGTCTGGAACTTTGACTATTCTTACCTGCAGGCCGTCCCGGATAAAGAACTGCCGCCGGAGATCACCGCCTACATGACCCCTACAGTCTTGACCAAGTGGCTCAGTGAGCGGCCCCTGACCTACAGCTCCAACCCGGCCTATTCGGCCCGGGCCGCCTATCGCTGGCAATTATGGGTCCCCCGCCAGGAATTGGAGGAGCGTCTGGCCCGCACAGGCGCAGGAGAAATCGGGGATATCCTCTCCCTTACCACCGCCGGGCGCGGCCCCAGCGGGCGGGTGAAAGAGGTCCGGATCCGGGGGACCGCAGGCGAACACAGCATAAGTGGAGATTCGATCCGTTCCCGCCTGGGGGGATTGCGCAGCAGTCTCTTTGTTGTCGAGCCAAAGCTGGGCCCGGACGGCCTTCCGGAATACTTCATCTTCACCGGCGGCGGTTGGGGACACGGGGTCGGCATGTGCCAAAGCGGCGCCGCCGGTATGGCCGCCGCCGGATATTCATACCGGGAAATCCTTGACCATTACTACCCCGGCGCGGTTCTTACTGAAAAATACTGAAAAAAGATCCGATGCCGGCTGCTAACTGATAGCCGCGGTGCGCGTTGCGGTGGGCAGCGACAAAACAGCCTGTATTACCCCTGGCGGTTTACACCGTCAGGCCTTACTTACAGGCTTTACAGTACCAGTACTGGTCCTTACATGTCAGCCCCCACAGTTGTTCAGGCCTTACAGTGCCAGGTCTTACAATGCCCGGCCTTGCAACATCAGCCCTAACAACGTCAAGCCGGGGATTTCACCTCCCGGCAGAGGTTGACGATGCATTTTGACCCCAAGGCCAGCCCGGCGCCGAGCCCGAAGAAGAAAAACCGCCAGGACCCATGAACCCAGCCCAACAAGAACGGCGAAAGGGAACAGGCCACCAGGGCGCTGCGGTTGTACTCCCGGATCAGCAAAAAAGCCACCCCCCAAAGGGCAAGCAAAACCGGGACAACCCACCATTTGCCGGCGAAGAGCATCCCCCCGATGAAAGTGGCCAATCCCCCTCCGCCATGGAACCCCAGCCATACCGGCCAGTTGTGTCCAACGATCGCCAAAAGCAAGGTGAAGAGCTCCCACCCGTTACCGGCCGCGCTGCCGATCAGTACGGCCAAAAGGCCTTTGCCCCCATCGGCCAGGGCCGTTAAGATCCCCGGCAACCACCCGGCCTCTTTGATGACGTTGGTTGTTCCCACATTACAGGAGCCAATCTTCCTTATATCGAGTCTCTTGGCAAACCAGGCAAAAATATAGGCAAAGGGGATCGACCCCACCAAATACGCTTTGAGCATTAAGAAAAACACTACCTCACCACCCTTGAAAAAATCGATGAAATAACGCCCGGATCATAAGATCCGGCAACCATCTGGTTTCTTTACATTTTCCGGCGGGCACAGCCTCCTAAAATAAGTATCCCCTAGTAGAAATATGGCATCGCATATGATAAAATATATTGCATAAATTGCATATCTAATTCTCCGGAAAAACTTGTAAAGGGGTGTCTTAATTGGCTGAAGCCCGTAAAAAAAACCCCGTAATCGGAGGGATCCTCTCCGCCCTTTTTCCCGGCGTCGGCCAGCTCTACAATGAGGACTACGGAAAAGCCGTTATTTTGATTGCCGTGACCATCACTACCATCAGCGTCCTAGTTTATTCCCTGCTCACCACCGTACCCATGTTTCTCACTGCCAGGCCGCTAAACCTCCAATCTCTCCAGCCCGGACCCGTCACCGCGCTGGTCAGTACCACTCTCATCCTGATCGCCCTCTGGTTTTACGGGGTTATCGATGCGATCACCTGTGCCCAGCGCCTGTCGGCCAAGCCCGGCGGTACTCCGCCGGAGGCGGTGGCGGAGAAAGAGAGCAAAGGCATAAAGGCTCTCGGTACAGTCCTGGTGATTACCGGGGTTATTATTCTCCTTTTTCAATTTGGGGTTGGCTGGGGCTACCTCTTGCACTACGGGGGGCCGGGACTTCTGGTTCTTGCCGGTCTCTATCTGCTGTTGCAAGGTACAGGAGTTTTAAAAAAATTCCGTCCTCCGCAAAAGAAAGGTTGAATACCATCCGGAGAACGGCGCCGTCTTTGCCTCATTTCTTCAGTTCGACCACGGTTACGCCGAGCCCGCCTTCGCCAATCCCGCCCAGGCGGTAGCTTTTTACCTGCGGGTGCCCGCTGAGAAGCCGGGTGACTGCGCCGCGCAGGGCCCCGGTTCCTTTGCCGTGGATCAGGACGGCGGAAGGAAGACCCGCCAGGAACGCCTCGTCCAAGTACTTATCAACCGCTCCCAACGCCTCTTCCACATTCATCCCCCGGAGGTCGAGCCGGGATGAGATGGTCGCGCTCTTCTTGACCGCCGCCTGCCCGATACCTCCCTTTCCCTGCCGGTCTTGCCGTTCCGGGCCTCGAAAAACCTCCACCAGTCCGGCGCAGGGTACCCAGACCCGGAGACCGCCTTCCACCTGCACCTGCGCCTGGCCGTATATTACTTCCAAAACGACCCCTTCCTGGTCAAGATGGGAAAGGCGCACGGTTTTCCCGGGCAGAATCTCCCCGGAGGGTCCTCCCCCCGCAAAAAGTCCGGGGGCTTCCTCTATTCCCGCCAGCCGTCCAGCCAGTTGCCGGCGGGCCTCATTGGCAATGTCGCTCTGTTCCTCAGGGGGGGCCTCGCGCAGGCGGCGCAGGAGGTTCTCCATCTCCCGGCGGGTTTCCCGGACCAGGTCCCGTGCTTCTTCCCGGGCTTCCCGCAGGAGGCTTTCCCGTTCCTTTCCGAAACGGGCAAGTTTCTCCGTATACTCTTTCTCCTTCTTCTCCAAAGCCACACGGAGCCGAGCGGCCTTCTCCCGCTCCGTCTCCAGTTCTCTTTTTTCCTCTGCGATCTGACCCAGCAACTCCTCGAGGTTCCGGGTGTCGGGGGCCAGCAACCCTTCCGCCTGGGTAATGATGGCCTTGTCCAGTCCCAGACGGGCGGCGATCACAAAGGCATTGCTCTGGCCGGGGACCCCGGTCAGCAGGCGGTAGGTAGGCTGCAGAGTCCGGGGGGCAAAATCCACCGAGGCATTCTCCACCCCCGGGGTGTTATAAGCAAAGATCTTCAACTCACTGTAGTGGGTGGTCGCTACGGTCCTTACCCCGCGACGGTGCAGGGTCTTAAGGATCGCTGTGGCCAGGGCTGCGCCCTCGGCCGGATCTGTACCGGCGCCCAATTCGTCAAGGAGCACCAAACTGTTTTGGTCTTGCGCCGCTTCCATAATGGGGACGATATTGCTCATATGTGAAGAAAAAGTACTCAAGCTCTGCTCAATACTCTGTTCGTCGCCGATATCACTGTAAATCCCGGTAAAAACCGGCATTTCCGACCCGGAACGGGCCGGTATGTGCAGACCGGCCTGGGCCATTAGGGCCAGAAGCCCGGTGGTTTTCAGGCTGACGGTCTTCCCGCCGGTATTGGGCCCGGTAATGACCAGTACATGAAAATCCCCGCCCAATTCAAGATCGATCGGGACTACTTCCCCTTCCAGCAACGGATGGCGCGCTTGCAAGAGGCGGATAAGGCCTTTGGTATTCAGTACCGGTTCGGCTCCCCGGATACTCAGGCTGTAACGGCCTTTGGCAAAGGCCAGATCCAGACGGGCCAAAATCTCCTGGTTCGCCAGGATCCCGGCGGCCGCCTCCCCGACCTGGCGGCTGAGTTCAGCAAGGATCCTTTCGATCTCCTCTTTGATCCCTGCTTCTACCTGGCGCAGTTTATTATTGAGTTCCACCACAGCCATGGGTTCAATAAAAAGCGTGGCGCCGCTGGCGGACTGGTCATGGACAATGCCGGGGATAAACTGCCGGAACTCTTGCTTGACAGGGAGGACATACCGGCCGTTTCTGATGGTAACCAGTGCTTCTTGGAGATATTTCTGGGCCTCCCCCGACCGGGTAAGGGCATCGAGCCGCTCGCGGATGTTGTTCTGAAGCATCCGGGCTTGCCGGCGCAGGTTGCGCAAGACGGGGCTGGCCTCGTCCCGGATCTCGCCGTCGGGGCCAATGGCTTGGGCCAAGGCCTTTTCCAACTGGGGGAAGACTGTCAGCCCCGCGGCCAGGGCGGAAAGGACCGGCGCCCTCTCCTCTGCTTCCTCACCCAGAACGCCCCGGAGCAGCCTGGCGGCACGGAGAGTGGAACCGGTAGCCAAAAGTTCTTCAGGAGATAGCACCTTCCCCCTCCGGGCCCCCTCCGCCGCCACCCGGAGGTCGAAGATCCCGTCCAGGGGAACCCGACCGGTTTGCCATAATTCCCTGGCTTCTGTGGTTTCTTTTTGCGCCCGCGCCGCTTTCTCCAGGACTGTTGAGGGCCACAGAGAAAGGGCCAACTCTTCACCGGGTTTGGAAGCGGTGAAGCCCGCGAGGATCTTGCGGATCTTGTCAAACTCCAGGATCCGTGCGGATTTTTCCTGCAGGTTTTCAGTTTTTCCCATTTTGAGCCAGACCACCGCTTTGTGCTACGGTCACCGGGCGCACCAGCGCCTCCCGGAGTACCTCATCCATAGTCTCCACAGGAACAAAAAGAATCTTCCTGGCAATATTCGCAGGGATATCTTCCATATCCCTGAGGTTTTCCTTGGGTAGAATCACCTTCTTAATCCCTGCCCTGTGGGCGGCCAGGACCTTCTCCTTGAGGCCGCCAACCGGCAACACCCTGCCTCTAAGGGTGATCTCACCGGTCATAGCCGCATCGCTCCGGACCGGGATATCGGTTAAAGCGGAAATAACCGCCACCGCCATGGTGATCCCGGCCGACGGTCCGTCCTTGGGGATCGCGCCTTCGGGGACATGAATATGCAGATCGTTCTTTTTATGAAAATCCTCGGCAATTCCCAGGGGCCGGGAGCGCAGGTAGGTCACGGCCGCCTGCGCCGATTCCTGCATAACCTCGCCCAATTTGCCGGTAAGAATCAATTCGCCCTTACCTTTGACCACCGAGACCTCGATGTGGAGCAGGTCCCCGCCCACTTCCGTCCAGGCCAGACCGGTGGCCACCCCCACCCGGTCTTTCTTTTCCGCCGTCCCATGACGGTACCGGGGAACCCCCAGATACTTATGGAGGTTTTGCCTGGTAATCCGGACCGGCGGCTTCGCGCCGCCAACCAGGCGCCGCGCCACCTTACGGGCGATGGCTGCCAGTTCACGTTCGAGGTTGCGGACACCGGCCTCGCGCGTGTAGGACCTGATAATCTCCTGTAACAACCCGCTGGAGAGGGTGAAATCTCCTGCTTGCAAACCGTGCTCTTTTATTTGCTTCGGCAAGAGGTGCCTCTTGGCGATCTCCACCTTTTCCTCTTCCGTGTACCCGGAAAGGTGGAGAACCTCCATCCGGTCCAAAAGCGGCGGCGGGATGTTATGGGCGGTATTGGCTGTTGTAATAAAAAGTACGTGGGAAAGGTCGAAGGTTACTTCCAGGTAATGATCGCCAAAATTACAGTTTTGCTCGGGGTCCAGCACCTCCAAAAGGGCGGAGGAGGGGTCTCCCCGGAAATCCACACTCATCTTGTCAATCTCATCCAGCAGAATCACGGGGTTTTTGGAACCGGCCTGACGCATGATTTGGATGATCTTCCCGGGCATTGCCCCGATATAAGTGCGGCGGTGTCCGCGAATTTCCGCTTCGTCCCTGACCCCACCAAGGGAAAAGCGGACAAATTTCCGGTTAAGCGCCCTGGCGACCGAACGGGCCAGGGAGGTTTTACCCACTCCCGGCGGGCCGATGAGGCAGATGATCGGTCCTTTCAGGCTTTTCGTCAGCCAGCAAACGGCCAGGTATTCAAGGATCCGCTCTTTTACCTTCTCCAGGCCGTAATGATCCTCGTCAAGGATCCTCTGGGCCTCTTCCAAGTCCAAATGGTCCTCGGTATAGACATCCCAGGGCAGCGCCAACAGCCAGTCGAGGTAGTTCCGGACCACTACCGCCTCGGCGGCCATCGGCGGCATCTTCTCCAGACGTCTCACTTCCCGGAGGGCCTTTTCCTTTACCTCCTCCGGTAAATTCTGTTCTTTTATTTTCTGCTGGTATTCATCGATCTCGGCCAGGCGGTCGTCATGATCGCCCAGCTCTTTTTGGATGGCCTTAATCTGCTCGCGCAGGTAATACTCTTTTTGCGACCTTTCCATCTGCTTTCTTACCCGGAGCTGAATCTTCCGTTCTACCTCCAAGACTTCCAACTCCCGGATGATAATAGCGCAGAGTTTTTCCAAGCGTTCCCCGGGGGAAATCGACTCGAGGATCTTCTGTTTATCCTCGATCTTGAGATTGAGGTGGGCGGCGATGATATCAGCCAGCCGGCCGGGTTCTTCGATATTGCGTACGGACGAGAGTACTTCCGGAGGGATGTTTTTCCCCTTTTTCACGTACTCTTCGAAATTGACCAGTACGGTCCGCATCAGAGCCTCATCCTCCGGGCTTTTCTCCCGTGTTTCCTCGATTTTTCCGGCCAGGACCCGGTAATAGGGTTCGGTCTGGATATATTTTATGATCTCAACCCGGCAAACCCCTTCCACCAATACCCGGAGGGTACCATCGGGTAATTTCAGAAGTTGCTTAACCTCTGCCATGGTTCCATAGGGATAGATATCACCGGCCAAAGGGTTGTCGATCCCGGCCTGATACTGGGCGGCCAGGACGATCATCTTATCCTTTACCATCGCCTCTTCCAGGGCACTAACCGACTTATCCCTGCCCACGTCCAGGGGTACCACCATCGAAGGGAAAACAACTACTCCCCGCAGGGGAAGCAACGGCAACTGCATCTGGGATCTTCTTTTTGCCGATTTTACGTTTACAGCAGTTGACACCGGCTTCACCTCCGTTACATCCCTGATACATTCTGTTACTCACAAGCACTCACAAGAAATTCGCAATCAGCCGGGAGATTCCTTCTGTTATAATCTGGACCGCTTCCTTTTCCCGCCTCACTGCCGGCCAAAAAAACCAGCTTCTGTCAGGAGCTCCCGCTTAACGGCGGCGGCTCCGGGGGACAACAACACGCTATAAGTTTGCGGATAACGCAACCGCCGGTACTCGCCGGGAAGCGCGGCCAGATTGGCGAGGGCCCGCTCCCGGACGGCCTCTAGGCTCTCCGGTGCGGCCAAAAGTTTCCCCTTTTCCACCAGTTTTTGGAGGAGGGGTCTCCCGGACCCGGCGGTAAAGTTCACTTCCTTGAAGAGGTTTTCCCGGTCAAAACCCCTGACTTCGCCGGTTTGGACCTCCTCGCCTTCCAAATAGAGCAAATCGGCGAAGGGTGCACCGTTGGGTAGATGATAGCGGACCACCTGTTTGCGTCCGGGATCGGTGATCTTGCTGATATTACCGGAGATTTTTATCTTCGGTTCCCACTCCTGCCCGCTTTGGACGGCAACGATCTTATAGACGCCGCCCAAGGCCGGGTGGTCCCGCGAAGTAATCAGGTGTGTCCCCACACCCCACGAATTCACCTTTGCCTTCTGGCGTTTTAAATCGGCGATCAAATCTTCATCCAGTTCATTGGAGGCGACGATCACCGGGTCTTCAAACCCCGCCTCCCGGAAGAGGCGCCACGCCTCTTTGGAAAGTTTGGCGAGGTCCCCGGAGTCAAGCCGGATCGCCCCCCGCAGCGGCAGCCCATTCTCCCGGAATTCCTGGAAAACCTTTACGGCATTGGGAATACCACTGGTTAACGGGTCATAGGTATCCACCAATAGGATGGGGTTATCCGGGAAGATCTGCACATAAGCCCGGAAGGCCTCCAGTTCACTGTCGAAACTCATCACCCAGCTGTGGGCATGGGTACCCTTGACCGGGATCCCATAGATCCGGCCGGCCAAGGCGTTGGAGGTTCCTACACAACCGCCGATATATGCGGCCCGGCTGCCGGTTACCCCGCCGTCCGGACCCTGCGCCCGGCGCAGGCCGAACTCGATCACCGGATCCCCTTCCGCAGCATAACAGATCCGCGCCGTCTTGGTCGCCACCAAAGTCGGGTAGTTTAAGGCGTTGAGCAAAAAGGCCTCCAAAAGTTGGGCGGAAGCCAGCGGCCCCTCCACACGGACCAGGGGCTCATAGGGAAAGACCACCGTGCCTTCGGGCGCCGCCCAGAGATCGATCTCCAGGTGAAAAGACCGCAGATAGTCCAGGAATTCATCGGGAAAACCCACTTGCCGGAGATAGCTTAGATCTTCGTCCGTAAAAGAGAAATTACTGATATAAGAGAGAACCTGATCCAAACCGGCAAACAAGGCAAAGCCGTTATGCGGCGGCAGTTCCCGGAAAAAATATTCGAAACAAGCCCGTCGTTTTTCATGGCCTTTCTTCCAAAACCCGTACAACATCGTCAGTTCATAAAAATCGGTGAGCAGGGCCATGTCTTTCCTTTGCAGCCAGTTGACTGTTGTCTCCGTCATTCTGCACTACTCCCTATCTCATCATCGGTGATAATCTCAACTCCGGCCTCACGCAACTCGCTCAAGGCTTTTTCCACCGTCCCAGGGGGAGAGTCCACACCCCGGCAGGCATTGGCCACCACGAAGGTGCGGAAACCCGCTTTTAAAGCATCCAGGGCCGTGGCTTTCACACAGTAGTCGGTAGCCAGGCCTGTTATATAGACCGTATCCACTTGTCGCGCCCGCAACTTCTCCGCCAGCCCCGTATCTTGAAAACCGCTATAGGCTTCCACCTCCGGGTCTGTCCCTTTGTCAACAATGATACCGTCGGTTCGCACCAGTAAATCCGGGTGGAAGTCCGCCCCCGGCGTACTGTCCACACAATGCGGAGGCCAGGATTTATCGGTGAATTGCGGATTTTCGGCAAAGCTCACATGGTTTTCCGGATGCCGATCCCGGGTATAAACCACTATTTCAAAGGAGTTTATCAACCGGTTGATTACCGGAATAATCTCGTCGCCGCCGGCCACCCCCAACGCGCCGCCGGGGCAGAAATCATTCTGGAGATCAACGACAATCAAAGCCCTTTTCATCGAACGATACCTCCCGCTCCATTAAGACGCCTGTCGTCTATTATATATTCGTTACAATAAGGGATTACCCTTCAGAATTTCCTATAGGAATCCTTCTTTACCCGACGGGTTAATCCTCCCCTTTTTCCTTTTTCTGCGGCTGTGCAACAATAATTTTACAAACCAAAAGCCCGCTCTTTTCCAGCGTTGTTTGTTGCCTTTAGCGGTACAAAGATCTATCTTTACCGCTTTTTAATGAATTTGTGAGGAGGCGCCGGGCCTCCGGTGAACTATATATAATTATGAAAGAGCGCCAAAAGCAAAGGAGGAATGGGGATGAGAAAGTTGGTTGTTGGCGTCATGGGGGGAGGGGAAGGCGCATCCGAGGATGTTTGCCGCCTTGCGTATAAGCTGGGAAAGTTAATTGCCCAAGAAGGCTGGGTTTTATTGAACGGCGGCCGTGGGGTCGGGGTGATGGACGCCTCCGCCAAAGGGGCCCGGGAGTGCGGAGGGTTGACCGTTGGTATCCTCCCGGACCGCAACGCCGCCAACGCTTCGCCATACATCGACATACCCATTTTGACGGGCTTTGGCGACGGACGAAACTTTATAAATGCTCTCACCAGTAATGTGGTGGTGGCCTTGCCGGGGCGGATGGGAACCATCTCCGAAATCGCTTTGGCTTTAAAAAACGGTAAAACCGTCATTCTGCTCGATTTTGACCTGGGCGATCTCTTTTCCGAATACCGGAAGGCCGGCCTGATGTTCTCTGTTAAAAAACCCGAAGAAGCAATTGCCGAGATCAAAAAAATCCTGGCCGAAGGCGCCGAGTTTTTCTAAGATTCCCGCCGGGCGCCGGAGGCGGGTTCACCATCCGGCTCCCCAGGGAAAAGAAAAAACCGGAGAATATCCGGTTTTCATTGTGTATATGTATATAGGCGTGCCGCGCACCAATGCGAAGGCAGGTACCAATAGTAAATAGGCCCCCGCTTTTGGGGGCTATTGAATTTCAATCCGCCGTCCCTGCGGTATGGCCGGTTCAACTTTGGGCAGACGGACTTCCAAGACGCCGTCGTTAAAAGCGGCTTTGACGGCCTCGGCCCGGACCGGGACCCGCAAGGGGATCCGGCGGATAAATGAACCCCTTCTGCGTTCCCTCCGGTAAAACCGCTCGTCTTCCGCAGTTTTTTCTTCCCGGATCTCTCCCTGCAGTGTCAGGGAGTTTTCATCCACCGTCAACTCAATATCCTCCCGCTTCATCCCGGGGAGGTTGGCCCGGACGATGAATTCCCCGGCTCTCTCGACCACATCCACCGACGGTTGCCAAAAACCCTGGTCAAAGAACCTGGACATGGGGAATAACTCGGTAAAGGCTTCCCACGGTTGTAAACCATCCATTCCAGCGCTCACCTCCAGAATTATTTTTGCCGGCAGCAACCGGTTTTATCCCCGTCTCCCGCTCCCGGCCCGCCCCGGATGGAAAAAGGTCAAAGGTCCGTCCCGGCCAATAAAAACCACCCAAAACTTTTTGGGTTTTTTTCCAAAAGAAAGGGGATGATAAGAACAGCCAAAACAACGCCTGTTCTGTTGTGTATATTCCCTGATCCTTGGAGCCATATTATAAAGGTAATTACGAAAACAGGTCAGACTTTGATTGGAAGGGGGAGTGGCATTGAGCCCGGAAAAACCGGTAAAAATGCCCAAAGAACAACCTTTTTCTGCAGAAAACGAACACGATAAAGTGTTAACAATAACCCGGGAAGAACTGATGGGAAAATTCCACAGCGAAGAGGAGACCAAACGCTATTTTTCCCAAAAAACCTTGGCATCGCCTTCGGCGCTGCCAACCCCGCCCGACCCTTCCACGCCACTGTCTGCTGTCATGGAAACAAAAACCATCGCCAAGCAGGAACGGCTGGAAGAAAGCAGTTTCGAGCTCCCCCCCTCATACAATGAAACCGCCGTTGTTTTGTTGGTCCGGGATCCCTACTGGATCTATGCCTACTGGGACTTCCGGGAGGAACTCAAAGCTGAACTCAGCCGGATCTTTGCGGGGTGGGAGAGGGTACCCTTGACGCTCCGGGTATATAATCTATCCCGGCGCCAACCCGGAACCTGCGAACCCGAGTTCTTTGATATCTCTATTAATCATTTGGCCAACAACTGGTATATCAACGTGGGCGAACCGGACAAAGAATACCAGGTTGACCTCGGTTATTATACTCTGGACGGAAAGTTTCACACACTTGCCCGGTCCAATAAAGTCACCACCCCGCGCGACAGCGTTTCCCCGGTGATCGATGAAGAGTGGATGATTGTCGAAGAAAAATTCCGCCGTCTTTACCGTTTGGCCAGTGGCGCCGGTTGGGGTGAAAGCTCTGTTGAACTTGTGGAGTCCCTCATTAAACGGTTGGAACGGGAAGCCGGCTCCGGTGTGGTCAGCAGTATCTCCAGTCCGGTGGGGGTCCGGCCTCGGGAACGCCGTTTCTGGTTGGTCCTCGATGCGGAGCTGATCGTCTACGGGGCGACGGAACCCGATGCCTCCCTTACCTTGCAAGGGCGCCCGGTCAAACTCCGTCCCGACGGTACCTTCACGATGCGGATGGCCTTGCCCGACGGCATCCAGACCATCCCGGTCACCGCTGTCTCCCGGGATGGCGGGGAGACGATTACTATTACCACTCAGGTCTCCCGGGAAACCGGCGACCAAATCCGGGAAGAGGCCCAGCCTGCAATCATCCGGCAACAGGCGAGCGAATAAAGGGGGTTTTTTTATGGAAAAAGGTTACCTGGCTCTGGTGCTCCATGCCCATCTCCCATATATCCGGCACCCGGAGCATGAAAAGTTTTTAGAAGAAGACTGGCTCTACGAAGCGATCACTGAAACCTATATCCCTCTGCTCAGGGTCTTTGAAAAACTGGCGGAGGATGGCGTCAAATACCGGATTACGGTCAGCCTCACCCCGACGCTGGCGGCGATGTTCTCCGACCCCTAGCTGCAAGACCGCTATCTCCGGCATATCGAAAGACTCATCGAACTGGCGGAAAAAGAAGTGGCCCGGACCAGCTGGTTGCCGGAATTCCATGAGCTGGCCCGGATGTACCTGGAGATGTTCTCCTATTCTCGCTGGTATTTCCTGGAGAAATGCCAAAAAAACCTGATTTCTCCTTTCCGGAAATTGCAAGAAGAAGGCTTCTTAGAGATTATTACCTGCGGCGCCACCCACGGTTACCTGCCGCTTATGCTCCACCGGGAAGGGGTCCGCGCCCAAGTCCATTACGCCACGGAGTACCACACCCGCCTCTTCGGCCGCCCGCCGCAAGGCATCTGGCTGCCGGAGTGTGGATATAACCCCGGTGACGACGAGATCCTCCGGGATTATGGGCTAAGGTTCTTTTTCACCGATGCCCACGGCGTTCTGCACGCCTCGCCCCGGCCCAACTACGGCGTATTTGCCCCGGTTTACTGCCCCTCGGGGGTTGCCGCCTTCGGAAGGGACCTGGAATCGTCAAAACAGGTCTGGAGCGCCAGGGAAGGGTACCCCGGGGACTATGATTACCGGGAGTTTTACCGGGACATCGGGTTTGACCTGGAGTACGATTATATCCGCCCGTATATCCACCCCAACGGGACCCGGATTAATACGGGGATTAAGTATTACCGGGTAACAGGCCCCACCCATGAAAAACAACCGTATATCCCGGCCCACGCCCGGGAAAAAGCGGCCATCCACGCGGGCAACTTCATGTTCAACCGGACAAAACAGATTGAATATCTCGCCTCGATCCTGGACCGCCGGCCCATTGTGGTCTCGCCCTATGATGCGGAGCTTTTTGGCCATTGGTGGTTTGAGGGACCGCAGTGGCTGGATTTTCTGATCCGGAAGATCTATTACGACCAAAAGACCATCAAACTGATTACTCCCAGCGACTACCTGGAGATTTACCCAAAAAACCAGGTCAGCCTCCCCTCCCTCTCCAGTTGGGGGTATAAGGGTTTTAACGAGGTCTGGCTGGAAGGAAGCAACGACTGGATCTACCGGCATCTTCACCAGATCACCCGCCGCATGACCGAACTCGCCCGGAGGTTCCCTGATGCCTCCGGGGACTTGCGCCGGGCGCTGAACCAGGCGGCCCGTGAAGTTCTGCTGGCGCAGAGCAGTGACTGGGCGTTTATTATGAAAACCGGAACCGTGGTTCAATACGCGGTGAAACGGACCAAAGACCATATCGGGCGCTTTCTGCGGCTCTACGACGAGATCATCTCCGGGAACATCAATGAAGATTTCCTGCGCAGCCTGGAAGAGAAGGATAATATCTTTCCTGATCTGGATTACCGGGTTTACGCCTTAGCCGGCGGGTTAGCGCGCGCGAGCCGTCCCGTGGAGGCCATAGCCCTGGCCCAATAAGATGAAGAACAGGATCCGGATCTTCTGCTGGCGGCTTTTTTTAGTCCTCACCGGAGCGCTCCTGGTCTTTTTCTGCCTGCCACCGGGCGCTCCCAATCAACCCTTGACCACCCGGGTCTTAAGTGACCAGGGCGAGGTGATCGCCGCCCTCTACAAAGAGCACCGGGAGCCGGCGGTCCTCAGGGAAATCCCGGATTTTCTCTGCCGGGCGGTCCTGGCTGTTGAAGACCACCGTTTTTATGAGCACAGCGGTTTCAGCCCGGTCAGCTTTTTCCGGGCCCTCTATCATAACCTCTTTATCCGCCGGGGGTTGCAGGGAGGAAGCACCATCACCCAACAGTTGGCCAAGACCGGTTACCTCTATGCCGAAAGATCCCTGGTGCGCAAGGCAAAGGAGGTTCTTTATGCTTTCCGCCTGGAACTCCACTATACTAAAGAGCAGATCCTGGAGATGTACCTCAACCAGATCTATTTCGGCCACGGCGCCTACGGGGTGAAGACCGCCGCTCAAACCTACTTCGGCCGGGAACTGGCAGAGCTAAACCGGGCCGAAATGGCCCTCCTGGCCGGACTCCCCAAAGGACCGGCCCTCTACTCTCCTTATCTTGACCGGAATGCCGCAGAGGACCGGATAAAAGTGGTGCTCCAACGGATGGAAAGCGCCGGGTACCTGTCGGCTGGGGAAAAGGAGGAAATCCTCAAGGAAGGCCTCCGCCTTCCCGGCCTGAGACGCCAACCTAGACAAGCCCGGTATTTCCTCGACTTCGCCTTGGAAGAAGCCGCCCGGCTCCTCCGGGTCGACCGGGACCGGCTCAGCACCATGGGCTTGACCATTGAAACAACCCTTTCCTTACGGTGCCAGGAGGCGGCGGAAACAGCCCTGAAAAAGGGCCTCGCCCCTTACCAAAAAGCCGGTCAGCCGCAAGGCGCCTTGATTGCTGTTGACCCCAGATCCGGGGCGATCAAGGCCCTGACCGGAGGAACCTCTTATACCCAAACCTCCTTTAACCGGGCAACCCACGCCCGGCGCCAGCCGGGCTCGGCCTTTAAGCCCTTTGTTTATCTCGCGGCCTTGGAAGCCGGTTATACCCTGGCTTCCAACATCTCCTGCCAGCCCTTCACCTGGGAAAGCCCCACCGGCATCTATGAACCGGTGGATTACGGCGACCAGCCCTATCACCACCGGGATCTGAGCCTCAGAGAGGCACTGGCCGTATCCTGCAATATCGCAGCGGTCTCGCTTCACCATGAACTGAAAATGACGCCTGTAATTGGCATGGCCCGCCGTCTCGGGATCACATCCCCCCTCCCTTCCCATATCGCCCTGGCCTTGGGCACGGCGGAAGTCACCCCGCTGGAGTTGCTCACCGCCTATCTTCCCCTGGCCAACGGCGGGCGGGCGGTTATGCCCTGGGCGGTGAAGGCCATATACGACCGGTCCGGGAGGCTCCTCTGGCAACGCCGGCCCCATTCGCGGCAGGTCCTCGACCCGCGCCTGGCCTTTCTTCTTACCTCAGCCCTGCAAGACACTTTAAAGCCCGGCGGCACCGCAGCGGAGGCCGGGAAAAAACTGCAACACCCGGCCGCCGGCAAAACCGGGACCACCCAAGGAAACCGGGACGCCTGGTTCGCCGGTTACACCCCCCAACTGGCGGCTGTTGTCTATATCGGCCATGACCGCAACCATCCCCTGCCGGGAGGCGGCGGGAGACTGGCGGCCCCGGTCTGGGTGGATTTTATCAACAAGGCCTTGGCCGGAGAAGCAAACTCCGGATTCCCGGTCCCCCCTGGGATCGTCGCCCGCCCAATCTGCCGGGAAACCGGGCTCTTGGCCACCCCGGCCTGTCCACAAAAAAAAGAGTACTTTCGGGGCGGGCATGACCCGGTACTCCATTGTTCCAAACACCGTCTTCTCAAACTCCAGCTCTGCCGCGAAAGCGGGCTACTGCCGGGGCCGTACTGCCGCAGAACGGAAGAGAAGGAGTTCCGTTGGGGAGAACAGCCCCGCAGCCAATGCCAAAGATGCCGGCCGCCCCGCAGCCTTTGGGAGCTTCTTTTTAATAACGGTCATCCACAATCTGATCCGCCGGTACCGGCAGAATGACTATCCATCCGGTTTTCAAGACAGTAACATCGGTGATGCCGTTAATCTCCATCAGTAATTCTACGGTGGTACCGTAGCGTTTCGCCAGGCGCCATAAGGTTTCCCCTGCCTTTAACGGGTAAAGATGGGATTCGGGAATGGGCAAAACTAAATACTGTCCAGGAAAAAGTCTATCTGTATCTTTATTTTCCGCCAGGATACTCCCGGGAGGAATCCCGTATTTTTTTGCAATCCCCGCCAGCGTATCGCCGGGCTGAACCTGGTAAGTAAGGCGAAAACCCGGTTTTACCGATTCCGGCGCTGCTTCTTGCTCTTCCTCTGCTCTCGCCGCGGGCAAATCACGGACCTGTTCGTCATGGTATTTCCCGCCCAGCTCCTTCCAGGCCGTTTCCTCTTCTTCCTCCTCTTCGTGATCGTCCACTACCTCCGGCGCCACGGTTGCCGGCTTCTCCTCCGGATGGACAATAACCATTTCAATGGGGCCGGGTTCTTCCGTGATGGCGTCCGGCCAGACCACCTCCAGATCTACCTCTTCCACTGCCGGTCTTCTTGCGGTACCCGGCCGGACCCCCTCCTCCTCTTCTTCATAAACAATATAAGGCGTGAGGAAGATGCAGATCTCCGTTTCTTCCCATGGTTCCTTGGTTTGTTTCTGAAAAAGC
>JAAYIC010000130.1 GCA_012735195.1 Bacillota bacterium
ACGGCTTCGCAGAGGTCGGCGATTTCATTAATAAAAGTGATCTTTGTCGCCAAAAAGGCATTGCTGGCGTATTTGATCAACTCCGCTGACTCCAGGTTGGTAAAGACAAACGGCGTCTCAATCAGATAAAGGGTCCGGTAGACTTCTTCCATGATCTTCCGTGCCCGCTCCGATTCGGTCCCGATCACCACCCGGTCCGGATGGGTAAAATCCGTGACCGCGCTCCCTTCGCGGAGAAACTCGGGGTTACTCACCACATCAAATTCCACCAGCGCCCGCAGGTTGGCGGCGATAATCTCCTTCACCCGCCGGCCGGTACCCACCGGGACCGTCGACTTGTTGACAATCACCGCATACTCCGTCAAATGCTGGGCGATCTCCTTGGCCACCTCTTCCACATGGTGTAAATCGGCCGAACCGTCCTCCAGGGGCGGCGTGCCGACCCCGATAAAGATCACCTGCGCCCCCTGAATCCCCTCCCCCAGGTTACCTGAGAAAGAAAGGCGCTTTTCCTTCATATTCCTCTGGACAATCTCTTCCAGGCCTATTTCATAAATGGGGATCTTCCCCGCTTTCAGCGCGGCAATTTTCTCCTGGTCTTTATCGACCGCTGTCACAAAATGCCCGAAATCCGCCAGGCAGGCCGCTGTAACCAGCCCTACGTAACCTGAACCAATGACAGCTATCTTCATTTCCCTGTCTCCTCCTGTAACATTGCACTTTTTTGATAATTATTTATATTTTATCATTATCCTACACGCTGCACGGCCAGATGTTTCTCCAGCCAGCGCGCAAATTCTTCCAAACCCTTACGTAAAGGCGTCTCCGGCCGGTAGCCCAACAGGGCGGCGGCCTTCGTGATATCGGCGTAGGTTTGCGGGACATCCCCCGGCTGCTCCGGGAGGTACCGGAGCCGGGCCTTGACCCCGAATACCTCTTCCAGGCTGTGGATTAACTCTTTTAGCGTAACCGTCCGGTTATTTCCCAGGTTGATCAGTTCATACCGGCCGGCCGGCAACCGGGCGGCGGCCATAACCCCCTGGACCACATCGTCAATATAGGTATAGTCCCGCTTGGTCTCGCCTGCGCCGTAGACCGGCAACGGTTTCCCGGCCAGCAGCAAACGGGCGAACTTATGGATCGCCAGGTCCGGCCTTTGCCTGGGGCCATAAACCGTAAAGAACCGCAGGCCAATAAAGGAGATCCCGTACAGGTGATGGTAAACATGGCCTAAAAGCTCGCCGCTGACCTTCGTCCCGGCATAGGGGCTGATCGGCAGCAACACCTGGTCATCTTCGCGCCAGGGTACCCGAGGGTTCATCCCGTAGACACTGGACGAAGAGGCAAAAACAAACCGCTCGACCCGGCGTTCCCTGGCCAGTTCCAACATGTTTTGCGTCCCCCGGATATTTACCTCCTGGTAGAGCAGGGGCTCTTCAATACTGGGACGCACCCCGGCCCGGGCCGCCAGGTGGATGATGAGGTCAAAATCCTCCCGCAACTCCCGGCGTAAACCTTCCGGATCCCGGATATCGGCCCGGACCAGGCGGTAACCGGCATAATCATAGTGGGCCCGGACATTCTCTTCTTTCATTTCCGGGTCGTAAAATGGATCAAAATTATCTACCACTGTAACCTGTTTTCCCTCAGCCAACAAACGGTCCACCAGGTGGCTGCCGATAAAACCGGCGCCGCCGGTAACCAAGACGTGTTCCACATCCTCACCCCATAGCTGTTTATAGGTCCCTAAAACGTCCAACGCAGAGTCAGGTAACCGGCTGTCCGTGTCCCCGGTTCACCCGGCTGGTGTTCAGCGTTCTTCAGAAACTGGGCCTCCACTAATAACTCCAGTTCCAAACCGGGAAGGAACCGGTACCAGAACCCGCCCACCGGGATGTGGCGCTCTTCCACCACCCCGGAGAGGAAAAGGTTCTCCCGGCCTTCCTCAACATTCTCATAATAGTCTCCCACTTTTCCCTCGCCTTTACGTTCCCGGCGGTAACCGAAATACAGGGTCAAATCGGGGTTTACCCGGTAGCTGGTCAAAAAGCCCAGGCGTTCCGCATCCGGCCCCAACGGGCTGCCCAAAGGACGTCCTTGGTATTCATAGGCCAACCGCGGATCTCTCTTGGAGTACAGGTAATTCATGGTCCGCACATATTCGACCTGCAGGGAGAGGTCCTCCCTGAACAACCTCTTGAGCTCAAGACCGGCCTTAGCCCCGTAGATCGGCAGGTTCTTTTTCTCCGCTCCCAGCGGGAACTCAGTGACGTGGAGATCGCCATAGATCAGGAAATCCGCCAGATCAACCACGAGGTCCAGCCCGATGCTGTTACTGTCAATGCTGGTGTTTTCAACTGAAGGTATATATTTGTTCAGATAAAACGGCCAAAACGGGAGATAGCAAAGCCACATCCCGTCAAAATCCCGTAGATAGATGGCTGTTTCCTTGACCCCCAGGCTGACTCCGGGGTAGACCGGCAAGGAAAACCGGTGCCCGTAAAATTTCCCCCGTTCCGCGTTGAGCCAAAAAAAGAACCTTTCATAATCGAATTTTTCAAAAGCACCGGTCCACTTCAGGCCGACCATCCCCGGGGCATAACCGGAGAGCATCACCGAGTCAAAAGGGCCGTAACCCCACTCCGGCCTGAACTTGCCAAAAGTGAAAACCCCCACGTCCGTCCGGGCGGTGAAGAAAAACGGGTCCAGCCCGGTATGGAGTTTATCCGGGGCATGCTGGTGGCCTTCGACAATATAGCCCATGGTCAAATCAAGATTAGGCCGGAGTTCCGTAGTCGTCCAAACCCTGCCCCCCACAAACTTGTGAAAAAGCTCCCAATAGGAGTGGAGTGTGACCTGGTCCCCGGCGCCGGCGGTGGGCAGGCAGAGGAGGAGCAATAAAGAAAGCGCTGTCAAACACGAAAAGGTTTTTTTCACTTCCCGGCCTCCTTTTCCAAAAAAGCAAAGGCATCCGCCTGTGAAAAAAGGGGCTTTTGCCGAATATCTTGTATATTCGACAAAAAGCCCCCATAACCTGCTCTTCACAAAAAATCAGTAAATTAATATTCTCCGGCTTGAAAAAACCTACCGGAAGATCCAATTATAGAGGCTCAAAAGCCCCCAATAAACCAGAGTCCCGACTACCGCCGCCAGATGGGGCAAGTAGTCCTGGAGCACCTTCAAACCCTGTTTACCAAAACTGTCAAACACCGCGACAAATTGCGACAGGTTGTAAAAATCCAACAATAATAGCGAACCGGCCAACACCCCAAGGATTGTCAGGACAACTTTTTTGCGCGACCCAAAAATGATGGTCAGTACAAGCGTTGCTGCAAGGGCGATAAAATAGGCGGTAAGCCAACCGGAGTTATA
>JAAYIC010000002.1 GCA_012735195.1 Bacillota bacterium
CTGACCCTTCCCGGTACGCCCTTTATCTACCAAGGCCAGGAGCTTGGGATGGTCAACAAGGATTTCCGGTCCATCGCGGACCTGCGCGATGTGGAGAGTCTGAACTTATATAACATATGGCGGGAAGCCATGGGTGAGCAGGCGGCGTTTCGGCGGATCCTGGCGGGCAGCCGCGATCACTCCCGTACCCCCATGCAGTGGAAAAACGCGGAGTACGCCGGTTTTTCGGAAGTGGAGCCCTGGATCGGAACGGATGACGACTGTAAAACCTGCAATGTGGAAGACCAGATGAAGATGGAAAATTCGGTCTTGAATTTCTACCGGAAGTTGATCCATTTGCGCAAGACCCATCCGGTACTGGTCTATGGGGAGATAGAGTTTGTGCATAAAAGGACCCGCGATCTTTTTGCGTACTACCGCCGGGATGATCAGGCCGTTTTCTATGTGGAGTGCAACCTGAGCCGGGAAAAACGGAAACGCCGCGGGAAGCCGCCGGAAGGCTTACGTTTGCTTTCAAATTACCCGGAATGCGCAAACAGGGAACTCCGTCCCTATGAGGCTACGGTCTGGCGGCTGAGATAAGACGGGTCCGGACGGAGTTCGAAACCGGCGGGGGCTCCACGAAACCGGAACCAAGGAATCCAGACTCCGGTTTCCCGGAGTTCCCGCCAGACGATAGAGTTCTGGAAGCTTGTACACGAGCGACGAGCGACGAGACTGCAGGCGAGGAACAAGGCGTCCCCCGGTGCGCTGTGGTAGGACGCCGGGCCCAGGTTTTAGGTATATAACTCCAACGGCAAGCTTGCACACGAGCGACGAGTGACGAGCTACGAGCTACGAGCTACGAGCTACCAGCGTATGGCTGCGCTGGCCCAGCTGAGGCCGCCGCCGAACCCGACGAGCACGACCAGGTCGCCTTTTTTGAAGCGTCCTTCCTTCACCGCCTCGTCCAGGGCCAGCCCGATGGAGGCGGAAGAGGTATTGCCATAGCGGTCGATATTATAGATAAAACGTTCTATCGGGATCTTGTTGTCGCGGGCGGCCGATTCCAGGATCCTATAGTTGGCCTGGTGCGGAACGATGTAAAAGTCGTCGTTTTTGGATGCTCCGCTTTCACGGAGGAGACGGTTAATCACTTCACCCAGGATTGTCACGGCGAATTTAAAGTCTTTCCGACCGTCTTGGCGCAAATAATAGTCTTCCCGGCCGCCCATGATCACATAATCGCTGCCGGTGGCGTCAAGCCCCAACTCAGTGGCGAGGATCTCATGTTCCGGCTCTTCCGAACTGAGCATAAGCGCAGCGGCGCCGTCGCCAAAAAGGACACAACTGGCTCTGTCGGTATAATCCGTAAGCATGGACATTTTTTCACTGGCGGTGATCAGGACGTTCCGGTAGGGCCCGGCCTGGATCATGCTTTTCGCCACCGCCACACTGTAGACCAGACCGGAACAGACCGCGTTCAGGTCAAAGGCTCCCAGGTTGGTCAGGTTAAGACGGTTCGCGACAATGCTGGCCTGGAAGGGACAGGCCCTCTCAGCAGTAGCCGTGGAGGAGATTAAGAGATCGGGACGGAGATCAGTTTTTCCCAGACAGTCCCGGGCGGCTGCGACCGCCATATCCGAGGCATCTTCATTATCAGCGGCAATCCGTCGTTCTTTAATCCCTGTCCGTGTGGTAATCCATTCGTCGGTGGTGTCAACCATCTTCTCCAGGTCGCTGTTGGTCAGTTTCCTTTCCGGTGCATAGCTTCCGGTGGCCAACAAACCCACTTTTTTCATGCTTTTTCCCCCTCATTACCTAATAGCTCTTTTTTGTTAATCTTTAGACGCGAGGCGAACCTGGCGTCCAGGCAAAGGATGGTAAATTCGCCCCTGAAGACCACCTTTTCTCTGGTCTTCATAATAACTTCCACTTCTTTTCTCCGGCCTTTCGCCTTTGTTACCCGGGCTTTGGCCAGTACCCTTTCGCCGGCGCGGACCGGGGCCAGGAATTTAATGTGGCATTCCCGGGTTAAGGCCAAGTCCGCGTCGACAATGGCATTGGCCAGGGAGTTTGCCTGGGCAAAAAGGATGTGCCCTCTGACAATCCCGGATTTGCGGATCGCCATCTGTTCGACGGTATCAAGTAACGAAAGGCCTTCCCGGTTCAGTTCGACTTCGAGGAGGTCGCCGGTGATCTCCTGGGCGCTGAGCGTCTTGGCCTGGCCGAACAAAAAACGGGCCACGTCTTTCGTTCTTTCCCGGACCTCGGGGATGCCGGTTTTTTTGCGGTCGGCCCTGATCGTATGGATGCTGACATTGCAAAGAGAGGCCAGTTCTTCGTCGGTAATAAAGGGATTCCGTTCGATCTCCGCAATTATGCGAGCCTGTCTCCTGCGCATATCCAGGGTTTTTTTACCCATGATCTCACCACCCAATATTACCTCCTAATATTATCTGGTAGTATTATACTTAATCTGTGGTGCAGGGTCAATCATTTTTTTTATAACGGGAGAGGAAATTACTATTTCCCTTCCCGCCTCTTTCGTTTATAATTAATTATAATTAATATAATGAATAATTATTGGGACTCAATAATTATACACACGACGCCAATTGCGCGGGGATGACAGACGCCTTGCTGGAAGGGAAAAATATCATGCGTGTGTAGAACTCTAAGTAAGGAAGTGGGGATCGACAGTGCAAAAGAATAATGTCCGCCGCATTTATGTGGAGAAAAAGCAGGAGTTCGCCGGTGAGGCTCTCCGGCTTTGCCGGGAACTCCGGGATAATTTGGGGCTTGCAGGGTTAACGGGGGTCAGGATTATTACCCGTTATGATATTGAAGGTTTGCCGGAAACCGCATACCGGGAGGCGGAAAAGGTTGTTCTGGCCGAACCGGTTGTGGACCGGATCTATGGAGAAGAGGATTTTGCGCGCGAGATCACGCGGCACGAAAACCGGGTGCTGGCTATTGAGTACCAACCGGGCCAGTATGACCAGAGGGCGGATTTCACCGCCCAGTGTCTGCAGGTCTTGAGCGGGGGAGAGAGGCCGAAGGTACGGGTGGCCAAATTGATTGTTTTGACAGGAAAGATCAGCGGAGAAGAGATGGAAAAGGTTAAAAAATACCTGATTAACCCTTTGGAATCGCGGGAAGCCGCTTTGGAAAAACCGGCAACCCTGGCGGAAGAGTTTCCGGCAGCGGAGGAGGTGGCGGTTGTCACCGGTTTTATTCAGGCCGGCCCGGAAGACCTGGAAAGATTCAGGGGCGAGATGGATTTGGCGATGTCCCGGGAGAGCCTGGAGTTTTGCCGGCGGTATTTCCGGGATACCGCGCGCAGAGACCCGACGGTTACCGAATTGAGGATTTTGGATACATACTGGTCCGATCACTGCCGGCACCTTACGTTTTTAACCGGGATTAAAGAGGTGGAATTTGAAGAAGGGGAGTATACCGAGTTTTTCCGCCGGGTTTACCAACGGTTCTTGGAGAACCGCCGTGTTTCCACCGGCCGGCACGACGCCGGGGAGCCCACATTAATGGAGCTGGCTACAGCCGTGGGAAAAGAGATGAAGGAAAAAGGGCTTTTGGAAGATTTGGAGGTTTCTGAGGAGATTAACGCCTGCAGTATTAAGGTTGATGTGACGGTGGACGGGGAGACCCAGGAATGGCTGGTGATGTTTAAAAACGAGACCCATAACCACCCCACGGAGATCGAACCCTCCGGCGGCGCCGCCACTTGCCTGGGCGGGGCGAGCCGAGATCCCCTTTTCGGCCGGTCCTATGTTTATCAGGCGATGCGGGTCACCGGCAGCGGTGATCCGCGGCAGGAGGTGGAAAAGACCCTCCCGGGAAAACTGCCGCAGCAGCAGATTACCACCGGCGCAGCGGCCGGCTACAGTTCCTATGGCAACCAGATCGGAGTGGCTTCCGGGTTGGTGGCGGAGCTCTATGATGAGGGTTTTGTCGCCAAACGGATGGAGATGGGGGCGGTGATCGGTGCGGCTCCCCGGGCCAATGTGGTCAGGGAGCGGCCGGTACCGGGGGACGTCGTCATTTTGTTGGGCGGCCGGACCGGCCGCGACGGGTGCGGAGGGGCCACCGGCTCGTCGCGGGCGCATACTGAGGAATCCCTTTACACCTGCGGGGCTGAGGTGCAAAAGGGAGATCCGCTTTTGGAACGGAGAATCCAGCGGCTTTTCCGCCGGCCGGAGGTGACCCGGTTGGTTAAAAGATGTAATGACTTCGGAGCCGGTGGGGTCGCGGTGGCCGTGGGGGAGTTGGCGGATGGGCTGGAAATCGATTTAGATGCCGTACCCAGGAAATATGAGGGTCTGGACGGTACGGAACTTGCCATCGCCGAGTCGCAGGAGCGGATGGCGGTGGTGGTGGCGAAAGACCGGGCGGAGGCTTTTATCCGGGCGGCCCGGGAGGAGAACTTGGAGGCCACTGTGATCGCCAAGGTGACCTCCGGCCGGAGAATGCGGATGGTCTGGCGGGGAAAGACCATTGTCGACTTGGACCGGGACTTTTTGGACAGCGGCGGGGTACGCCCCACGACCCGGGTAATGGTTAAGGCCCCGCAGCCAGAGGGTTATTTCCGGCAGCTCCCGCCGGAAGTGACCGGCGCCGGGGACCTGGCCGCGGCCTGGCTCCGTAATCTGCAGCGTCTTAATGTCTGCAGCCAACGGGGGCTGGTGGAGATCTTCGACAGTACCATTGGGGCGGGAACGATCCTGATGCCGTTGGGCGGGAGTTACCAGTTAACCCCGGCGGAGAGCATGGCGGCGAAGATCCCGGTTTTGGCAGGAGAGACCGCCACCGGCATGCTGATGAGTTATGGGTATAACCCGGCTATCGGAAGATGGAGCCCGTTTCATGGCGCCCTTTACGCCATTGTCGAGGCTGTGGCGCGGAGCGCGGCTGCCGGCGGCGACTACCGCCGGATCCGCCTCACTCTGCAGGAGTATTTTGAGCGGCTGGGGGAAGACCCGGTAAGATGGGGGAAACCCTTTGCCGCCCTTTTGGGGGCGTATCATGCCCAGACGGAACTGGGGATCCCGGCCGTCGGAGGAAAGGACAGCATGTCCGGGAGTTTTGAAGATCTGGATGTCCCGCCGACCGTGGTGGCGGTAGCCGTCTGTCCGGCGGACGCCCGGCGGCTCCTCTCCCCGGAATTCAAGGCCGCCGGCAACCGCATTGTCCTCCTCCCGCTGGGCCGGGGAGGAGGGGAGGCGCCGGATTTCCGGCAGCTGGCCGCGAATTACGGGCGCCTTTATGAACTGGCCGGCGCCGGCAAGGTCACTGCCGCGCAGACGGTGCGGGAGGGCGGGCTGGCTGCGGCCGTTAGTAAAATGGCTTTCGGCAATATGATCGGGCTGGCTTTTGCGGAAGAAGCCAGTTATGAGCAGCTCTTTACCCCCGCTTACGGCTCTTTGGTCCTGGAGATTCCCGCCTGGGAGGATCCAGCGGCCCTCCTGGCGGGACTGGAGTATAAAGAGTTGGGGGTGACCATCGCCGAACCCGTGATCAGGGTGAACGGGACGGAGATCCACCTGGCGACGGCGGTGGAAAAGTGGGAGGAGCCCTTGGCCGGGGTCTTCCCGCCCCTTGGATCCGGCAAGACCGGTTCACCGGCGTTGCCGCCGCCGGTTCCGGTCAGCGGCGGGGGACGGGTCACGCGCGCGCGCGCGCGAGTCCACCTGGCAAAACCGCGGGTTTTGATCCCGGTTTTTCCCGGGACCAACGGCGAATATGATGCCGCCGCCGCTTTCCGGAGGGCCGGCGGCCTTGTCGAGACTCTGGTCATCAAGAACCTTTCCCCCCGGGAAATCGACGGGAGCCTTCGCGAACTGGCAAAGATGGTTAAAAAAGCACAGATCCTGGTTTTGCCCGGCGGTTTCAGCGCCGGGGAGGGGACGGCCGGTTCCGCCGGGTTCATGGCGGCGTTTCTCCGGAATCCCATGATCAAGGAAGCGCTGACCGGGTTTTTGCAAGAAGGGGACGGCCTCGTCCTGGGGATCGGAACCGGTTTTCAAGCCCTGCTCAAACTGGGGCTCCTCCCGTATGGTGAGATCCGGGAGATCAGTGAAGATTCCCCCGCCCTCACTGTTAACGCTTCCGGGCGTCATGTCTCCCGCTTTGTCCAGGTACGGGTCGTGGCCAACCGTTCGCCCTGGCTGTACCGGACAAACCCGGGGGAGGTCTATGCCCTTCCCGTCTCCCACAGCGAAGGGCGGTTCGTCGCCCGCCCGGACGATCTGGACCGGTTCTCTAAAAACGCCCAAATTGCCACGGTCTATGTGGATCCTGAGGGGAATCTCGCTCTGGATCCGCCGTTCAACCCCAACGGTTCGGCCGGGGCGGTGGAAGGGCTGACCAGCCCCGACGGGCGGATTTTTGGCCGGATGGCCCACGCGGAACGGGTCGGGCCTTATGTGGCCAAAAACATCCCCGGAGAAAAGGACGGGCAAATCTTTACCGCCGGTGTGGAGTATTTCCTATAAACAAACTAAACCGGCGCTGCTGTACTGTGGTGCTACAGGCTGCACTAATACGTTACTGTAAGATTAGGTGAGACCCTCCGGCCGGCGGATATCAGGGTTGGATGCCCCGAGGGTTGTCAGGTGCACTTCAGCAGATGGCAGCGAAGGCCCCTGGCCAAACGGATACTGGGCTCAGGCTTGCCTGTTTAATGGCAGCGGCTTTGCCGCCTGAGAGCGGGAGGCGCGTATAGCTTGCCGGGCCTTTGGTGATATGCTAGAATAACGGTTATGGAAGTAAATATATTTGACGGATAGGGAGGAGAAAAATGGCAAGGTACGATATTGCGGTCATACCCGGAGACGGGACAGGGCCGGAAGTGGTGGCCGAAGGGGGTAAGGGTTTAGAGGCCGCGGCTAAGAAATTCGGTATAGAGTTCAATTTGGAATACTTTGATATTGGCGGGGACCGTTATTTAAAAACCGGTGAGGTCCTTTCTGACAGCGAAGTTGAACGTTTAAGGGAAAAAGACGCTATTTATTTGGGGGCAATCGGCCACCCGGAGGTAAAACCGGGGGTTTTGGAAAAAGGGATCCTCTTACGGCTCCGCTTTGAACTGGATCAGTATATAAATCTGCGTCCGGTAAAACTCTACCCGGGGGTGGAGACGCCGGTGAAGGATAAGGGGCCGGAAGATATTGATTTTGTCGTTGTCCGGGAAAATACCGAGGGGTTGTATACAGGCAGCGGCGGGTTTCTAAAGAAGGGGACCCCCGAGGAAGTCGCAATCCAGGTATCGATTAACACCCGGAAAGGGGTGGAGCGCTGCATACGCTTTGCCTTTGAATACTGCCGGAAGCGGAATAAAAAGAAACGCCTCACCCTTTGCGGTAAAACCAACGTCCTTACTTATGCTTTCGATCTTTGGGAACGTGTCTTTTACGAGGTGGCGAAGGAGTATCCGGATATCACCACCGATTATGCGCATGTCGACGCCACCACTATGTGGATGGTAAAAAACCCGGAGTATTTTGATGTTATTGTCACCGACAACATGTTTGGCGATATCATAACCGACCTGGGAGCGGTCCTCCAGGGTGGGATGGGGATTGCCGCCGGCGCGAACCTCAACCCGGAAGGGGTCTCAATGTTCGAGCCGATCGGCGGTTCCGCCCCCAAATACACCGGGAAAAATATGATTAATCCGCTGGCCGCGATTGCCGCCGGCCAGATGATGCTGGAGCAATTAGGGGAAGACCAGGCCGCCGCGGCGGTGGAAGGCGCCATCATGAAGGTGGTGGCCAATGACTTAAAGTCGCTTTCTGCCGGGAAAATGGGTTACACCACCACTGAGGTGGGGGACCTGGTTGCCGGTTATATCTAAGACATGCCCGGGGTTGCCTATGAATGCACGTGCGCGACCGGGTGACGCCGGCCTTTGACGGGTACGGCCGGCTCTTTTTGCGCGCGACCGTAAAGCTTCAAGACGTTGAAATTGAAATGAGGTGTAGAGGGACAGTCTCTTTTTGCGCGTAGCCGCCAAGCACAAAAGTCATTTCCGTTCGTTGGTGAAATGGTAACATGTTTACCGGGCCGTTACCGCCTCTACCATTAACCGTGAGGAGAAGGACTGCCGGAGGGTGAAGCAAATGGGTATCTCGATCGAAGAAAGGAAAGGCCGGTTACGGAGGTTCCGGGAGTTACTGGCCAGGGAGGAATTGGACGGGTTTATTGTCGTTTCCCCGGAGAACCGCCGTTATCTGAGTGGTTTTACCGGGAGTTCCGGGGTTCTTCTAGTCGCGCTGGAATGGGCGGTCCTTTTAACCGATTTTCGTTACTTGGAGCAGGCGGCGGCGGAGACGGCGGGGACCGGTATTGACCTGCAGAAACAGGCGAAGAAGGTCTGGGAGAGTGTGGCCAAGCTTTTGCTGGCCTGTGCCGGTCCCTTGGCACGCTGGGGCTTTGAATCCGACCACTTGGTAGTGGAGGATTACCGGTTCTTGGCCGGGCAGGTGGGGACTGACCGGCTGGTACCCAAGGAAGGGTTCCCCGGCCGCCTGCGGATGGTGAAGTCCCCGGCGGAGATCGAACTGATCGCAAAGGCGACGGCCATCACCGACCGGGCTTGGGAACGTTTATTGCCCGAGATCAAACCCGGCCGCCGCGAGGAAGAACTCGCCGCCCTCTTCGAGTTTTTCCAGAGAGAGGAGGGGGCGTCCGCCGCTTCCTTCCCGACGCTGGTGGCCTCCGGACCACGTAGCGCCATGCCGCATGGGGCGGCCGGCAGCCGGGTTTTGTGCCCGGGCGATCTGGTGGTGGTGGACGGCGGCGCGGTTTATGCGGGGTACTGCAGTGATTTTACCCGCACGGTGGTAGTGGGGGAAGAGCCCGGTGCGGAGCAGGAGAGGATTTACAGTTTGGTCCTGGAGGCGCAGGAGCGGGCGTTGGCCGGGCTTAAACCGGGGATGACCGCGGCGGAGGCGGATGCTTTGGCCAGGGAGGTCCTGGAAGAAGCCGGTTACGGCCCGAATTTCGGCCACGGACTCGGCCACGGCCTGGGGTTGGCGGTCCATGAAGCGCCCCATTTATCAGCTGGGCAGGAGACGGTGCTGGAACCCGGGATGGTCGTCACGGTTGAACCCGGGATCTACCTGCCGGATTGGGGAGGGGTAAGGATCGAGGATGTGGCGGTCATCACAGAAGAGGGCTGCCGGGTTTTGACCAGTAGCCCGAAACCCCCGTCTCCGGTTACCTCTTGATGCGTCTCCCTTGGTACGCGCGCGGTTATTCCTGGATCCGTGCCGGGGTTTCGTCTCTCGGGAGGAGATTGGAAGATGTCCTTTGGTCTGGAAAGGTTTTGGGAGGTTAACCGGGAATGTCTTGATCTGCGCCGGGAGATCCCGCGGGTGCCGGTGAGTCTCCGTTTTGACGGGGACTGGATCTGCGATCTTTTAAGACTGGATCCCGTCCGGTATTACACGGACTTTACCTACCAACAGGAGAGCAGGTTACGGTGTAGTGAGGTTACCCGGAAAGAACTGGGGTATACCCTTTATCCGGCGGTGGATTTCGGGGTAGTTATGGATGTTTCTGTTTACGGAGGGGAAGTGGATTACCATAAAAATAGCACCCCCACCTTAAAGCCGGTCATCACCGAACCGGGCCAAATCAAGGATTTCGTAAAGAAAATGGCGAAGCGGGACCCCTTTGCCGCGGGGTTGGTCCCGAAGTATCTGGAATGGCGGGAAAAGATTAAAGCACGATATGGAATTGAACTTACCGCCGGGGAGGGGATAAAAGGCTGCGCCGCGGTACTGGGCCAATTATGCGGGGTCACCAACCTTCTGACCTGGCTCTACACAAACCCGGAAGAAATCCGTGCCCTGGTCGAATGCTGGTTTGACACTTCCGTCAGGCTCCTCCGGGGGCTGCGGGAGGCCACGGGGGTTAAAACCGGAGGGCTTTCCCTGGCCAGCGACCTGACAGGACTGCTCTCTCCCCAGCTTTACCGGGGTTTTTTTTTCAAGGCGGAAAAGAAGCTTTTTACCGCCTTTGCCCCGGGGAAGAATGACCGCCGCTATTACCACGCGGACTACCATATGAGTCACCATTTCGACTCCTTGCGGGAGTTGGGGGTGAATCAGGTCAATATCGATCCGTACATAACAGCCGGGCAGATCCTGGAGAACCTCCCCGGAGTGGTTGTCCATGGGCAGATCCCCCCGGCGACGGTCCTTTTGCACGGGTCACCGGCGGAAGTCGAGGCCTGCGTGCGGCGGGATATTTCCCAGGCCGGACCGGGTAAACGGTTAATCCTGACCACCGTCGGCGGGGTCAACCCCGGGACGTCCTTTGCGAATCTGCGGGCGATCTGTTATGCGGTGGAGAAATACGGTTATATTTATGGGTGAAGGGAAGGAAGGTTAGGGAAAGGGAGGACGGTTCCCTGTATCTCTTATATTTGCGGTATGGGTAAGGGTCCGGGAAGGACAGGGGGAAAGAACAGGGGAAGGACAGTGAACCGTCCCCCGTCCCTTGAGACAGCGAACCGTCCCCTGTCCCTGCTGTCCCTTGGGAAATCTCTCGACACTTCCGGCCCGGTTGTGGTAGAATAATCAGGAAAGCGTTTTTGCGCTAAGACGCGGAGGAGGTTATGCCATGATTTCTGTTAATGATTTCCGGACAGGCCTGACCATCGAGTTGGACGGTGAACTTTACACAGTGGTGGATTTTCTTCACGTCAAGCCCGGGAAGGGATCGGCTTTTGTCCGGAGCAAGCTGAAGAATATTCGTACCGGTTATGTGATAGAAAAAACATTTAACGCCGGGGAAAAGGTCTCTTTGGCCCGGATTGATACCAGAGAGATGCAGTACCTCTATAAGAGCGATACCGATTACGTTTTTATGGATATGGAGAACTATGAGCAGTTGACCCTGAATGAAGAGCTTCTGGGCGACGGGATTAAATACCTCAAAGAGAATATGGAGGTATTGGTACAGATCTACGAGGGGAGCCCGATTGGCGTGACCCTCCCCAACACCGTCGAGCTTGAGGTGGTGGAGACCGCGCCGGGGTTCAAGGGCGATACCGCCGCCGGCGGCAGCAAACCCGCAAAATTGGAGACAGGAGCTACCGTGACCGTCCCGCTCTTTATCAACGAGGGTGATATTATTCAAGTTGACACTCGGACGGGCGAGTACTTACGGAGAAGCAGCAAGTAGCATTGGGCGGGCGAAATCCTTCTTGGGCAACAGTGATGAGTTGAAACAGTGTGGGCGCGTGCGTGTAAAACCGTGGTTTTCCGGGTACGCTAAAATAAGGGTTCGCGAATCGGAAGGCTTTTTTGAATAAAAGATTGGAACAAAAGAGCAGAAGTGACGGTGACGCACGTGCCTGATCCCGGGAGAGCAGGATTGCGATCTTCAGGCCGGCGGGCGGGGATCTTCGCCGTCTGTCTGGCCTTTTTTTTTGTCGCCCCCGTCTTTGCCGGCGTGGAGCCGGTGACCGGGGACCCGCTTCAGCCGGGCAAAAAAGCGGTTGTTCTTTTTCTGGGCGGCCTTTCCTTTGCGGACTGGCAGGCGGCGGAAATGCCGCACTTTAAGGCCCTGGCGGAGCGGGGGGCGGTGGGGCTGATGAATGTCCGGACCGCCGGGGCTTTCGGTCCGGAGAATGCCTATGCCACCTTCAACGCAGGGGAACGGGCCCTGGGCTCCCCGGAAGCCGGGGAGGTCTTGCAAACCGGAGAGGCGTACGAAATGAGTACCGCCGGCGAGGTCTTTGCCCGGCGGACGGGGGGCACGCCTCCGCCCGGAGCTTTGCTGGTCATGGATTGGCCGCGCCTCTTCAAGAATAATACCGCCCTTCCCATAGTTTTGGGGCTTGGCACCTTCGGTGAGACCATGGCGCAGGGCGGGGTAAGAGTGGCCGTCCTTGGCAATGCCGATACGCCGGCGGGCCCGGGACGGGAAATAGCGCTGGCGGCGATGAACACCTCCGGAATTGTTCCCCGCGGGGAGGTGGACTCCGGGCTCTCCCGTCCCAACCCCCTGCGGCCGTGGGGGTTGGAAACCGATTACCGGCGGCTCCATGCGGCGCTGGTTGGCTTGTTGCCGGAGGCCGACTGTCTTCTCGTGGAATTGGGGGATTCCTCCCGGGTGGAAAAGTACCGGGATTACCTCTTGCCCGGCCGGCGGAGAGAATGCCGGCTACAGGCCCTGGCAGCGGCGGATCGTTTTTTGGGGGCGCTTTTGGCCGAGATTGACCTGGACCGGACGGTGCTTTTTATTGTTACTCCCTACCCCTCCCGGGATGCGGTGGACCAAGGCGATACCCTGACCCCGGTCCTGGCCGCCGGACCGGGGTTTGAGCGGGGACTGCTTTTTTCGCCCAGTACCCGGCAGCCCGGGATCATTGCCTTTTCCGACCTGGCGGCGACCCTCTTTGCCGCCTTCAGGATCAAGTCCCCTCCCGGTTTTCCCGGGCGCCCTCTCACCTGTGTACCTGAGGATTTTCCCATCCAAACCCTGGTGGAAAAGAACCATCGGGTGGTCCGGGTGAATAATGCCAGAGGGCCGGTGTTAAAAGGTTTTGTTCTTATCCAGATTGCCCTTTTTCTCCTGGTTCTCCTCTTTATTCTGCACCCGCGCTTCCGCAGGCCCCGTTTTTTCTCCCTCCTTCAATTCCTGCTCTCCGGAATTACCGGCATACCGCTGGGGCTTTTGGTCCTGCCGTGGTTTGGGACTCCGGGGGTACCCGGGATTACTATTTTCCTGTTGGCTGTGGTGTTTGGCGCCGGTTGGGCCGGGAAAATGAGGATTTTTCACGGACAGAAGACCCGCGCAACAATCCCCGCCCTCCTCGGTTTGGTGACATCCCTCGCCGTCCTGGTGGATATCTTCCGGGGTTCGCCGTTAATGAGCCATTCCTTGCTGGGGTTCAGTCCCGTGGGCGGGGCGCGGTATTATGGAATCGGCAACGAATACTTGGGGGTGCTCCTCGGGGGTTCGGTTACGGGCCTCACTTTTCTCTGGGACCAGGCCGGAAGGGGAGTCCCGGCCGCCCGCGGGAAGATCCACCCCTGCATAATGCCGGTTATCTCCGCTATCCTCTACGTCCTTTGGCTTTATGCAGTGGCCGCGCCGTGGCGCGGCGCCAACCTGGGGGGAGCAATTGCCTTGGCCGTAACTTATCTGGTCACCGGTTTTTCCTTTTCCGGCCGGCGTTTCTCCGTCAGGCAGAGGCTTCTGTTGGTCTTGGCCGGTGTGACCGGGTTGCTTTTTCTCTTGGGCCTCTCCGAACTGCACCGGGCTCCCGGGGTCCAATCCCATTTGGGGCAGTTGGTGACTTTGCTCCGGGCGGAAGGACCGGCCGCCGCCGTACCGGTGATCTGGCGAAAACTAAAGATGAACCTGACCCTGATGGAGTATACGGTTTGGAGCAGGGTTTTTCTTACCTTCCTTATTGTTCTGGCGGTCCTGTTTTTCCGGCCCGGGGAAAAAACAGCCGGTATTGACCGCCGGTTTCCGGCGCTGGCCAAAGGGGTCCGGGGCGCCCTGGCGGGAAGTATTACCGCGTTGGCTGTGAATGATTCGGGGATTGTCGCCGCCGCCACCGGCCTGCTTTTTCCCGTGGTTCTGCTGACCATGATCATCTTGGAAGACTATGCCTATGACCAAGACCAGGCTTAAATAAATCTTGAGAGGGTTTTTCACAGAGGCTGCCCGCCGGGTTCACCCGTTGGGTTCACCCCGCGGGTGTACTCGATGGGCATACCTGACGGGTGTATTCGGTGGGTGTACCCGATGGGTGTACCTGATGGGTCTACCCGACGGGTATAGCCGATGGCATCCCCAATGTGAACCCAACGGGTGAACCTAACAGGTGAACCTAACAGGTGAACCCTGCTGGTCTACCCGTCGCATAGACCAGCAGGGTGATTAATCTTTTTTCCGGAGAGCAATAATAAAGAGCAGCGGCTTTTGTCCAGAAAAACTAGGGGAGGTAAGGCTTTTGAAGGAGGATTTAAACGAGCAAGTGGCCTATTTGCGGGGATTGGTTGAAGGCCGTGATTTGAACACAGTTGAGGATACGGAGATTCTGTGGAAACGGGTGGTGCAAATCCTTGATTTGGCCGCCGGTGAGGTGGGACGGCTTCATAAAGAACAGGAACAGCTGAGGGAATATATTGAAGCCATCGACGAAGACTTGGGTTATTTGGAGGACCATTATTACCCGGCGGAAAACCCGGAAGAGGAGGAGGCAGAGTTGCAAATCGGCAATACCCGGGTCGGCGATACCCGATCCACCGCTCCGGGGGTGGAAGAGACCCCACACTAACACCTTTTGTGGTGGACGGGCGTGCGGATGATCTTATCTTCCGTATCACCTCGCATCCCCGCGCTTGCGATCCCGCGAATATCTTTTGGTTATGGGCTGCCGGAGAAAGCCTTCTCTTGCAGCCTGTTTTCTTTGTAACCGGTGGTTTTTTTACCGGCCGCCAGGTTATAATTTCTCCGCTATGTCCATATCTATACATTAGTAGGGACGGGCGCCCGCTGTGACGTGCGCGGGTTCGCGCAATTGCGCGTGCGCACATGCGCACGCGCCCGCCTTTTTGACCATGGGATATGGCGGGCCGGGACGTTCCGATTCAGGCTGCGGCATGTTTTGCGGATGCGTGCGGAAGGAGCGGAAGGAGCAACGGTGACGGGTATCCGGGACGTATTGATGTATTTGGCTCCCCGCCTCCGGCGGACGCTGGAAAAGATGGGCGGAGTCTTACAGGAGCTGGAGGAGATCCGGTTACGCGCCGGTCGCCCCCTTCAGGTCGAGACCGGTTTGGTTTCCACGCTGGTCACACCGGAAGGGCTTTTTACCGACCGGAAGGAGCAGGCCCTCCGGGTCACGGAAGAGGATATCCTGCGCTGTTTGCAGTTAATGGGGGAAAACTCCCTTTATACCCTGGAAGAAGAGTTAAAAGAGGGTTTTATTACCCTCCCCGGCGGGCACCGGGTCGGTCTCGCCGGTGAATGCCTGGCGGAAAACGGCCGTCTGCTTCGGGTAAAGAGGGTAACCGCTTTAAACCTGCGGATCGCCAGGGAGGCGATTGGCAGCAGCCGGCCGGTACTCCCCTTTTTGGTTGACGGAGAACGCCCGCTGCGGGTGATGATCATTTCGCCGCCGCAGGCGGGAAAGACAACCCTCCTCCGGGATATTGTCCGTAGTTTCAGTAATGGGGAAGGGGTTCCGGTCCCGGTCAAGGTCGGCCTGGTGGATGAACGGGGGGAGATTGCCGGGTGTTTCCGGGGGGTACCCCAGTTGGATGTGGGGATCCGCACGGATGTCCTCAGCGGCTGTCCGAAACAGGACGGGATCCTTCTTCTCCTCCGCTCCATGAGCCCGCAGGTGATCGCGACCGATGAGATCGGGCGTCCCGCGGATCTCAAAGTGATTGAAGAGGTTCTCAATGCCGGCGTCGGTTTTATTGTCACCGCCCATGCCTGGGATACGCAGGACCTTGCCCTACGCCCGGTTTTGCGGGAGATCTGGCTGCAAGGCCTGGTGGAAAAGGTGATTATCCTCAGCCGGCGTTACGGGTCGGGAACCCTGGAAGGAATATGGGACGGCAAGACAAAAAAGGCCTTGCCGGTAAAACCGGTACGTCTGGGGGTGGGGAGTTGAAGCTGGCCGGTGCTTTGCTGATAATTTTAACCTCGACCGCCGCCGGGTGGCTGTGGGGATTGATGCTGCGGAAACGCCGCAGGAACCTGGCGGACCTGCGCCGGCTTTTACAATGGCTGGAGACGGAGATCGGTTATAACCTCTTTCCTTTACGTGAGGCTTTTTTCCGGATCAGTCAAAGGCTGCAGGGGGAGGTCTCCTTTTTTGCCACTACTTTTGTCCGGTTTTTGGACGGTCCCGAGGGTTTGACCGCCGGTGAGGCCTGGCAAAAAGCCATTCAGAGCTGCCGCGAAAAACTGGTTTTGGCCGATCCGGACTGGATGATCCTGGAAGATTTAGGGTGCAACCTCGGGACCACCGACCGGGAGCACCAGTTAAAAGCGGTCCGGGAAGGGATTGAGCGGATAAAAATCCAGGAAACATCCGTGGAAGAGCAGGCGGTAAAGAATGAAAAACTCTACCGTTACCTCGGGATGGCCGCCGGCACCCTGGTCGTCTTGTTATTCTACTGACCGCAGGGCACAGGCGGGCCATACCCCCGCGGGCAGGCAACGAAGAGAAGGAGGGTTTACCAGTGCCTGATATCAATCTCATCTTTAAAATCGCCGGGGTCGGGATCCTGATTTCTATCTTGAACATGGTTTTAAAACAGGCGGATAAGGAGGAACAGGCACAGATGTTAACCTTGGTCGGGGTGGTGGTGGTCTTGTTACTGGTTATTCAGTTGATCCAACGCTTATTCCATGATGTACGCGCGGTTTTTGGGCTTTAACCTGTTATTTAGCGGGTTAATCCTTCGCGTTTAGTGCTTAATTCTTTTACTGCTTATCAGGGTAATTATTGTAATCATTACATCTCAGCCTTCCGTAAAGGGGAGAAAGCCGTGGATCTCGGGGTTTTTTTAGGCATTGTCCTTTTGGCCGTTGCCTTCCTCTCTTTGTTACGGCAGACCCGTCCGGAATTGGCCGTCCTTCTTTCCGTAGCAGCGGGGGTAATTATCTTTCTGCGGCTGATCGGGCCTTTGCAAGAGTTGGTCAGGACCTTTGAATTCTTGGCGGCACAGGCGCAGGTTAACCTGGTTTACCTGCAGATCGTTTTCCGGGTAATGGGTGTGGCTTACCTGACCGGGTTTACCGCCTAAATCTGCAGGGATGCCGGGGAAGGGGCCCTGGCGCTTAAATTGGAGATGGCGGGGAAAGTTATCATCCTTTTCCTGGCCGTTCCGGTCCTCGTGGCCATCCTCGAATCGGTCCTGCGGATGCTGTGAAGGTGAAAAAGATGAAACGTCCGGTTTTGGCAGGGGTCTTGCTTATCGCAATTTTCAGCACCGGGGCGGCGGGGGTGACCGGAGCAGCCGGAGCGGCCGGGACGGCCTGGACCGTGCCGGAGGCAGGGATCGACGCCATAGTCGAAGAGGAACTGAATTATTTGGATTTGGAGGGCCCCTATTCATTGCTGAGAAGGATGGACCGGGAAACCCGGGAGCTCCTTCCGGAATGGGACCCGGCAGGCTGGGCTAAAGAAGGGCTGAGGTTTAATTTTTCCGGTATGGCCGGACGGGTGGCCCGGCTCCTCTGGAAGGAATTGGTGGTCAACTTCAACCTCCTGGGGAAGTTGATTATTTTGGCGGTGATTGCCGCGGTCTTATCCAAGTTCCAACAGGCCTGGAACCGGGAGAGCCTGGGCCGGCTGGTGGAAACCGTCATCTATTTGGTCCTGATGGGACTGGTCCTTCAGAGTTTTCATTTCACCCTTAACCTGGCCCGCGGCAGTCTTGACCGGGTAACCGAGTTTATCTATGCTTTGCTGCCGGGGATTTTTACCCTGCTGACCGCAGCGGGCGGGTTGACCCTGGCAAGCATCTGTCATCCGGTGGTTTGGACCGGGATCGGCTTGGTGGTCCGGGCCATCAAGGATCTGGTCTTTCCCATGATCTATTTCGCAGGAATAATCGGGCTCGTCTCGATGCTGGCGGAGGGTTTTACCCTGAGCAAACTGGCGGGGCTAACCCGGAAGCTGGCCATTGGGCTTTTGGGACTCTTGGTCGCTCTTTTTCTGGGTGTGGTTACCGTTCAAGGGATCTCCGTGGCCGTGGCCGACGGCGTGGGTTTCCGGGCGGCCAAATTTGTCACCGGCACTTTTGTCCCCCTGGTCGGGAGCGCCTTGGCGGACAGCATGGAATTGGCGGCCGGATGCTCGTTACTGATCAAGAACGGGCTCGGGCTTTTCGGCGCTGTCGCCGCTGTTCTCATCTGTCTGCACCCGGCTTTAAAAATTCTGGCAGTAGCGCTCATTTATTATCTCGCTTCCGCCCTGGTACAGCCGGCCGGAGAGGAACGGTTGGCCGCGGCTTTACATGAAACAGGAAATATCTTTTTAATGGTCTTTGCCGCCCTGGCCATCACCGGGTTGATGTTTTTTTTCTGTCTCACGATCCTGACCGGGCTGGGGAATATGACTGTAATGATCCGTTAGGGGAGAGAGGTTTTTGAAAGAAGCGATCCGGTCTTTATTGGCGCTGGTTCTTTTAGGAGGGTTCCTGGAACTGCTGCTCCCTGCGGATGAGATGCGGGGCTATTCCCGGATGGTCGTAGGGCTGTTGGTCCTTTTTTCCCTGCTGCGCCTGGTGGTTACCGGCATTGACGACCTTGGTACGGAAGGGATCTTCCGGAGTCTCGAGGGGCAAGAACCCTCCTTCTCCAGCCGGTCTTTGCTGGCGGAGGGGGAACGGGTCCGCCGTGCCGGGGTGGAAAAGGCGGGGGAACTGATCACCCCTTTATTGATGGAAAGAACAAAAAAATTGTTGCAAGAGGTAACCGGGGACGAAGGTCTGGAGTTGCAACTGACAGTTACGGAAGGGGAGAGGATCACAGGAGCAAAAATTGTTTTGCAGAAGGATCCAGCCTGGCCGGCCGGAACTTTGGAGCGTTTGGCCGGGGAAATACTGGGGATTAATCCGGAAAAAGTGGAGGTGGAAAAGGCTTTTGCCCGGAAAACAAGAGAGAAAATTTGATCTGGCCGCCCTTTTTCGGGATTGGTTCAGCAGGCAGGGTCTTCCGGCGGGGGAGAGGAGAAAGATTCTTACCTTGGCTTTCCTCTTTTGCCTGGGGGTTCTGTTCATGCTTTGGGCGGGTAAAGCCCGCCTTCCCGAAGAGCGGATCTCCTCCGAACCCGCTCATTTCACCCAGGGACGGGAGAAGGAAGGGGGGTTTATGGGAAAAGCCCAACTGGAAATGGAGTTGGCAACGGTTTTATCCAGGATTCAAGGGGTGGGGCGGGTAAAGGTGACATTGGTGCCGGCGGCATCCGTTAAAGAGCACTGGCTGTATAAAGAGACCACGGAGGAGCGGACAAACCGCCAGGAGAACGGGACGGTGATCAGCAGGGAAGAACGGATTCAAAAAGAACCGGTCTTCCGCCGGGGAAGCGGGGGGGTTGAGGAGCCGGTCAGAATTTGGGCGGAAGCGCCGGTGATCGCCGGGGTCCTGGTGGTGGCCGAGGGGGCGGAGGAGGCGGTTACCTGCAGGCGGTTGTGGGAGGCCACCGCCACAGTTTTAGGGGTCCCGATGCACCGGGTAATGGTTTTGCCCTGGGGAGAATAAGGAGGGTTGGAAATGAAAGAAGGAACGCTTTCCCGGCCGGGGTTATTGGTGACAGCCGTTATTGCGGTGTCGTTTACCACCGGGTTTTTACTGGCCGGGTACTGGGAAAACCGGGTTCCGGATGAACGCCCGGCCTTAATCGTTACCACCCCCCCGGTAGAGGTGGATTTAAGTTTGGAACGGGAAAAGGAAAGAAGCCGGTTAAAAGAGGAATTGGAGAGGATGTTGGTAACGGCCGGGGATGATTTGGAGGAAAAAATCAAAAATGAATTATGGGAGTTGACTCTGCGGGCGGCAATGGAGAAGGAGGTGGAAACGCTCCTGGCCGCCAGGGGTTACCGGGGGAATACCGTGGTTATACAGCCGCGGACAGTCACGGTCGTTATAAAGGGGGCGGATTTAACACCGGCCCAGGCGGCGGCGATCGGGCAAATGACTGCGGAGATCACCGGGTTTCCCCTGGAACAGATCCGGATTATTGAATAACCGGTCCGGGCTTCCGAAAAGGTAGGAGAGAGCAGTAATTGGAATAGACGGAAAAAGAAAAGGCAGAATAAAAGAAGGAAAAAAATACTTCTCGGTGAATTTATATAATTTATATCAATTAACTTTTGCTCTGTCTTATCCTTTAAAAGGAGGCCTACGATGGGTATCAAGATTAATGAAATAAAGGAATTGATAGAGTTTGTAGAAAAGAGCGGTATTTCCGAGTTGCGACTGGAAACCTCCGGGACAAAAGTGGTTATTAAAAAAGAAAGCCCGGCCATAGCCGCTTCGGCCGTTCCGGTTCAGCCCGGGGAAAACCAGCAACCGCAGGCTGCTGCAGAAGACACACCCGCCCAGGAAGAGAAGAAGCTCCCGGAAAACCAGGTGACGATTAATTCGCCCATGGTCGGCACTTTTTACCGGGCCCCGAGCCCGGAGGCGGAGGCCTTCGTCCAGGAGGGGCAGATCGTCGAGCCCGGTCAGGAATTGTGTATCATTGAAGCGATGAAGCTGATGAATACGATCGAGAGTGATTTCCGCGGGCGGGTCTTGAAGATCATGGTCGAAAACGCGCAACCGGTCGAGTACGGACAACCTTTGTTTTTAATGGAAAAACTCTGATGTTTTTCTGGCGGAGGTGCTGTTGAGAGTTGTTTCGGAAGATATTAATTGCCAATAGGGGCGAAATTGCCCTACGGATTATTCATGCCTGTAAAGAATTGGGCATTCAAACAGTAGCCGTTTACTCCGAAGCCGACCGGGATTCCCTCCATATCCGCTATGCCGATGAGGCCTTTTGTGTGGGGCCGGCGCCTTCGGGTAAGAGCTATTTAAATATACCGAATATCATTAGCGCCGCCACAATTGCCGGGGTGGACGCCATTCATCCCGGGTACGGTTTTTTGGCGGAAAATGCACGATTTGTTGAGATTTGCGAAACTCATAATATTAAGTTTATCGGCCCGTCGGCGGAGGCCATCGCGAAAATGGGTGATAAAGCCCAGGCTAAAAGGATAATGGAGGAAGCCGGGGTCCCGGTGATTCCCGGCTCGGAGGGGCCGGTTTGCAATCAGAAGGAAGCCTTGAAAATGGCGGAAGAGATCGGATATCCGGTGATGATTAAAGCCTCGGCCGGGGGCGGCGGGCGGGGGATGCGGATCGCCCATAACGAAAAGGATTTGATTAAATCCTTTCAGACCGCGCAGGCGGAGGCGGAGGCCTCCTTTAATAATCCCGAGGTTTATCTGGAGAAATTTATAGCCAATCCCCGCCATATCGAGGTTCAGATCCTCTGCGACGAGCACGGGAACGGGATATACCTGGGTGAGCGGGATTGTTCTTTGCAACGGCGGCACCAGAAGGTCCTGGAGGAAGCGCCGTCACCCGCGGTAACCCCGGAAATGCGGAAGATTTTGGGGGAAACGGCATTGCGGGGCGCAGAGGCGGCCGGGTATACGAACGCCGGGACCATCGAGTTCTTAATGGATGAAAAGGGCAATTTTTATTTTATGGAGATGAACACCAGAATCCAGGTGGAACACCCGGTAACCGAGATGGTGACCGGGATCGATCTGATGAAAAAACAGATTGAGATTGCCGCCGGAGCGCCTTTGGGCCTTAAACAAGAGGATATTAAGATCAACGGCCATGCCATCGAATGCCGGATTAATGCGGAAGATCCATATAAGAATTTTCTGCCCTCCCCCGGAGAGATCCAGTTTTATCACGCGCCCGGCGGGCCGGGGGTGCGGGTGGACAGTTGTGCCTATACAGGCTATACCATTCCCCCGTATTACGACTCGCTCATCGCCAAGCTGGTGACTTGGGGGAAAGACCGGGAAGACGCCATCAACAGGATGGCAAGGGCCCTTGACGAATTCGAGATTTACGGCATCGCCTCAACCATCCTTTTTCACCTTGAGGTTGTTCACCACCCCCTTTTCCGGAGCGGTGATGTAACCACCAATTTTATCCGGGATTATATCCGGTTGGTACCACCGGAGTAAAGATACCACCGGAGTAAAGATACCACCAGAGTAAAGATGCTTCCGGAGTAAAGATACCACCAGAGTAAAGATGCTTCCGGAGTAAAGATCTTGTTAAAATCCGGGCAAAAAGAGGAGTCTTGCCTTGAGCAACAAATCTTATTACTAGAACGATCTTTTCGTTACCGTCTGGCAATTATTCGCGTGCGCCGCGCGCGATGTTTACCTGCGCCGGGACCGTGGGCGCACGGTGCCGGGGTTCCTTTTCTTCAATTTAGATAAGACAGGAGGGGTAAAATGGCGCAAGGATTAGTCCAACCCCAGTGGAGTGAGAAGAACGGGACAGTACGTATAGCCAACGAAGTGGTGGGGATCATTGCCGGCCTGGCTGCGACTGAAGTCAGGGGAGTAGCGGGGATGAGCGGAGGTGTTGTCGACGGCATTTCCGAGTTGTTAAAGAAGAAAAACCTTTCCAAAGGCGTCCGGGTTGAGGTTGGCGAGAAAGAAGCAGCCGTCGATCTTTATGTGGTAATTGAATACGGGGCCCGTATTCCGGATGTGGCCATTGAGATACAGGAGAATGTAAAACGGGCGATTGAAGGTATGACCGGCTTAAAAGTGGTGGAAGTAAACGTGCATATCCAAGGGGTCCAATTCCAACAGGAAGAGCCTCCCCTTGAGGAAGAAGAAAGCAGAGTAACCTGATTTACTTAACGTATGTACACGTTAACGCACGTATGCGTGGGAAGGAGAGATCCTTATGCGGACATCTTACCGGTTGGTGCTGATTATCGGTTCCCTGGTGATGTTGGTTTTGGCCATGTTTTTCCTGGGTTTGCTTATGGGCCGGGATCCCGCAGGTCTTACGGAAGTCATAACCGGTGGCGAAGAAATGAATATTTATAAATTAATCGGGTTCGCCATTTTTTTCCTCCTCTTTCTGATACTGTTCATGACCGGTTTGAGTGGGGAAAAAAGCCCCCGTATCATTATTCATGAGACGGAAATGGGGCAAGTGCGGATCGCCGTTACGGCAGTGGAAAGTCTTGCCCTGCGGGCGATCGATAAGATTCGCGGCGTTAAAGAGGCCACCGTGGCCGTGGAGGCCGAGAATGAGGGGCTCCGGTTTGAGGTGGAGATTGTGAGCAACCCGGATCCGGAGCGAAACCTTCCCCAGTTAACCAGTGAAATCAGAAGCAAGTTGGCGGATTATATCCATGAAACTGTGGGGATTCCCGTCATTGATTCCACTGTTACCGTGACAAAGGTTACCACCGAATCCCGGGCCAGAGTGGAGTAACCCGAAAAGGGAGGTTCAGTAAAAGGAGGTTCAAGTGATGGAGGACCGTTGGGCCCGGCTTTACGATGCGGTCTGGGCAAACAAGGGGAAGATTTTTGGTGTTTTGTTAGGGATTACCACCGGAGCGCTGGTCATAAAATACGGCTGGCTAAAGGCCTTATATTTTATCCTTTGTGTCGGCGTCGGCTATTATTTGGGGAAAAGGGTGGATAATAAAGAAAGTCTGGCTGAACTCTTAAAAAAAATGTTTCCGGCGTCTAAGGAGAAGTGAGGACCGGCAGCCATGAGCAGGCGGTTGGCGAGGGAACTGGTTTTTAAAACCCTTTTTCAGATTGATCTCGGACGTATTCCCTGGCAGGAGGCGGTCGAAAACATCCTGTCAGAATACGGAGAGGGTTTACCGGCAAGAGAGCGTTTTTTTATCACCAGGATGGTGCAGGGGGTAACCGGCTTGCGCCGGGAGATTGATGATCTGCTTTCCCGGTTTTCCAGTGAATGGACGCTTAACCGGATGGCGGCTACGGACAGGAGTATTCTCCGGCTTGCCCTCTATGAGATCTTGCACAGGGAAGACATTCCGGTGGAAGTCTCGGTGAACGAAGCTGTAGAACTGGCCAAAAAATACGGTGAGGAGGATTCGGGCCGTTTTGTCAATGGTATTTTGGGCGCCCTGATTAAGGAGTTTAAGCAGACGGGCGCGTTGAAAAAAGCGGACGGGACCGCCAACGGAATGGAACCGGTGGTAGAGGAAGAAACGCAAGAACGGGATCTGTGAAAGGTGGGGTCTGGGGTGCAAGAGAAAATAGTGATTATTGATGGTCATAGCCTGGCACACCGGGCTTTTTTTGCTTTACACCCCTTGACCACCAGCCGGGGGGAACCGACCAACGCCATTTACGGCGTGGCCATGATGACCCTGCGGTTGCTGGAGGAGGAGACCCCCGATTATTTTTTTGTCGCCATTGATGTGGGCAGGACTTTCCGGCACGAGGCTTATGAAGGCTACAAAAAAACGCGGAGGCCTCCGGATCCGGATTTTTTGGCGCAACTACCCGGGGTTAAAGAATTTTTTAATGTCCTGGGCGCCCCGGTGACGGGTGTCGAGGGCTACGAGGCCGATGATGTGATCGGCGCCATGAGCGCCGTTGCCCGCAAAGCCGGCCTGGAAGTGGTGGTGGTCAGCGGGGACAAGGACCTTTTTCAACTGCTGGACGAAGGGATCACTATCCTTTACACTAAAAAAGGCATCTCTGAGGTGGAAAGGGTGACTGTCGACTGGGTCCGGGATAAATACGGCCTGACACCGGCGCAACTGATTGATCTGAAAGCACTCACCGGCGACCAGTCGGACAATGTACCGGGGATCCCTGGAATCGGCGAGAAGACCGCCCTCCGGTTGCTCCGGGAGTTCGGCGGGTTGGAGAACCTCCTGGCCCGTGTGGAAGAGGTAAAAAGCCCGCGCCAACGTGAGCTTTTATTAACCTATGCGGAACAGGCGCGCTTGAGTAAAAAATTGGTTACGATCGTGCGTGATCTGGCCCTCCCCGTTTCCCTCCAAGAGTGCCGGCGGCCGGAAACGGACCCGGAGGTTCTGACCGGGTTTTTCCGGCGGATGGAATTTAAGAGCTTGCTGAAAAGAATGACGGCTAAAGCCGTTGCGGCTGAAGCTGGTAAGGACGCGGCTGCTGAAACTGGTCCGGTCATCTCGCGGCTGGAGACTCCGGAATTCCGGCGCTTAACTCCGGATGAACTGCCGGAGTTTCTGGCAAGGGCTGGAGAGGAACCGGTTGCCATCCAGTTCTTGGCCGCAACCGGCCGGGAGCAGGACCGGACCCCCGTGGCTTTGGGGGTGGCTTTGGTAGCCGGCGGCGGGGATTCCCGGGGATATGCCTTTCTTCCCTTGGAGCCGGGGGATTTCCCCGGGCCCCTCAGGGAGTGGCTGGCCGATCCGAAAGCACAGAAGATCGCTCATAATGCAAAACCCCAGATGACTCTGGCTTGCCATTACGGGGCGGATTGGGAAGGATTGGTATTTGATACGGAGATCGCCGCCTACCTGCTACGCGGGGGGAGAGGCGAACCGGATCTGGAAGGGCTTTACGCCGATCTGACCGGCGGACCGGATCTGCCGGTCCTCACCGATAAAAAAGGGAAAGACCTGGATCTTTTAGCCCTGCCGGAAGAGTTTACCACCGGGTCCGGCGATGCTGCGGCGGTGGCTGTAACCAGGGCCATGGCCCTCAAAGAACTCGAACCGGTCTGCAGGGAAAGGTTGCGCCAGGATGATTTGGAAAAGCTCTTTTTTGAAGTGGAGATGCCCTTGTTGCCGGTACTCTTGCGGATGGAAAGGAGAGGGATCCGGATTTGTCCGGAACGCCTCCGCGGTTACGGGGAGAAGCTGACAGAAAAGATCGGGCTTCTCGAGAAGAAGATCTATACCCTGGCCGGCGAGGAATTTAATATCTCCTCCCCCAAACAGCTGGGGGTAATCCTCTTTGAACGTTTACAACTGCCGAAAGGAAGGAAGACCAAAACCGGTTATTCGACGGACGCCGGGGTCTTGGAGGAACTGGCTGTAAGGCATCCCGTGCCCCGGCTGGTTCTGGAATACCGGGGCCTGCTTAAGCTGAAAAACACCTATGTAGAGGCGTTGCTGGCTTTGGCCAATCCGGAGACCGGCCGGGTGCATACGACTTTTCACCAGACGCTTACCGCCACGGGCCGGTTGAGCAGTACCGATCCGAACCTCCAGAATATTCCGGTCAAGACTGAGGAAGGCCGGGAGATCCGTTGTTCTTTTTTACCCGGTTCAGAGGGGGAAGTTTTTGTCACCGCCGATTACTCCCAGATTGAGCTGAGAATCCTGGCCCACCTGGCGGGTGACGAGCGGTTGGTTACCGCCTTTCAAGAGGACGGTGATATCCACAGCCGTACGGCGGCGGAGATTTTTGGCCTCGCCCCGGAGGAAGTGACGCCAGTCTGGCGGGACCGGGCTAAAGCCGTTAACTTTGGGATTATCTACGGGATCAGCCCTTTTGGTCTGGCCCGGCAGACCGGGGTCTCCCAACGGGAGGCCGAGGAGTATATTACCGGGTATTTCCAACGTTACCACGGGGTCAAGGCATTTTTCGATGATTTGCTTGCCGGCGCCCGGGAGAAGGGTTATGTTACCACCCTCTTTAAACGCCGCAGATACCTTCCGGAATTGCGGAGCAAGAATTTTCAGCGGCGCTCTTTTGCCGAACGGATGGCAAGAAATACGCCGATTCAAGGCTCGGCCGCCGACTTGATTAAGCTGGCCATGGTCCGGGTGGATGAACGGCTGCGCCGGGAGGATATCCCTGCCGCTCTTTTACTCCAAGTCCATGACGAGCTTTTGGTCGAAACGAAACGGGAGTATCAGGAAACGGTGGCGGCGGTTCTCAGGGAAGAGATGGAATCCGTTTACCCGCTGCGCGTCCCGCTTCTGGTAGAAGTCAAGGCCGGGCCCAATTGGGGGGAGATGGCGCCGGTTCCCCGCGGGTAAGCGCCCGGCACGGAAAAAAGGAAAAGAGGCGGGAGAGAGAAAAAGAAGAAACGGCGAAAAGAAGTAAAAAAAGCCGGGGGAAGGTATTAAATTGAGCGGGGAAACAAGGATAGAGAAGAAGAGGCGCGCGCGCGGAAAAATAGACTGAGAGAAAAAAAGAAAAGAGGCGGAAAGAGTAAAGCCGGGAGAAAATCGGAGAGTAAGTAAGAGAGAAAGTAGTGAACCAAGTCATGCCGGAACTGCCGGAAGTAGAAACGATCCTAAGGACCCTCAGACCGTATCTGCCGGGGAAAGAGATTACCGGCGTGGAACCGCGCCTGGCCAAGGCGTTCCGGCCGGACCCGGAGACCTTTGCCCGGGAAGTAACCGGGCGCAAGATTACAGGCCTGGCAAGGAGAGGAAAGTATCTCCTTCTCTCCCTTGACAACGGCAAAAAGATCGCAATCCACCTGCGGATGAGCGGGCGGTTGCTTTATTCCGACAACCCATCCCCTCCGCCCAAGCACACCACGTTAATCCTCCGGTTTAAGGACGGGGCGGAATTATTGATGGAGGATCCCCGTAAATTCGGGACGGTCCAGCTTTTTACCGGTGAGAACCCCCCGTCGGGCCTGGCGGCCTTAGGCCCCGAACCCATAAAAAAAGATGAGGTGTTGGCGAATTTATGGGCGGCCGGGAAGAGACGGAAGGCACCGGTCAAGGCGATCCTTCTCGACCAGAGGGTTCTCGCGGGTTTGGGGAATATCTATACGGATGAAGCCTTGTTCCTGGCCGGAATTGATCCGTCCCGCCCGGTGAACCGGGTCTCTCCTGAAGAGTGGGAAAGGCTTTATACGGCTATTTGCCAGGTTTTGGAAGAGAGTCTGGCCCACCGGGGGACAAGCCGCCGCGATTATGTGGACGGCAAGGGGGAACCCGGAACCCACCAAGATTATTTGCGGGTTTACGGACGGCGGGACAAGCCTTGCCCGGTTTGCGGGCAGCCGGTCTCTTACAAGCGGGTGGCCGGCCGCGGCACCCATTATTGCCGCTTCTGTCAGCGGTGAATAGTGGCCTCTTGTGTAGAGACCTTCCTGAGTAGCCGGCTTCCCGAGGCAGTGGCCCCCCGGAGTAGCCGCTTCCTGGGGAGTCACCTTTGGCGCGCGCGCGAGAGCCGCCTCTTTGTGGTTTTTGGCCTCGTCTATTACGATTTGGGTCACCTTTGGCGCGCGCGCGAGAGCCGCCTCCTGAGGTAGAACCTCCTGGAATAACCCGGGGTGGACACCACCGGGAGCAGGTCATCTCCGGAACAGTCACAACTGGGAGTAGTCGTCTCTTGATCGCCACCACCTGAAGTAGTCACCTCCTGAAACCGGCGGTAGTAATATAATCAAGTAGACCGGGGAC
>JAAYIC010000063.1 GCA_012735195.1 Bacillota bacterium
ATAGTGGCCAAAGCAAGAGAGTTATTGAAGAGATCTGAAGAAAGCTGATGGATTTACCTATTTGTTAAATAAGAAACCCTTGGCAACAAGGGGAATCTGGGGTATAATGGTCTTGTGAAAAAAGTCACAAGGATTTTTTGTCAGGGACTATCTGTTAAGGATGATTTCTTATGAAGGATGAGTTTGTTGTTATCCCGAAGGCGACCATATCCAGGCTGCCCTTGTACTTCCGGGTACTCTCGGAATTGGACCATGTGGGTGTAACCATAGTTTCCTCGGAAGAAATGGCCACCAAAGTAGGAATTACCTCAAGTCAGCTTCGGAAAGACCTTTCCTACTTCGGCGGTTTAGGGATCAGGGGTACCGGTTACGATGTTTCATATCTATTGGCTAAAATCAAGGAAATACTGGGGATGAACCAGCGCCGCCGTCTGGCGATTATTGGCGCTGGGAAACTGGGAACAGCACTGGCCGGTTATGGAGGATTTCTTCAGCACGGCTTGGAAGTGAAGGCCCTTTTTGACATCGATGAAACCAAAATTGGGTGGAAATTTGGAGAGATTGGGGTCTATCACATCTCTGAGTTGAAAAGGCGGAAAAAGGAGTTTAGCCTGGATATTGCCACAATTGCCGTACCGGCCGCCGCCGCCCAGCAAGTAGCAGAGATGGCGGTTGAAGTGGGGTTTAATGCCATTTGGAATTTTGCCCCCGTCAGGCTGGAGGTTCCGGAGAGCGTCTATGTCCGGAATGAAGATTTGGTGGTGGGCGTTTTAATCCTTTCCCATCATCTCACAAGAATAAACCAGTAATTTTTTTGCTCAGGCTAGTGAAAAATTTCACAACCTTTACCATGAGGTGAAACTGATGTTAACGGTCTCGGTCTGTGTCGGGAGTTCTTGTCATCTGAGGGGCGCATACGCTGTGATAAAAGAACTGCAACGCCTGATCGGTGAATACTCCCTCCAAGATAAGGTTGAACTGAAAGCCTGTTTTTGTTTGGGTAAATGTCAGGACGGAGTAAGTGTAATGATTGATAACCGGATATATACCTCATTATCCAAGGAAAATATCGAAGAGTTTTTCCACAAATATCTTTTGTAGCAAAATGTAAGGCGTTTTCTGCTCTCTTTTGTATCGTGGCATGAGGTGTTTCCCACCATCTTTTATAGTACAGCGTGAGGTGTTTTCTGCTGTCTTTAAAGCACAGTGTAGGGTGTTTTCTGTGAAAAGGGGGCATTTTTTGTGAGTGTGGTATCGACGATTGAGGCAAGTTGCCGGGACTGCTATAAATGTGTCAGGTATTGCCCGGTTAAAGCTATCCGGGTCAGTAACGGGCATGCAGAGGTAATTGGCGACCGTTGCCTTGAGGACGGCCGCTGCGTGGCTATCTGTCCGCAGCAGGCGAAAAAGGTGGAAAGTGACGCCGGTTTAGTAATGGAGTTTATTAAATCCGGGTTCAAAATTGCCGCCGGGGTTGCGCCGTCGTTTGCGGCTGATTTGGGTCTCAAAGACCCACGGCAGCTGGTTACCGCCCTGAAAAAAACCGGCTTTCACTACGTGGAAGAAACCGCCGAAGGCGCGGAATGGGTGGCCAAAGAACATCTCCGGTTGGTGAAAGAGTCCGGGGGTCCGGTTATCACTAGTTGTTGCCCGGTTGTTGTCAATCTGTTGGAGATCTACTATCCTCATCTTTTACCACACCTTGCCCCGGTGGTTTCACCCATGACAGCCCACGGCCGCATAATGAAAAAACGGTACGGGAAAGTAACAAAAGTTGTCTTCATCGGGCCGTGTATTGCCAAAAAAGGTGAGCGTCGGCGAAAAGAAAACAAGGGGATCATCGATGCGGTGATCACCTTTAGCGAGCTTCATGAGATCCTCTCCGCAGCGGAGGTTGATCCTGCGCTGCTTGAACCCGGGAGCTTCGACCGGGCGGAGGCTAAATCCGCCCATGCCTTTGCCATTCCGGGAGGGCTGGCCAGGTCGGCCCCGTTAAGTACGGACCTTCTGGCCGAGGATGTGATTACCGTTGACGGTTTGGAAGAGTGTATAACCTTTTTAGAGAAATTTGCCGAAGTCAAGGAGTCCTTCAGATTAATTGAACTCCTGGCCTGCCGCGGCGGTTGCGTAATGGGGCCGGGGATGAAGACCGGCCTGTCGGCGTATGCCCGGCGCAACAAGGTGCTTAATTATGCCAACAGCCGCCAGGACGAACGGTGGTTGGTGAAAGAGGTCACCCCCCTACCAGCGGAAGGGGTGGAGCCGGCCGATCTTTATCGGGAGTATACCGCCAGGGCGGTTGCGGGCCCGGATGGGGGAGATCCGCCCCCGGAGAAAGCGATCCGGCGGATCCTGGCCCGGACCGGGAAACTCAAACCCAGCGACGAGCTGAACTGTGGGGCCTGTGGTTACAATTCCTGCCGCGACAAGGCAATCGCTGTTGCCAAAGGCATGGCCGAGATCGACATGTGCATTCCCTATATGAGGGCCAGGGCGGAGTCGAGGGCCGACCTGATCTGCCGGGCGGCGCCCAATGCCATCTTGGTAGTAAGCAGCGACCTAAAGGTTCTGGAGCTGAATCCGGCGGCGGAAAAGATGTTTTACTGCCGGAACCAGACGGTAAAAGGCAAAGACCTGGAGAGCATCCTGGATCCAAAGGCCTTTGTCGAGGTGCTCAAGACCAAGAAAATGGTCACCGGGGAGGCGTTTTATCCTGCATATGGTCTTGCAGTCTGGCAGGCTGTTTTCCACGTGGAAACAGAGGACGTCATAATTGGTATCCTTATCGATATCACCAATGAAAAACAGCAGCAGGATCGGTTGGATATGGTGACCAGGGAGACCTTGGGAAAGGCCCGGGAAGTCATTGACAAACAGATGCGGGTCGCCCAGGAGATCGCCGGATTGCTAGGGGAAACCACTGCCGAGACCAAAGTCCTGCTGACCAAGTTGATTAAACTCATACAGAATGAAGAGGGGGATGAGAAATGAATCTTTTCATCGAGACGGGCACCGCCTCCCTCTCTAAATACGGCGAGGAATTATGCGGCGACAACATTGAGGTTCTTAGAAACAACAACTCCGTGCTCTGCGTCTTAGCCGACGGGCTGGGCAGTGGGGTCAAAGCCAATATTCTGTCGAAAATGACGGTTAAAATCATCGGGACGATGGTGAAGAAAGGGGCTTCCCTGGAAGAAGTCATAGAAACCATCAGCAATACCCTGCCCATATGTCAAAAAAGAGGGATCGCTTATTCCACTTTTACCATTGTCCATGTCCGGGAGAACGGTGAGACCTATGTGGTTGAATTCGATAACCCGCCGTTTTTCTTCATCCGGGAGGGGAAGCTTATCACCCCGGATTATAAAGAAACGGAGATTTACGGCAAGAAAATCAGAGAAAGCAGGTTTCAGGTGAAAACCGGTGATATCTTAACCGTGGTCTCCGACGGGGTCGTTCATGCCGGGATTGGCGGGGTTCTCAATCTGGGCTGGCAATGGCGGGATGTGGGGGATTATCTTCTCCGGTTGAGCGGGCAGATCAATGATGCCAAAGAGATTAGCTGGTGGTTAATGACCGCCTGTGAACAGCTTTACACCGGAAAACCGGGAGATGACGCCTCGATTTTGGCTTTAAGAATCCGTGAGCCGCGGTCAATGACGGTGGCGGCCGGTCCGCCGTGTAACAAAGAAGACGATCCTTACATGATCGAACTGCTTTTAAACGAGGCCGGTACCAAAGTTGTTTGCGGCGGAACCACCGGTTCGCTGGTGGCCGGGTCTTTGGGGACAGAGATTAAGGTGGATTTGAGCAGCATGGAACCGGATATACCGCCCATCGGTCACATTGAAGGGATCGACCTGGTAACTGAGGGTATCATCACTTTAAGCAAAACGTTGGAGCGGTTAAAGAAGTCGGCCGTTCAAAATGAAGCCGGGCAGAAGAGAAATGCCGTTATCTTGTTAACCAAATTACTCCTGGAAAGCGACAGGATCAGGTTTCTGGTGGGGACAGCCCTCAACCCGGCTCATCAAAATCCGGAATTGTCCGGGTTGTCACTGAAAATGACGGTAATAAATGAAATGGCTCAAGTCTTGAGAGAGTTAGGCAAGGAAGTGGAGGTTCAGCACTTTTAGAATATCAATGGGCAAAGGAGCGGTAAGCATGGGAGAAGTTATGCAGTTGACAACTGATTTTGGGGGTATAGGAGTTGCCGGCAGGAGATTTACAAAAGTCAATGAGATTATTGAACGCCACGGGAAGACGCCTTCGGCATTGATCCCGATCCTCCAAGAAGTGCAGGAAGAGTATAGATATCTCCCGGAAGAGATCCTGACCTACATTGCAGTGGTTATGGGCCTCAATCCGGCTAAGGTTTATGGTGTCGCCACCTTCTATTCCCAGTTTTCGTTGGCGCCGAAAGGGAAATACGTCATCAAGATCTGTGACGGCACCGCCTGCCATGTCAGGAGTTCTGAGAAGATAAAAGAGGCCTTATGGAAAAAGCTTGGTTTGTCGGATGACCGGAAGACCACCGATGATCTGAGGTTTACGGTGGAAACCGTATCATGTCTGGGTGCCTGCGGTCTGGCCCCGGTGGTGATGATCAATGACCGCGTTTACGGACAGGTGACACCGGAGGAGATCAACAGGATCATTGATGAGATTATCGCAGAAGAAGGTGAGAAGAATGCTCCGGAACAAAACTGAGTTGGACCGGATGAGAGATGAACTGCGGGACCTGTATAAAAAGGAAACAGCCAGGATCCTGGTTTGTGCCGGAACGGGTTGCGTGGCCAACGG
>JAAYIC010000103.1 GCA_012735195.1 Bacillota bacterium
CCCATGACCAGCGGGTGTTCCCCGGGCAACCTCCCCTTGGCCGGCATCGTCAGGGCAATCCCGCTTTGCCACTTTTCCGCCAGGTCGAGGAGGAGGGACCCGCTGCCGGCGATGCCCCGGCCGGCCAGGATCGCCGGGCGTTCGGCCGTGTTGAGCAGGTCGATGGCGGCCGCAATCGTTTCCGGGGAAGACTGCGCCGGTGTTTGCAAAAAGGGTTCAAAGGGGCGGATTGCCCCTTCTCTTTTGATCTTCCGGGACCAGAGATCCGCCGCCACCCCAATATGGGCGGGGGTTTTTCCGGTCATGACGCTCCTTAGGGCGGTGACGGTCACCTCATTGGCGGCTTCCTCATGAATAATCAACCCGGAATAACCGGTGACCGGCGTCAGCAGCATCCCCTGGTCGATGTATTGCTTGTAATTGGTGGAGAAATAATAAGTTTCCACCTGTCCTGTTACGGCCAGGACCGGTGCCCGGTCGTTTTTCGCGTCCGCCAAACCGTTGATGAGGTTGGCAACCCCCGGCCCGCTGGTGGCGGTACATACCCCGATCCTGCCCGTAAGTTTTGCGGCGGCGGAGGCCATAAAAGCCGCAGAGGTTTCGTGCTTGACACCATAAAAACGGAGCTGCGGGTGGTTTTCCACCGCATCGATAAAAGGGAGAATTGCATCCCCAGGAACCCCGTAAACCGCCTCTACCCCCCAGGCTGCCAGTTGGTCAGCGATGTACTCCGCTACGGTCTTCTCCATTTTCTTGCCTCTTTCATAATCTTTTTTGCTTATTTTTTCCCGGGGGACAGGGGTTATGCGGGAAAAAGGCCTTCTTGTGCCGGCCAAAAAAGGAATCTAAATCGGTGTTACCGGGGCCGGAGGATAAAGGTATTCACTCTCACCCAAATTGATGTTACCGTTCGAAGTCTCGACCTCCAAATAGATGCCGCCCCCGTGCAACCGGATCTCCATGAGGTCCTTCTCCGACCGGAGGATAACGGCGGCGGGCATCTGGTCGAGAAGGATTCTCCCGTTGGAAGTCTCCAAGCGGAGCGTCCCCTGGGTCCAGGAGGGCAGTTTGAGGTCTACCGGTCCATTGGTGGTGCGCAGGAGAAAATACCCGGTCCGCGGGAACATTACGTCCGCTTCGATCCCTCCGTTGGTCGTCACTACCCGCCCTTTTTCTCCATGGAACCGCAGGCGGCTCAGGATAACCCGGCCGTTGGTGGTCGCAAGGTCGATCTCCCCTTCGCAATCCTCCACCGTAATCCGGCCGTTGCTACTCCTGCCGGTCAGCGCCGACCGGAGATTATAGAAACCGAGCGCCCCGTTGCTGGTCTCCACCATAATTTCTTCTATTTTCTCCCGCGGTACCTTGAGCTCCAGGCTGACGCCGGCCGAATGGATATACGGAGGCAGGGACGGGTAGGAAACGGTCAGGGCGAGCAGATCCCCCTGCCAATTTGGGATTACCTCAATTTCCTTGCCGTATTCCGAAAGCTCGTTCCCGGTCTCTCCCTGGACCATCCAGGTCACCCGCAGGTGCAGGTAATTCTCATGCCAGCCGGTGACCTTGACCGAACCGTTTCTGGTGACAATTCTGAGCCTGGAGGCACCTTGCAACTGGTACTCCTTAGTAAAATTGCCACGGACGACCGTACACCCTCCCAGGCCGGGGAGGAGGGTTAAAAACAACAGTAGGAAAAGAAAGGCTTTTTTCACCTTGATTCCTTTCATCTTGACTCTTTTCATCTTGACTCCTCCTGACTGTCCGCGCCGGGCTTTCGGTATCTTTTCGCCTGAAAGAAGGGAATTCCTTCCTCCGGTTTTCCCGCCCCCGGAGAACCCTTCCCGAAAACCCGAAAAGACCGCCGTAATGGCGGTCTTTTCTCTACCAGGCCTTAGCAGCCTTAACCGTCCTGTCAACCGTAGCCTCTCCTTAACCGTAACCGCCCGTTAAGAGCGACGGCAGGAAAGTGACGATCTGGGGAAAGGCGATGAGCAGGAGAAAGCAGACGGCGAGCGCCGCCAGGAAGGGCCAGATTCCTTTAAAAACGGTTTCCAAAGGGATATCCTTGGCCACACCCTTAATGATGTAGACATTCATCCCCACGGGCGGGGTAATGACCCCCATCGCCACCACCAGGACGGTGATTACACCGAACCAGATGGGATCGTACCCCAGGATCTCGACGACCACCGGGTAGAAGATCGGGATCGTCAAGAGGATCAATGCCAGGGCATCGATGAAGCAGCCTAAAACAAGGTAGATCAGGAGGATGATCAAGACGATCAAAAACGGCGGCAGCGTCAGGCTCCCCGCCCAACTGGCCATGGCAAAGGGGAGACGGCTGAGGGCGATAAACCGCCCGAAAACAACGGCCCCCGCCACCAGGAGCATGATCATGGCGGAGGTCCGGGTGGTATCGGCCAAAGATTTCAAAAACCCTTCCCAGCTCAACTTCCGCTCCACCAGGCTCACGAGAAGAACCCCGGCCGCCCCTACGGCTCCGGCTTCGGTAGGCGTGAACCAGCCCGTGATCAGGCCGCCGAGGGAGATGGTGAAGATAATAGCCACTTCCAGCAGGCCGCCGCGGAGGGCCGCCAGCCGTTCCCGCCAGGGCGCCCTTGGCCCGGGCGGTCCCAGATCCGGCCGGCGGGCCGCCCAAAGATAGATGGTGAGCATGTAAAGGGCCATGAGGAGGATCCCGGGAAGGATCCCGGCCAGGAAGAGCCGGCCGATGGATTGCTCGGTGGCGACCCCGTAGACAATAAAGATCACGCTGGGCGGGATCAAGACCCCGAGGGCGCCGCCAGCCGCCACACTGGCGGTGGAGAGGGAATCATCATAATTGTACTTACGCATCTCCGGCAGGGCGATGGCACCAATGGTGGCTGCCGTGGCGGTGTTGGAGCCGCAGACCGCGCCGAACATGGCGCAGGCGGCCTGGGTGGCCACGGCCAGACCCCCCGGCAGGTGCCCCAGGACTTTATAAGCCAGGCGGTAGAGTTTCGTCCCGATCCCGGAATAATAGGCCAAAAAACCCATCCAGGTAAACATCGGAATAACACTTAAAGAATAGGAAGAAAAAGTGGCATAGATCTCTGCGGCCAGGATATGCCGGGCGGCAGCGGGGGAGGTCAGGCAAGCGATCCCGCCCGCCCCGACTATAGCCATAGCCAGGGCAACCGGTATACGTAAAGCCACCAAAAGCAAGAAGAGGATAATTCCTATCATCCCGGCGAGCGGTGGTGTCATTTCTCCTTCACATCCTGTAAAGACTCCAATCCCTTGCCGAGCGCCGCCAAGCTCAGCATGAAAAAGCCCCCGGCCACAAGGTAGATGAAGAAGTGGAACGGGATCTCGCAGGTCTGCGAGACTTGCCCGTTGATCCGGATGCCTTTGGCATAATTAATCAGATACCAGGTGACCAGGAAAAGAAAGAGAAAGATCAGCAGACCGTTGACGGCCGTCAAAACCGCCCGCACCTTCCGGGGCAGGCGGGTAAAAAAGAGATCCACGGCAATATGGCCTTCTTTTACCGCGCAGTAGGCCAAGGAAAAACCGACGGCGACCGCGGTCAGAAACCCCACATATTCATAGACCCCCAAAAACGGAGCGTTGAAGAGGCGCCGGGCAATGACGTTCGCGATCACCATGACCACCACCCCGGCCAGGCAAAAACCGGCGACCCGGTCCATAACCCGGGAAACACCGGCCACTACTTTTAGGAACCGCTCCACTGTTGTCACCTCATCCTCTCTTTTCGTTGTCACCACAGGCTTATTTTCTGTTATCCCCATAGGCTTGGTTGTAACGATCGGCCAGTTCCTTGACGGTCCTGAGGACCGTTTCCCCGTCTATGCCCATTTTCGCCATTTTCTCCAGAAAATCGTCCTGTACCGGCTGGACCATCCGAATCCAGCGTTCCGTCTCCTCCGGCGGCAGTTCAATCACTTGCATCCCCGTTTTCTCCACCGCCCACTTAAGCGCCGATTCGTTTTGCCGGTCCCAGAGCCCGAAGGCCACCTCTTCCAGATACTTTTCTGTCACCGTGCTGAAGATCTCTTGCAATTCCGGGGAAAGCCTCGCCCATGCCCGATGACTCATAGTCATAAAGAACAGGGTGTTATAGAGAAAAGGTGTTAAAGTAACATAACTGGTAACCTCCGCGTGCCGCCAGCCCTCAAGAACTTCGAGGGGCGCGAGGTTTCCCTGGTCAATCCCCCTGGCCAGGGCCTCATAAGCCTCCGGCTGGGCCATGACCACCGGCGACGCCCCCAGGATCTCAAGGGTTCTGGCGGTAAGGCCGGTAGCCCTGACCGTCATCCCCCGCAAATCCTCGAGGCTTCTGACGGGCGGCTTGGAAAAAAGCGCCCCGGGGCCGGTGGAAAAGACCATCAAAAGGCGGGTATCCTTTATCTCTTCCGGGTCAAGGAGGTTTATCCCCTCCCAGGCCGCCTTCCCGGCGGCTCTGGCGCTGAGATAGGTGATCCCGGGCAACTCAAAGACCTCCAGGACAGGGAAACGCCCCCGGGTATAGGCAAAACAAGAGATGCCGATATCGGCGACGCCGTTGACCACCC
>JAAYIC010000031.1 GCA_012735195.1 Bacillota bacterium
CCTATTCCCTGGCCGCCACTTCCGTTGCAGAAGAGGTGGCCATCCGCTTCCTCTGTAGTAACCCCGATGCGGTACTCTTTGTTTTGAACGCCGCCGATCTTGAGGGCAGCATCAAGCTGGCTTTGGAAGTCATGGAGTACAATATCCCCATGGTTTTCGCCCTGAACCTGATGGATGTCTCTGAGCGCAAGGGCTTTAAGATTGATGTCCAGCTGCTGGCAGGGGAACTCGGGGCGCCGGTGATCCCCACCGTGGCGGTAAAAGGCAAAGGCCTGGACGGGATAACCAAGGCCTTTAAGGAGATTTTAAAGGGAGAAGGACCCGACGCGGCGCAAGCCTCTTCCGTCTGTGAGAGTTGCCCGGGTTATGGTGTGACTGGTCGCAACGGCCAGGAATATTGGGAGCGGGCCCGGCAGATCGTTTGCAAGGTGCTCTCCCGGACCGGTACCAAACCCAGCTTTCTGGACCGCCTGGGCGAGGCCATGCTCCGCCCGTGGCCCGGTATTCCCCTGGCGCTGGTGGTCGTCCTGATCAGCCTGGGCATAGTGGTTTTCGGGGGAGATCTGATCCGTGAAGGCCTGCTGATGGCCCTGGTCGAGCAGGTCATTGTCCCCTTCTTTGAGCGGTTGATTACCCCTATGAACCTACCCACAGTGTTGCATAATATCCTCATCGGCGAGTACGGCGTCTTCCGGATCAGTTTTGAATGGATTCTTGCCCTGGTGATACCCTATGTCATCCTGTTCCAGGCCGTCTTTGCCCTCCTGGAAGATAGCGGCATTTTGCCCCGGATCTCCGTCCTCTTTGACAATATCATGCGCAAGCTGGGCGTCCAGGGCGGGAGTCTGATTCATATCTTTCTCGGTTTTGGTTGCGCCGTGCCGGCCATTATCAGCACCCGGACGGCGACCACCCATAAAGAACGCCTGATGGTTACGGCCATGATTTGCTTTGCAATTCCTTGTATTTCACAGACCGGGGCGTTGCTCTCTTTGCTCTCGGCCTACTCCGCCTGGCTGGTGGTGGCCACCGCTCTCACCGGGGCGCTGGTTTTCTTCACCGTCTCCCTGGTGTTCCGGAGAGTTTTTAAAGGCAGTGTGGATCCCCTCGTCCTTGAGGTGCCCAATTTGCTGCTCCCCGAGCCCAGGGCATATTTTAGGAAACTCTGGATCAGGATAAGGCATTTTTTAGTTGATGCGGAAGGACCCATGCTCATTGCCGTCTTCATCGCCGCTATTCTGGCGGAAACCGGTCTTTTGGCAGGATTGGGCAACTTGATGAAACCGGTCGTCTCGGGCTGGCTGGGCTTGCCGGAGGAGGCGGTCATGTCGCTGATCCTGGGGATTATTAGGCGGGAGATGTCCGTGGCGCCGCTTGTGGGGATGAACTTGAACCCGCTCCAGATGTATGTTGGGGCGGTGGTCTCCCTCCTCTACCTTCCCTGCCTCTCGGTCTTCGCCATCCTTGTCAGGGAGTTTAACGTGCGGACCGCCGTGGCCATTGCTATCGGGACAACCTTGACCGCACTCTTTGTCGGCGGTTTAATGAACCATCTTGTCTTGTTTGTCCAGAGTATTTTTTAGGGGATGAGTCCCATGCTGATCACGGCTTTGACACAAAAAATTGAATGTTTAGCCTAAAAGCCGGCTGTTTTATCTCCTGATGGCTTTGTACTATAAAAACATCATCAAGCGGGAAGTAAGGCTGGCCCGGATTGGGCCGGACGACAAGATTCTCCTGCATTGGCGGCATGGAGCATTTGGATTATACGCTCTATTGTCCGGAAGATAAAGGCGCCGGTTTTGCCGTGTGCTATTCCCGCTCCTATTGCCGGGATGCTGATTACCGGCGGCAATATGGGGATCATCTAAGCCAGGCATCAGGCGTTACTGTTCGGCCCGGAGTTCGCTGGAGCGCTTGACAGTACTTATGTTACTATGATAAAATAAGCGCGCCAGCATTATACTATGGTGAGGAATATAAATGGACGACGATATTGGAGACGAAGGCAGTAGTAGAATACTGCTCTCATTCTTAAAAGCAAAGGTATATATAAAGCCGTTTTATTATCTGAGGCCATAAGACGCTCAGCCATCTGAGTGTGTTATGGCTTTCTGTTTTTTTAAAGGGCTAAAATGCTAATTGGAGGATGAAGAACCTTGTTCGCCGACCTTTTGCTTTTAGTTGCATTAATAATGCTCAACGCCTTTTTTGCCGCATCGGAAATCGCTTTAATCTCTTTGAATGACAACAAAATAAAGTTTATGGCAGATGAAGGCGATAAAAAGGCCCAACTGTTAGTTAAAGTGTTAAGCGAGCCCAGCAGGTTCCTGGCGACCATTCAAATTGGCGTAACCCTCGCCGGCTTCCTGGCAAGTGCTTTTGCTGCCGAAAGCTTTGCCGATCGCTTAGTGAATCTTATAAAAATGACACAGGTACCAATCGCTGAAAGCCTCCTGAAGACCGTCGCCGTTATCATCATCACAGTAATTCTCTCCTATTTCACCCTTGTTTTAGGGGAGTTGGTACCAAAACGACTGGCAATGAAAAAGGCCGAGCAAATTTCATTTTCACTGGCCTCACCTTTGCGTTTTTTGTCGTTTGTTACAGCGCCCTTTGTTAAGCTGCTTACAGTCTCAACCAACTTTGTTGTGGGGCTTTTTGGTGTTGATCCCAATGTTGATGAGAAGCATATTACAGAAGAAGAAATCCGGATGATGGTGGATGTGGGCGAAGAAAAAGGCACAATCGATGAGAGTGAAAGGGAAATGATAAACAATATATTTGAATTTGATAATAAAGTAGTCTCCGATATAATGACCCATAGGACTGATATTGTTGGCATTTCTATCTCTGCAAGCTTGGAAGAGGTAATTGACCTGATTAAAAGGGAAAAATTCACGAGATTTCCTGTGTATGAGGATAATATCGACAATATTGTCGGTATCCTAAACATTAAAGACCTGATACAGCTGTTGGAGGAGAAGGATGAAGGTTTCGATCTGAAAAAAATCATGCGACAGGCGTATTTCGTTCCTGCCTCCAAAAAAACCGATGAGTTGTTTAAGGAGTTACAGAACAGGAAGACCCACATGGCGGTCGCGATTGATGAGTATGGCGGTACGGCGGGGATAATAACCATTGAAGACCTGGTAGAGGAGATTGTTGGCAATATCTTTGATGAATATGATGAAGAGGAAAAGGAATTTGAAAAGCTGGATGAAAATACTTTTATCATAAATGGCGTTGCAAGCCTGGAACGGGTAAAAGACCTTCTTGAGGTGGACTTGCCTACAGAAGACTACGACACCTTAGGCGGCTTTTTAACCGGTCAGTTGGGACGGATACCGAGAGAAGGAGAGAAGCCGGTGATCGAGTTTAATGGGGTGGTTTTTAAAGTCGAAAAAATATCAGAAAAAAGAATCACAAGGGTCAAAGCCTCCAAAAAACAGTCCTAGGAAGAAAAAGCCCTTTATCTTTCCTTGCTTGCCTTTTTCTTTGCCTCCATATATTCTTCCATAGCCCGGACGGAATCGCCACTGATGACATGCTCGATGGAACAGGCGTCTTTGTCGGCGGTCTCCTCGTCAATTTTTAAAATATCAGTGAAGAATTTCTGGATAACCCGGTGTTTTTTTGAGGTCAATTTCGCCCGTTCCAGTCCGGCCGGGGTCAAAAAGACCTCTTTGTATTTTTCATTGATCACCAGCCCCTTTTCGGCCAGGGTGGACATGGCACTGTTGACACTGGCTTTTGTCACGCCCAAGCGTTCGGAGATATCCGAAACCCGCACACCGGAGCTGGAGTTTCCACCGGAAAGCTCATATATGGCTTCAAGATAATTTTCCATTGTGAAGGAGAGTTTTTTCATAAAATCCCCCCAGGTCCACAAGGGACATTGGAGTTATTTATAATCCACCCAATTAAGATTATACACTTTATTCTCCAGAAGATAAAGAAGCCGTTTTCCGTGGGCCAGAAATAAATGACCGCCTTTTGCTTGCTGCTAACGCTGGCAGTTGCAGCTGAAGGCGTGCTGATCCAAAAAAAATACCCCGGTATACCCAGGAGCAGGTAATGGGTGAGAATACCGGGAGTTCTAAACGGAAATCCTATATAGAAAAGGAGTGCTAAATATGAATGAAAATGCCGAACTTTTAAACTTTGTCTACCAAAACTCACAAATGGGTGTGGAGACCATTCAGCAATTAATGGGTATAGTTAGTGATGAAAAATTCAAAAAACAATTGGAGTCTCAGTTTAAAGAGTATGAAGAGATCCATAGCACTGCCCGGAAAATGTTGAATGAAAATGGGTATGATGAAAAAGGGATCAGTGCAATGGAGAAAATCAGAACATATTTGATGCTCAACATCCAAACAATGACTGATAAATCATCTTCTCATATTGCCGAGATGTTGATTATCGGAAGCAATATGGGAATCATCAATGCGGTGAAAAACCTGAAAAAATATAAGGGCGCGGAACCAAAGGTTAAAAGTCTGATGGAAAGCTTGCTTAAATTTGAAGAGAACAACGTTCAGCGCTTAAAAGAATTCCTTTAGCCTTAAGTAAATGGGATTAAAGTTCATAGCTTTCCGTTATTGTCATTAAGGAACGGAATTCAGCAGTAGCCTTTTCCAGATGGAAGATGGCAAGTTTATACCCGGTCTCTTCATTGTAGATCTCTTTTAAAAAAGGTATTTTCTCCAGAATTTCCTGGGCAATGGTATTGTCCTGCTCAAAAACCGCCTCTCCGTAGAGGCGGAGCCAGTCGTCGCCTTTCACCGCCACGATTTCTGTTTTCGGATTCCGGCGCAGCTGCTTATAGACATCCTTGAAGTCACCGACACCGAAGTAGAGCTGGTCATTGCGGAGAACATGAACGCCTAAAGGCCGGCATTTCGGTTGGTCCCCATCTGTCGTGGCCAAGAAAAAAACCCCCGCCTCTGTCAGGAAGTTGCTTATCTTTTCAATCTTCTTCATCTAAACCGCCTCCTGTTTTCTGTTTAAATCACATACCAAGTATTAAAGGTTTCAAGTACGAGAAAATTCTAACACCTTTAATATTTATAGAGCAAGACCCCATTTTCCTTCTGTTTAACGGTTGATTCTTCTATACGAAGACGAAACCCGCATTCACCAAGAGAAGACTTGGGAAGCAGGTTTAATCAAAAAAAACCTTCCGGTATTTGCGGGCGGGCCGGAAAACGGGTTTTTCACCCGGAATTTCCCGGGCTGCGCCTTGACCTGGAAAAAACTTTTTATAATCTACAAATATTGCGATAGACGGGAAGAAATAGATATAATATAATTGAAATAACTAAAAAACATGGGCGCATGTGTTAAATATCCCTAATGAAGTGGGTATTATGATTATGCTAATATCATAAACTGTTACGTTTTTTACTTCTATAATAATCAAATTTGATGATATAATGGAGATTGCCATGAAGATTTTAGTCATTGACGCCCAGGGCGGCGGCATTGGCAAGCAGCTTGTTGCGGCGATCAAACAAAACATTACAAATGCGGTGGTCACAGCGGTCGGCACCAACAGTACCGCCACCGCGGCCATGCTGAAGGCCGGCGCGGACTACGGGGCTACTGGTGAGAATGCCGTTGTCGTCGGGTGCCGCACGGCGGATATCATTGCCGGGCCGATTGGGATTGTCATTGCCGATGCCCTTTTCGGCGAGATTACGCCGCGAATGGCGCGGGCCGTGGGGCAGAGCGCAGCCAAAAGAATTCTGGTTCCCATCAGCCACTGCGATAACATCGTGGTCGGGGTGGGCGATCTCTCCATCTCCGCAATGATTCAAAGCGTGGTTCAGGTGATCCAATCCCTCGCCGGCCAGCAGGGATAAGGGCCTGCCCGGTATTGCTTTTTGCCCTGCCATGCCGTATAATTTAATATGATTCCACGAGGGAATCGCCGCTTTCCGAAGAAAGCTCTTGCCGGATAACTATAGACCAATACTTTTACGAATTGATTACCGCGAAGGTGATTTCACTTCCTGTCGGAAGTTTTGCCTTTGCGGTTTTTATTTGGCCCAAGGAGGAGAAGACTGTGCTTGTTGAGGGAAAGGATATTTGCTTCTCCTATGACGGTTCTTCCCTTGCCCTCCAAGATGTTGAGGTTAACATAGAAAAGGGCGAGTTTCTCGCGATCCTCGGATGTAACGGATCCGGCAAATCAACGCTGGTAAAGCATTTCAACGCCCTTCTCCCACTGCAACAGGGAAAGCTCAGGGTGGCGCAGATTGATCTGGGAAATGAGGAGAATATCTGGCTTTTGCGCCGCCTCTGCGGGATGGTTTTCCAAAACCCCGACAACCAGTTTGTCGCATCCACAGTGGAGGCGGATATCGCCTTCGGCCTTGAAAACTACGAGGTCCCCCGGGCCGAGATTCCGGAGCGGGTCCGGGCCGCCCTGGCCCTCGTGGAGATGAGCGGCTATGAGAAGCGGGCGCCGGATGCCCTTTCCGGCGGGCAGAAACAGCGCGTTGCTTTGGCCGGGGTATTGGCGTTGGACCCTGAGATCATCATTTTTGACGAGGCCACCGCCATGCTGGACCCCAGGGGCAGGCAGGAAGTACTGGCGATCATGGACAAACTGCACAGGGCCGGGAAAACCATCCTCGCCATCACCCATTATGTGGAGGAAGCGGTTGCCGCCGATAAAGTCATCTTGATGCATAAGGGCCGGATTCTGGCCTGTGGCAGCCCGGAAACGATCCTGACCGACCTTGACCTGATGAAGGAGGCGGAGCTGATCCCGCCGCTGCCGGTACGCCTCTACTACGACCTGCGGCAGGCGGGCATCTACTTAGAGAACTGTCCACTAACCGAAGAGGAGCTTGTCAAAGAGCTATGGCAATTGCGGTCGAAAATCTGAGCTACTCCTATGAGCAGCCTCTTGGCGGGAAGGTCGCGGCCCTTAAAAATGTCTCCTTCTCCATCGCCGCCGGCGACTTTGTTGGGATCATGGGGCATACCGGCTGTGGTAAAACCACCCTGATCCAGTTGCTGGCCGGGTTGCGCCTGCCCGCCGGCGGGCGGATCTATATAAACGGCGAGGATATCAACGCCAAAGGCTATGACAGGACCGGCCTGAGGCAGAAGATGGGCGTGGTCTTCCAATACCCCGAGCACCAGCTCTTTGCCACAACCGTGGAAAAGGACGTGGCCTTTGGCTTGAAGTATAGCGGTTTAAGCCGGCAGGAGGTAACAGCCCGTGTCCAGTGGGCCCTGGAGACCATGGGCTTTGATTTTGCAAAAGTCCGTGACCAGTCGCCACTGGCCCTTTCCGGCGGGGAAAAACGGCGGGTGGCGATTGCCGGTGTGATCGCGAGGAAACCGGAG
>JAAYIC010000129.1 GCA_012735195.1 Bacillota bacterium
ATCTTCCTTGGTTTTGGAGAAATATCCCCTGGGAGCAGGGTGATGCATCTATATGCTCGCCACGAAGATCAAGGAGGATCAAAATGCTGGTACTCACCAGAAAGACCAATGAAAGCATTATGATCGGGGACGAGATAAAAGTCACCGTGGTGGAGGTCCGCGGCGACCAGGTGAAGTTGGGGATTACCGCCCCGAAACGCATCAGCGTCCACAGGGAAGAGATTTTCCGGGCGATCCAAAAGGAGAACATCCAGGCCGCAGCCAGCCAGATTGGCTTGGGAGAATTGGAACGGATCTGGAAAAACAAAAAGCAGGAAAAGAACGAAAAATAAAGACGGCAAGTCTTTATTTTTTTGATCCGCGCCGGTCCGGGGAAAGATGAAATTTTGCTCAAACAACCGTTGCAGACAGCCGATATAGTAAATGAGAAAACAAATGGAGTGAGTTGGATGCAACTAAAAATCCTGGATCAGGTTTTCACCTTTAAAAATGAGGTCGCGGCACTGGAAGAGATCTTTGCCAAGATCAATCAATTTTTGGAAGAGTCCGGGTTGGTTCTCAGCCACTTAAGGGTTGATGATACCGAGGTTTACACGGATTATTATAATTATCTCAAAGAGCGGATCGACCAAATTAACCTGGTGGAGGTGGAAGTACGGACAGTGGCGGGGATCCTTCAGGATGCCCTGCTAACGGCAGAAGAATATTTGGAGCAGGCCTTGCCGGAAATTGAGACGCTGGCCGCCGAGTTTTACCAGGGGCCTTCCAGGGAATCCTGGGAGAGGTTCCAACAGTTGCTGGATGGGGTGGACTGGCTCAACCAGCTGGTTACGGTTATTGACCAAAATACAACGAAACCGGAGCGGTGGCAGGATTACCTCGCGGTGGCAGACCGGCTCCGGGACGAGCTCCAGAACCTCCAGGAGGCACTGGAAAACCGGGATTATGTAATGATCGGCGATTTGCTGAATTACGAGATTATCCCTTGTTTCCAGGAGTTCAGGGAGACAATTAAAAAAACCAAGACCGATGAGGGGAAGAATAATGGTCTTCACTGAGAATGCGGAGATTATAAGGAGAAGGTTTCCCGGGGTTTGGCAAGTCCTCAAGGAATTGGGAGAAAAGCCCGCCACCGGTGGGCTTTTCTCTGTAACAACGGCAAAAAATGGGCAGCCCACCTTGAGCCTGAAGAAAGAGGATAAAACCTACTATCTGCATAGCGCTTACAACCCGGAGGAGGAGGCGGGGAGAATAGCCGCCCGCCTCCGTGAAGAATTGGGAGAAGCCCACGGGTATAAACACCTCTTTTTTTACGGCGCGGGGCTGGGTTACCAGATCGAGGCTTTTACCCGTGCCTTCCCGGGCCTGCCTTTCACCGTTTATGAGCCCTATCCGGAGGTTTTCCGGCATTACCTGGCTGCCAGACCCTTCTCCGGCCTGCCCCTGCAAGCATTGGAAGGACTCCACATCGGTAACGAGCCGGCGGCGACCGTACAGTTTTTGACGGAATACGCTGCGCGCCTCCAGGGGGAGACGCTTTTTATTGCTTTGCCCGCCTACGAAAGGCTTTTCCTGGAAGAGTTTAAAGAGTTTGCCGCCGTCTTCCGGAATGTCCTGGCCGAGTCCAGAACCACGCTGCGCACCGCTTACGCGTATGAGAAGAAATGGACCCTTAACAGCCTTGCCAACTTCCAACA
>JAAYIC010000071.1 GCA_012735195.1 Bacillota bacterium
ACCCAGAGCAATATCATGGAAACCATGGCCACTTCAGGTATTAAGGAGTAAGGGGGTAGGAGAGTGCAGGCCAAATTGCTCCGTTGTTTAGTGCTAGCGCTGATAATTGCCGGTTGCTTCGCCTGCCTGCCGCCGGCGGTCCAGGCGCGGTTACCCTACCATACGTATACGTACGATTACTGGGGCGATGTCGTCTATTCCCCCGCCGCCTACCTGCCAAACCGGTTAATAACCGGGGAAGACCTGGGGATCGGGGCGTTAAGAACCCCCACTGATCTCTTTATCGGCAAGGACGGGAAGATCTATATCCTTGATGCGGGGAACGGGCGGATTGTTGTCACCAATGACCGCTGGGAACTGGTCCGGGTGATCGACGGGTTTGAGAAAAACGGTGTCCCTGACCGGTTCAATGAACCCAACGGATTCTTTGTGACGGAGGAAGGCCATATTTACGTGGCCGATACCGGCAACGGCCGTTTGGTGGAATTGGATCCGGAAGGGAATTTTCTCCGGGAGATCGGTCCCCCGCAATCGGATATCATCCCGGACGATTTTACTTACCGCCCGACCAAACTGGTGGTGGACCGGGCGGGGCGGATCTATGTCGTGGCGCGTCATGTAAACCAGGGTTTAATTGAACTGACGCCCGACGGTGCTTTCCGCAGTTATATGGGGGCGAGCCGGGTGGCCTTGAATATGGTGGATTATTTCTGGAAAATGATCGCCACCCGGGAACAACGGGAAAGAATGGCCCTTTTTGTCCCGACCGAATACAACAACCTCTGCATTGATGACGAGGGGTTTATCTTTGTAACCACCAGCGCTTTGAATGAATGGGATATCCAACGGTCGATTGATTCCAGAAGCGAGGACGACCGTTATGCGCCGGTCCGCCGTTTGAACCTGATGGGCAATGATATTCTGCGCCGCCGGGGGTATTTCCCGCCGGTGGGAGATATCCTAATCGCCCGGAAAGGCTCGGTGCGCGGCCCGTCGATGCTGGTGGATGTGGCCGTTGATGATGAGGTTAGGGTTTACAGTGTGCTGGACCGGCGCCGCGGCCGGATCTTTACCTATGACAGTGAAGGCAATCTCTTGTACATCTTCGGCGCCATCGGTGAACGCTTCGGGAACTTCCGTAACCCGGTGGCCCTTGATTATCTCGGTGAAAAAATCCTGGTCCTCGATTATGAGACCGGTACGGTGACCGAGTTCGCCGTCACTGCCTATGGCCGGTTGATCCGGGAAGCGGTCCACCTGCATTTTATCGGAAAGTATGACGAAGCGGCGGCCTGTTGGGAAGAAGTCCTGCTGCAGAACGCCAATTACGAAATGGCCTATGTGGGAATTGGCCGTGCTTTCTTACGGCAGGGAAAATACGAAGAGGCAATGAAAAATTTCAAACTGGGCAACCACCGTAAATACTACTCCCGGGCCTTCTACTATCACCGGCGGGAAGTAATCGGCAGGAATTTCGGGCTGATCGTCGGGATTCTGGCCGCATTCGTGCTTGCGCTTTATATTACCATCAGAGTACGGGAGAAACGCCGGGGAAGCGCCTACGGGGAGTACGGAAGTGAGGTTGGAGGATCATGAAATACCTGGACAGCCTGAAATTTGCGTTTTACGTAATTTTTCACCCCTTTAAAGGTTTTTGGGACCTGAAACATGAGAAAAGAGGGAGTATGTCGGCGGCCTTTACCTTTTTGGTGCTGTTGATTATAACCTATATCTTGCGGCGGCAATACACGGGCTTTATTTTCAACGAAAACGACCCGAAAAGGCTAAATGTTTTTATTGAGATCATCAGCGTACTCCTGCCCTTCTTCCTTTGGACCACGGCCAATTGGTGTATAACCACTTTAATGGATGGGGAAGGGAGCTACAGGGATATAGTGATCGCCACCGCCTACGCCCTGTTCCCGCTCATCCTGATCAACCTCCCGTTGATCCCCTTCAGCAGGATCATTAATATGGAGGAAGGAGCATTTTATTTCTTCTTTGCCTCCGTTTCCGCGCTTTGGAGCGGGGCCCTGATCCTGGCGGGGGCAATGGTCACCCACCAATACACCGCGGGGAAGACTGTCTTTACCAGCATCCTCTCGGTGGTGGGGATGGGCTTGATGATCTTTATTGGGTTGTTGGTTTTCAGTCTGTTACAGCAGATGATCAGTTTTGTCTATACAATCTACCGGGAAATTGTATTTCGACTTTAAAGGAAGGGGATCACACTGATGAAAACCCGATCTTTTATGGTGATTGCCTTTATAATTACCTTGGTGGCCGGCGCCGGAGGTCTTTTCTACCGCCCCGGCACTAATATTGCTGCGGAAGAGGGTTTGACTGCGCCCGAGATCGCCGGAGAGGAGCCCGCCGGCAGCATACCGGCGGTAGAGAGCGCGCCGGCGGTTTTGGACGCCTTGGAAAAGGTGGCGGAGAACGAATTTCTCGCCCTTTATCTCTCGGGCAAAACCACTGAAGTGGCGGTGCTGGAGAAAAAAACCGGGAAAATATGGTACAGCAACCCTCCCGGCCGGGAAGCGGATCCGGTGGCCGTAGGGATTAATAAGATAAAACTGGGGTCGCAATTAAGCGTTACTTTTTATACCCCCCACGCCCACAGAAGGACGATGGATAATGCCAGCGAGTGTATTGAATACGGGCAATATGAGGTCGAAAAGCTGCCGAACGGGGTAAAAGTTACTTATACTATTGGCAAAAAAGAAGAGATTTACATTATCCCGGAGAAAATCACCGGCGAGCGTTTTGATAAGGTATTGGAGAAGATCAGCGCCTCGGAACAGAGAAACTTAAAGCGGCGTTATATCGAAATTGACCTGAATGAAGTGGAGGACCGCAGGGAAAGACAGCAACTCATCAATGAGCATCCGGCATTACGCCGGCATGACGTTGTCTATGTCCTGCGGCCGAATTTAAGCCTCTTTGTCTTGCGCCAGTTGGATAAGATCTTTGTGGAGGCCGGTTATACGCTGGAAGATGTCAACGAGGATCACAGGGAAAACGAGGTCCCCGAGAAGGAAATACCCAAGGATATTTTCACAATCCCGCTTTATTACACCTTGGACGGGGAAAACCTCGTGGTGACCATACCCAGTAATGAAGTGGTGTATCATTCTTCCTACCCGTTGACTGAGATCAGGGTTCTGGAGTTTTTTGGCGCCGCCGGGCCGGAGGCCGAAGGGTATATTTTCGTTCCCGACGGTTCCGGGGCTTTAATCCACCTGAATAACGGAAAAACCCGGCACCGGGCATATTACGGCCCTGTCTACGGGAGAGATTACGCCCGGCAATACACGGAGATTTTCGAGGAGCGGGAGCAGGTTTACCTCCCGGTCTTCGGCATGAAACAGGGTGACCAGGCCTTTTTTGCCATCATCGAAAAGGGTGACGCCCTGGCCACGATCATTGCCGATGTCAGCGGCAGGATAAATTCATACAATACGGTTTGCGCGGAGTTCAGTTCCGTCGCCCACGGCACTATTGACCTGACCACACTGGCCGGGAATAACGTGATCAAAGTTTATCAGAAGCGGATTGCGCAAGGGGATTTCCAGATCCGTTATGCCTTTTTGACCGGGGAAAAAGCGGATTATATGGGGATGGCCGAATATTACCGGGATTATCTGTTCAAGAAGGGCGCTTTAAAAGCCGAACGTACCGCCGGTGCGGTACCGTTCTACCTTGAATTGGTGGGCGGGATTGACCGGATAAAACCGTTCCTCGGGGTTCCGGCCCGCCGGATTGAGGCGTTAACCACCTTTAGCGAAGCCAGAGAGGTGGTGGACCGCCTGCTGGCGGCGGATGTGAACAACCTTAAACTGCGTTATACCGGGTGGTTTAACGGCGGGCTCCGCCAGAGTTTGCCGGGTAAAATTAATATTTTGAAAGAACTCGGCGGGCGCACCGGCTTCACCCGGCTGGCCAGATATTTGAGAGCGAACAATGTGGAATTCTACCCTTCCGTTACCTTTGAATACGCCAAAAAGGCCGGGATCTTAAGGGGCTTTAACACGCGGACCGCCGCTTCCCGCTTTATCAACCAGGATGTCGGGGTCTTGTATGAGATTAACCGCGCAACCTACCAGGAAGACAAGGAAAAACGGCCGCAATACATGGTCTGTCCTTCCCGTGTCGGGCGGTATGTGAGCCGCTTTTTACGCCGGTACCGGGCTTTGGACGTTAAAGGGCTTTCCTTGACCACAATGGGCCGGGACTTGAACGCCAATTACCGGGAGAAACGCCTGGTCGACCGGGCCCAGGCCAAGCAGTATATCGAAACGGAACTGGTAAAGATGACTGAGACCGGCTACCGGCTGATGGCCGAAGGGGTTAATGCTTACGCCCTGGCCCACACGGCGCATATCATCAATATGCCGATGGATTCCAACAAGTACCTGATTACCGACGAAAGCATCCCCTTTTACCAGATCGTCACCTGCGGACACGTGGATTATGCCGGGGAACCGGTTAATCTCGCCGGCGATCCGCGGCGGATGTTCTTAAAAACCATCGAAACCGGCGGCGGTCTTTACTTCACCTGGATTTACCGGGATAACTCCCTTATCAAAGAGACCGATTACGATCACCTGTTTTCAGTGGATTATAAAAAATGGTTTGACCAGGCGGTGGCCTTTTACCACGAGGCCCGGGAAGTACTGGAGGATGTACGGGGGCAACGCATCATTGACCACCGGCGCCTGGCGGACGATGTCTATAAAGTAACCTTTGAAAAGGGGAAGACCATCATGGTGAATTACAACCGGAAACCGGTTACTGTGGAAGGGATAACCCTGGCGGGTGAAAGTTATCATGTGTTACGGGAGGGCAGGGGAGACCGATGAAATTCGATTTCCGCGATTTCCTGCTGAAACTGAAGAAGAGCCTTGGCGGCCTGAAGTTGAAGATGGACTTTGGTAGTGAAAGAACAATGCTTATGGCCATGGAAAAGAGAAGGGCGATTGCGGGTTATGTCTTTAATTCCCCGTTTTTAATCGGGATGATCTTCTTTTTTCTCTATCCGTTTATCCAGTCGATGATCTTTAGTTTTAACAGTATCCAAATCGGCACCCAGGGCTATGAGATGACCGGGGTCGGGTTCAGCAATTACTACCGGGCCTTTATGGTGCACCCGACATTCCGCCGGGTTTTGGTGGAATCCATCGTCCAGATGATTACCGATGTGCCTCTCATCATCATCTTCAGCTTTTTTGCGGCCAATTTGATTAACCAGAAATTCAGGGGGCGGGCGGTGGCAAGGGCCATCTTTTTCCTCCCCGTCATTCTGACCTCCGGGATTATTCTGGCGGTTGAGAATAACGATCTCCTTCTCGGGATCATGTCCGGCGCCATCCAGCCGGATACCGCCGCCGGCGCGGTTCGCGCTTTGGAACTGCGTACCCTGTTGATGGAGACCAGGATGAACCCGCGGTTTGTCGGGTATATTATCGATGCGGTTGACCGTTTATACGAGATTGTTAAGGCTTCGGGGGTCCAGATCTTAATCTTCCTTGCCGGCTTACAGACCATTTCCCCCTCCCTTTACGAAGCCTCGACCATGGAGGGGGCGACCGGGTGGGAGAATTTCTGGAAGATTACATTTCCCATGATCAGCCCATTAATCTTGGTTAACACAGTCTATACTGTAATTTACTCATTTACCAACCCCAACAACCCGGTAATGGAGATCATCAAGAACACGGCCTTTGCCGAGTCAAGGTTTGGTTTCAGTTCTGCCATTTCCTGGGTGTATTTCTTCGTTATTTTGGGGATCTTGGGCATCTTGATTGGGGTCATTTCCAGGTGGGTCTTTTATCATGACTAATAGACGGGACAGGAATTGTGAGCGGGCGTATGTTATTATTTATGGAAGAGCTAAAGAGGTGAGAATATGAAGGCCGTATCCTTAACAAAAGCAGGACAGGCGTTTGAGACCAAAGAGCAGCGGGCCAACTGGCGTCATGCCGTTTTTTTCCAGGCAAAAAAGGTTTTATGGGTGACGGTACGCACTATTTTAGTGGCGGGGATCTGTTTCTTGATCCTCTATCCCCTTGCCGCCAAGTTGTCCGTCTCCGTCATGGCCGAACGTGACCTCTATGATATTACCGTCTGCTATGTTCCCAAGCATTTTACCTGGGAGAACTACCGGGTTGTCTGGAAACACATGAATTTTCCGGAGACCTTTTTTAACTCGTTCTGGCTCTCGTTGACCACCGGTATTCTCCAGGTTATCTCTTGTACGCTGGTGGGTTACGGGTTTGCCAGGTTTGACTTTCCCCTGAAGAAACTGCTCTTTGGGATGGTCCTTGTGATGCTGGTCGTTCCACCGCAGACAATCATGGTCCCGATGTTCTTGCGTTTCCGCTTCTTCGATATTTTTGGAATCATCAAACTGATCAGCGGAAACACAGTCAACCTGATTGATACATTTTGGCCGTTCGTTCTGACCTCGGGCACCGGCACCGGCCTCCGGAACGGGCTGTATATCTATATGATGCGGCAGTTTTTCCGGGGGTCGCCCAAAGAACTTGAAGAATCGGCTTATGTGGACGGGGCCGGCCCTTATAAGACCTTCTATTATATTATGTTGCCCATTGCCATCCCGATGATGGTTACAATCTTTTTATTCTCCTTTGTCTGGCAGTGGACTGATACTTTCTACACCACCCTTTTCTTGGAGAGACTGGCGACCCTGCCGACGGTCCTTTCCTCATTGGCCGTGTCCATCAATTATCAGGAATTCGGTCCGATGGCGACGATGAGTCCGGCTTATGCTTCCATGCTCAACAATACCGGAAGCGTCCTGGTAATCCTGCCGTTGATTATCATCTACCTCATCGCGCAGCGGTACTTCGTGGAGAGTATCGAAAGGTCGGGGATTATCGGTTAAAGTGGCAACCGGGAGGAAAATGGTGGGTGGATGGAGAAATATTAAAAATAGATTATGAAAATGTAACAAAAAAGTAAGGTTTAGTTCTACGGTTAAGGGGACAAATCAAAATTAGATAAAAACAAAAGGAGGCATGGCTCAAACATGCAAAAAAGAAGCAAAGTTTTCCTGACCATTACTGCTGGTTTGCTTCTGCTGGCACTGGTGGCCTGCGCAGTCACAGTTGGCGGTAAGGAGAAGTACGATTTTGGCGGGCGGACGATTACTTACTCTGCTTGGTGGGAATTGCGCCCGGACCCCGGGGCTTCCGTGGAGATGGAGCGGCAAGCCCGGCGGGTAGCTGAGGTGGAAAAGAAATATAATGTAAAGGTCAATTATGTCAATATCCCCTGGGGGGAGTACCTGGCCAGATATATTGCAACGGTGATGGCCGGTGATAGCATGGGTGATATTGTCACTGTCGAGGCCAACTGGTTCTACCCAACGCTGCTGTTGAATAATTTCTGTACAAACCTGAGCGAATTAGGGGTATTTGATTTTACCGCTGAGAAATTCCAGCGGGAAACGGTGGAATTTGGCACATACCGCGGCAGTGTCTATGCATACGATGTGGGCCGGCTCTACCCCCGGGGAGTTCTTTATTGGAATAAGAGCATGTTTGCCCGGGAGGGCCTGCCCGATCTATATGAAATTTTCTTCAATTATGAGTGGACCTGGGAGAAAATGCTTGAATTTGCAAAAGCGTTGACCAAAGATATCGACGGAGACGGTATTATTGACCAGTGGGGGATCGGCGGCGCCGCCCAACGGCTGGAACGGGGTTTTGTCATTTCCAACAACGCCCATTATATTGATATCTCCGACAAGGATAACCCCAAATTTGCCCTGACCCACCCCAATGCCATCGAGGCACTTCAGGCGCACCAGGATTTTATCCTCAAGCACCAGGTAGTATCGATGACACCGGAGGGGGCGCCTTGGGATTACAATGTTCAGAGCTTTATTGAGGGTAAGATCGGGATGCTGGTCGGGCAATTCTGGAAGATCAACGACTATATGAAAGGGAAAATGCAGGACGAGTACGGGGTCGTTTTGTTCCCGATGGGACCAAAAGCCAAAGAATATACCTCGGAACTGACCGGGCATAATTTTAAGACCGTGCCCATAACAGTAAAGAACCCGAAAGAAGTGGCGATTGTGGAGAATGCCATGACCGAGCCGTTCCCGGACGAGGCTCCGGACGAATGGCGGGAGTATTATGAATTAATGGTGAACGATGAAGAGTCCATCAAGACGGTAGAGATGATCTGGGAGAAACAGCTGGGTGTTGTCAACCTCCAGTGGGCCTTCGGGATCAATGATATCTTCTATACCATCGAGTGGGAGGTAATGACCGGGAACAAGACGCCCACCGCGGCTGTGGAAGCTTTCGCCCAGGAAGCGCAGGCACGGATTAACGACTCTTTAGAATTCTAACTTTCCATTTCTCGCCTTTAAAAATGGATATAAAAACAAAACGCAAAATAAAAAAATTAAAAGTAGGGAGGGATTAGCTTGACAAGAAGACGGAAACTCTATTTAATCACCTTGGGTGTGCTGGTCCTTGTCATGCTGGTGACCGCCGTTGTAGCCAGCGGGCAAGGGAGGAGACGGGCACAGAAACAAGATTTCGGCGGCCGGTCGATCCGCTGGGCAACCTGGTGGGACTCCGCACCGCATCCCGGCCGGTCGGAACGGGAGGACCTCCGGTTGCAGCGGGAGGCCGAGGTCGGGAAGAAGTACAATGTGAAATTTGAGTACCTGAATGTCCCCTGGGGCGAGTTTATGGCCAAGTATATCACCACC
>JAAYIC010000091.1 GCA_012735195.1 Bacillota bacterium
AGGGGCGCGGAGATCCCCGTCATCTCCCGCTGCCCCTGCAGCAAAGAGATCTCCGAGTACGGCGCCCACAACCAGCGGGCAATGATCCGGGCCTGGATCCGCTGCCGCCCCGGCCGTTATCTCTGGCTGGAGGAGCTGATCGGCCTCTTGCAGGAGCAAGGGAGCTCACGGGTTTACCCCCTGCTCAAAAGGGAAGACGAGAAATTTGTTACCGAAGAGGCCTACCAGCGCCCGAAGTTTGTCGAGGATATCCTTAGAGACTGTGTCCTGGTCCTCCGCAACCAGGAGCGGGTCACCTGGTTCCGGGTGGAGGTGGAGAGTTATGAATCCATCCATAACCACAACGCCTTTGCCCGTCATGAAGAAGGGGAAAAATGATCAAACCCCCGGGCCTTGAGGGGGGTGATTCTTCCATCCTGTAAAATCCCGAGCCCTTCGGCTGCCGGCGTGATCTTACCGATCACGGTAAACGCGACCCCGGCGGCCTTCATTTTTTCCCGGGCTTCAGCCGCCTTTTCCGGCGCAAGGGCCGCCAAAAGTTCGTAGTCTTCACCGCCGTAAAGGGCCCACCGGATAGCGTCTTCCTTAAAGAAGGCCGCCGCCGCCCTGGTGTGGCCGTCAATCGGCAGCTCGTCCCCGTAAAGCAGGGCCCCCACCCCGCTGGCGGCGGTAAGCTGCCGGAGATCACCGGCCAGGCCGTCGCTGAGGTCAATCATGGCCGTCACCGCGCCGGCCGCCGCCAAGACCGCCGCCGCCCGCAGGCGCGGCACTGGATACAATTGCGCCCGGATCAGGTCCTCTCGCACCGCTTCCGGCAGCCCGCCTTCTCCCTGTGCGCCCGCACCTTCCGTACCCGCGCGGAGAAGAGCCAAGCCGGCGGCGGCAGCCCCCACCCGGCCGGTAACAGCCAACAGGTCACCGGGTCTGGCCCCGTTTCTGCCCACGGCTTTCCCGCGGCTTTCCCCGATGATGGTAATATTTATAATCATCACCGGCGCGCGCACCGTGTCGCCGCCGATAATGTTCACCCCATATTCTTCTGCCAGGGCATGTAATCCCTTGTAGACGCCCTCCACATATTCCAGGGTGCAACCGGGCGGCCAGCCGGCGGCGACCAAAGCCTGACGCGGTATTCCACCCATGGCCGCAATATCACTGAGGTTAGCGGCCAGGGCTTTATGGCCCAAGGCCGCCGGGGGTGTCTTCTCCCTGAGAAAATGGACCCCTTCCACCAGCATATCGGTGCAGGCCAGCAAAGAAACGCCGGACGGCGCCAGAAAAACCGCGGCGTCGTCACCGATCCCCAGAAGCACAGACCGGTCGTAACCCTTGCCTGCAGTCAGCCGGTCAATCAACTCGAATTCGCCAATATTTTTAATCTCCATTTTTCGCTTACAAACGCACGGGTATACCCCGTTCTGCCAGGTATTCTTTCATCTGCCGGATTGTATATTTGCCATAATGGACGATGGAAGCCACCAGCACCCCGTCGGCTCCCCCCTCAACAATGGCTTCGTACAAGTGCTCCAGTTTCCCGGCGCCTCCTGAGGCAATCACCGGGATCTTTACCGCCTGCGTCACCGCGCGGAGCATTGGCAGGTCATATCCTTCCTGGCTCCCGTCCCGATCCATGCTGGTTGGTAAAAGGGCGCCCGCTCCCAGTCCTTCCATTTTTTTTGCCCACTCCACCACATCGATCCCCGCTGCTTCCTTGCAGCCGCGGATCATGACCTCAAAACCCGAGGGCATTGCCGCGGATCGCCGGGTATCAATGGCAACGACAATCTTTTCACTGCCGAACTCAACAGCCGCCCGGCGGATTAATTCCGGGTTAAGAACCGCTGCGGTATTGATGACAACCCTGGCAACCCCAAGCGCCAGCAGTTCCCGGATATCTTCAAGAGCGGAGATTCCACCGCCGACGGTCAGGGGGATGGTAACAGCGGCAACCGTCTTTTCCACCGTTGCCAGGAGGATCTTCCTTTTTTCGGTGGTGGCGGTTATATCCAAAAAAACCAGCTCATCGGCGCCCGCCGCGCTATAAGCCGCGGCGCTCTCCACCGGATCGCCCACATCTTTGAGGTTGAAAAAATTAACCCCCTTGACCAAACGCCCGTCCTTCACATCCAGACAAGGGATAATCCTCCGGTAGGTCATGAACTTTCCCCTTTCCCACACGTATCCGCGTAAAACTAGTATCTTTCCGTATTGACTTTCTTCAACAGCCAGGCCATATTCTCCCCGAGTTTTTTCATGGTTCTTATACCTTCGGCATCCTCTTGTACTTCACCCATGCCGCCGCCCAGGCCCAAGTTCCAATAGCTTGAACCGGGGACGATCATCTCATTAATCAGAAAAAAGGCGTTAATCGCATTAAAGACGTTAAGGGCCCCTCCCCTCCGGACAGCGATCACCGCCGCGCCTACTTTGCGCCGGAAGATATTGCCGTTTCCACGGGAGACAAAACCGGCCCGGTCGATCAAGGCCTTTGTTTCCGGGGTCAAACCCGCAAAATAAGTGGGAGAGCCAATCAGCATGCCATCGGCCTCCAGCATCTTTCCGATCCATTCATTAATCATGTCGTCATTGTATATACAGCGGCGGTCCTTTATTTCCCGGCACTGATAACAGGCCATACATCCCCGGACGGGCCTGCCGCCCACCTGCACAAGTTCGGTTTGGATACCTTCCTTCTCCAGCACCTGTAAGACCTCCCGGATAAGGAAGGCGGTATTCCCGTTCTTGCGTGGGCTCCCGTTAAAAGCCACGACTTTCATTCTTCACTTCCTTCCCTTCGGCTTTGCCGGTGGTAAAAATTCTAGTAAATCTCTTCTCCGTCCAGCAAATGAAAGCCCTTCTCCTGCAAAATCTTTACCGCATTGTCAATATCCTCTACCCTGAAGACCACCACGGCATTCCCCCGGCGTTGACCGACAAAAGCATAAATATACTCAATATTGATGGCATGGGCCTCCAAAATCTCCAAAACGCCTGCCAATCCGCCGGGCACGTCGGGGATCTCCACAGCAATGATCCGGGTTCCACTGACGGTAAAACCCCGTTCCTTCAAGACTTTCCAGGCTTTTTCCGGATCGTTGACGATCAAACGCAAAATCCCAAAGTCTTCAGTGTCGGCGATCGAAAGGGCCCGGATATTAATCTCGTGTTCCCCCAAAACTCTGGTCAGCTCGGAAAGCCTTCCCGATTTATTCTCCAGAAACACGGAGATCTGTTTGAGTTTTACCACTGACAAACCCCCCTTTTCCTTTTCCGGAGTCATGCTCAACCGTAAATGTCCCGCCGGTCCACCACTCGTTTGGCCTTTCCTTCACTTCTGGGAATGGTCTTGGGTTCAACCAGTTTCACCCGGACACCAATGCCCAGGCTGCTTTCGATTTTCTGCCTGATCCTGCTCTCCAAGTTCTCCATCTTGCGCACCTCATCCGAGAAGAGCTCTTCCGAGACCTCCACCCAGACCTCCAACTCGTCCAATTTCTTTTGCCTATCCACCACCAGCATATAATGGGGCTCGGTCTCGCCGATTTCCAAAAGGGCGCTTTCGATCTGCGTGGGAAAGACATTAACACCCCTGATGATCAACATATCATCCGTGCGCCCCAAAATCCGGTGCATTCTCGTCATGGTTCGTCCGCAGGCGCACGGTTCCGGGTATAATATACTTATATCCCTTGTCCGGTAACGGATGACCGGGAAGGCCTCTTTGGTCAGGGTCGTAAAGACCAGTTCCCCCTTTTCTCCCGGGGGCAATTGTTTCCCGGTTCCCGGATCAACCACCTCCACAAGGAAATGGTCTTCAAAAACGTGCAACCCGTTTTGTTCCAGACATTCACTGGCCACTCCCGGGCCGATGACCTCGGAAAGGCCATAGATATCAATGGCGGTAATCCCCAGTTTTTCCTCGATCTCTCTGCGCATATTTACCGACCAGGGTTCCGCGCCAAAGATCCCCGCCCTGAGCGGCAATTCCCTTGGATCGATCCCTTCTTCGGCCGCGCCTTCAGCAAGGTAAAGCGCGTAGGAAGGGGTACAAGCCAGGATGGTGGTGGCAAAATCCTTCATAATCTGAATCTGCCGTCTGGTGTTACCGCCGGAGATCGGGATGACGGTGGCGCCCATCATCTCGGCGCCATAATGAACGCCAAGCCCGCCGGTGAAAAGCCCGTACCCGTAAGCCACCTGAATCCGGTCATTAGCGGTTCCCCCGGCACAAGCCAGAGTTCTTGCCATCACCTGCGCCCAAACCTTAATGTCGTTGCGGGTATACCCCACCACCGTCATCTTGCCGGTAGTTCCGGAAGAGGCGTGGATCCGGACCACCTCTTCCATGGGCACGGCAAACAAGCCGAAAGGGTAATTCTCCCGCAGATCCTCTTTGGTGGTGAAAGGAAGGTGTACCAGATCGTCGAGGCTCCGGATATCCTCCGGCTTAATCCCGGCCTCTTCCATCTTTCGCCGGTAATAGGGGACTTTTGCGTAGACTTTGGCAACGATTTCGCGCAACCTTTTTAACTGCAGTTCTGTCAGGCGTGGCCGTGACATGCTTTCATATTCCAAGTTCCAAATCAAGAGCAACCAATCTCCTTTCCACCGTACTGCTTCATGCTGCTTATAGGATACGTCATCGATGTACCGTTTTCCGGTCTTATTTATCCAGCAACCATCTTTCATTATAATCTATTCTTTTGACTTGTGAAAAAGCCGGGAATCGTTACGGTCCGGTTCGCAAAAAGTCCGGTTTGACCCGGAACGCAACTATTCCGGTTCGTTCAAGGCCAGATCCGTCACTGCCAGTGCAAAAAGCTCCGGTCCCGTATGACAGCCGATGGTGGGCGCCACATTCCCCTGGAAAAGCTGGAAGGGACGGCCGCATTCCGCTTCAATGTTTTCGCGAACCTTTCCGGCGATCTCTTTCATGGAATCATCACCCCAGGCCACGTATAACAGGGGCTTTTTACATTTTTCCATCTTCTCCAGGATGATTCCGCCCATCTTTTCCAGCAGCGCTTTAGTCCCCCGGGCTTTGTCATAAAGGGTGATCTCCCCCTCTTCAAGGGTTAAAATAGGCTTGATATTCAGCAGTCCGGCGGCAAAACCCTTGGCCCTGCCCACCCGGCCGTTTTTCACCAGATACTCCATGGTATTTACGGTAAAGGCCACAAAGATAAGGTCCTTATGCCGTACCAGTTTCTCGATGAAATTCTTGATCTCTTCCGTACTCTCCCCCCTCTTTATCCTTTCCGCCACCAAATAAACGAAAAGCCCAAGCGGCGGTCCGACCTGGCCGGTATCAACCGGAATAATCTCGATCTCTTTTTCTTTCATCATCCCAGCGGCAATCTCCGCCGCCTGGATGGTGCCACTCATTTTTCTGGAGATATGCAGAGAAAACACGGTGCTATAGCCCTCTTCCTGCAGGTGCTGGTAAAGTTCGAGAAAATCTTTGGCCTGCGGCTGGGTTGTCCTGGGGATGATCTCCGGGTTCTCGGCCATTTTTCGATAAAACTGCTGGTGGGTAATGGTCACCTGGTCGGTATATTCCTCTTCCCCAAAATGCACCTTCATACTGGCCAGGAAAACATTATGTTCTTTACGGATCTCTGGCGGCAGGTCACAACTGGTATCCGTTAACAAGGCAATTTTAGACAAAGGCATTTCCCCCTTTTCGCGATGGTTTCTTCTTTATTCGCGTCTTCTTCCCTAATTCCTTTTTTATGTTTGCAAGAATATTAATAGCAGCCTGTGCAGATATTTCATGGAGTTGCTATTAACCTCATACAGGCTGCTACTTGCAGATTCTTCCCGCGTTTCCTGGTTTAATTCCTTTTTTTAACCGTTATCCTCCCCGGGCAAATCCACAAACTCCTCCGGGTCATGCTTTTTCTCCCCACGCCCAGGGTTACAGTGGCGCCGATCAGTAAACCGCTGAAACCTCTGGGGAAAACAGCCGGTTGAACGCTAGGCTCGAGGAGAAACAGGCTTGAAAAAGCCGGGGTACACTTGCATGGTTGATTTCCGGCCGCCGGGGGAGACGGCCGGAAAAACCTATATTATTATTATTGCGAAGCGAGAGTCAGTAAATCATCGAGGATCTGTACGGCCTCGCCAATAATCACATCCCTTTGGATCTGGTCGTACCACTCCCGGAGTTTCTCTTCAGGCAAAGCGGTGTCGTCCTTTGGCGTGCTGACCTCCAGAAAAACCTCCACGTCGGACTGGGCTTCCTCAAACCGGGTCAGTTCATCCTTGCGTTTCTGCTGCTGGGCAAAGATTCTCGCCAGATGCAAAGACTCCCGGGTATCCTGCCGTTCTTCATTGACTTTCTCCACGTACCCGGTGATCTGCCGGAAAGACTTATTGGCGGCTACACGCCGGCTACTTTTATCCTGTATCCTGCTTATATCCGCCGGCGCCTCCCATTTTTGGATATCCAGTGAAGTCAGGTATTCCTCCGGCAAAGCATGCTTCAGCGTCCTTTCACCGGCTTCAATATAGCCATAGGGGTCGGGAAGGATAATATCCGGGTTCACGCCCTGGTATTGAATGGGTTCCCCGGTCACCCGGTAAAACTGCTGAATAGTCAGTTTCATGGAGCCGAGAGGCTTAAGCCCGCCCAAATCCAAGGGTAAAAAGTGGTCCAGGTCAAGAATCGTCTGGATGCTCCCTTTGCCAAAAGTCCTGTTCCCGGCGATCACCGCCCGGTCGTAATCCTGTAAAGCAGCGGCCAAGATCTCCGCTCCCGAGGCGGTAAAGGTGTTGACCAGAACCAACAGTGGACCGTTGTAAATGGTGCCTTTCTCCGGGTCCCAGAAGACATCGGTTTTTTTCCGCGCTTTAACCTGAAGCAAAGGCCCGCTATCAATAAAGAAACCGGCAATTCTCAAGGCATCGTCGAGAGAACCGCCGCCGTTGTTCCGCAGGTCCAAAATAACCCCGTCGACCTCCTCCCCATTGAGCCGCTCCAAGATTTTTCTCAGGTCAACCGCGGCGCTGCGCCCGTCCAGGTTGGCAAAATCCCGGTAAAAAGAGGGTAGATAAATATAGCCAAACCTCCTTGCTCTGTCTTCCTCCCCCGCGCGTGTGGGGTAAAGCAAAGCCTGCCGGGCGTAAGTCTCTTCCAAAACCACAATATCGCGGATAAGGGAAACGGTGACGATCTGTCCGTCCGGTTTCTTAACCGTCAACCGGACCCCGGTCCCCTTTTTTCCCCTGATATATCTGACCGCTTCTGTAACCCGCATATTATATAGATCGATCTCTTCTTCCCCTTCCCCCTGGGCCACTTTTAAGATGAGATCGCCCGGTTTCAACTCGCCCTGGCGCCAGGCCGCGCCGCCGGGGATGATCTCAACTATTTTAATGTATTCCCCTTCTTCTTGAAGCAAGGCGCCGATCCCCTCAAGCGTCCCCCGCATCTCAATGTCAAAATCCTCCTTCTTCTCTGGGGTGAAATAGGCGGTATGAGGGTCAAAACTCCTGGTTACAGCATTGAGGTAACGGTGAAAGGCCTCTTCCTTACTATCCTTAAGCAACCGCTCCAGGGTACTCTGGAAACTCCTTGCCACTTTCTCCCTGGCCTGCGCCTCTTTTTTCTCGTCAATGATCTCCGGAATCACCTCTTCTTCTGCGGTAGCGGCCAAATCCAGATAAACAAGGATTGTTTGGTATTTAAGCATTTTCCGCCATAATTCCCGCAATTCTCCGGTATCATCGGCATAATCCCTTTTTTCGGCATCGATCTCCAGGTACTCATCGGCGAAATAATCAAAGGGCTCCGCCAGTATCTCTTTGACCATGGCCTGCACTTCCTGAATGCGTTGACTCAGCAACCAGGAGGCGAGCGCCGGCAAGCGGCTGCTGCCTTCCTGAATTTCCTCGTCGATTGCCCGTTCATATCTTTGCAGTTTTTCCAGATCGGTCTTGGTAAAAAAACGTTTATCCGGGTCCAGGCTATTCAGGTATAAGGCAAAAGCATCCTGTGAAAACTGGTCATCGAGTTCCCTGGGGGAATAATGCCATTCCTGCAAAATACTCCAGGTCAGACTCGTCAATACCTGGGAACGGTCAGCAGACCAGCCAAAAGTGATCGAGACTAACGAGAGGATTACGATGAAGCCGCAAAAAAGCTTAAAAAAATACCTTCGCATTATTTCGCTCCTTCTCCTCGCGCCTGCACCATGCATGCGGCAGGCATGCGGTATGCGCGGGGCGATGCTTGTGAATACTTACCGCAGAAGATACGGCATGAAATGCTGAGAACATGTTTATAATAATTTTACAGTTACCACGGATCTCCTTCCGGAAAAACCATTGATTCAAGAATTTGAAACAATACCCAAAAGGGGGATTGCCATGTCCGGCCTGATGGAAAAGGTCTTACGGCAGTTTGCCGATAACATGGTTGACAATTTCCTGTTTCGTCTGATGCGCGATCCTTATGTGGAAAACCTCTGGGAATTGGTTTCCACTACCATGAAAGTCACCCCTCTGCACCTGGTGGAGACCGTTCTCCGGGCGGAGAAAGGGAAACCGTTGGGCCGCCCGTTTGGCAGCGTTCACCATTTTTCACCCTGGCAGGAACTGATGTTCAACCCCGTTCATCTTTTTCGCCTGCCGGTCCAGGAGCCGAATATGGTCAAAACCCAGGTGACCATCGGGCCTGCGGCCAAAAAACCGTTGAAATTGGAGATCCCCCTTCTGATCACGGGTATGTCCTACGGCGGCGCTCTGAGCAAAAAAGCCCGGATCGCCCTGGCCCGGGCGGCAACCGCCGCCGGAACGGCCGTCAACACAGGAGAGGGCGCCTTTATCCCGGAAGAAAGGGAAAGCGCAACCCGGTACATCTACCAGTACCACCGGGGCCGGTGGCCCCACGGGAACAAACGGGAATTCTATTCCCTGGCCGATATGATCGAGATCCAATTGGGACAGGGCGCCCAGGCTTCAACCCCCCAGACCACCCCGGCGCATAAAATCGACGAGGAACTCAGGGAGATTTTTGGCCTGAAAGAAGGGGAGGATGCGGTGATCGCCTCGCGCCTCCCGGAAGTCGAATCAAAAGAGGACCTGAAAAACCTGGTTTTCCGATTAAAGGAAGAGACGGGCGGAGTGCCGGTGGCCTACAAATTCGCCGCCACCCATTACCTGGAGAAAGAACTGGAGATCGCCCTGTTCGCCGGGGTTGATGTGATCGTCATCGACGGAGCGGAAGCTGGCACCCACGCCGGTCAACCGCTGCTGGAAGATGATTTCGGCCTCCCGACCATGCATGCACTGGTACGGGCAGCGGACTATTTGGAAGCAAAAGGAGTAAAAGACAAGGTCTCCCTGATTGCCGGCGGCGGCTTGTTCACGCCCGGCCATTTTCTCAAAGCCATGGCGCTTGGGGCGGACGCTGTTTATCTGGGCACGGTGGCGATAATGGCCATGATCCATACGCAAATGGCAAAAACCTCGCCCATGGAACCCCCTACTCAACTGGCCCTCTATTCAGGAAAGCTCAAGGAGGAACTTGACGTGGAGTTGGCCGCGAAAAGCCTGACCAATTTCCTCCGTTCCTGCGTTGCCGAGATGGTCTTGGGTGCAGTCGCCCTGGGAAAGGACGATCTCCGCGCCGTCAACCGTGAAGACCTCTGCGCCCTGACTCCGTACGCGGCAGCGGTTACAGGTGTCGCCCCGGCTTACCGGGAAAGAATACCCCACCACCCAACGGCGATGTCCCTGGAAGAAGAAAAGGCAGGGGCGGAAAAAAGCCTCCAATAAATCGGTAAACCGGCACCGGTTCTATCCGTGGTACCCGGGCAAAGGAGGTGTACGGTAACGGCATTTGCCGTAACTAAAGCCCCGCTTCTTCCTGCCGGGTATAGCAGGTGAAGCCTATCCAGAGCCGTACCTGTTATAGAACCTGAACGCGGAGGGGGGCTTCCGCTTCTTCTCCGGTGTTTCACCGGTCTCCGGGTAACCCAGGGTGATAATGAGCCCGGCCCTTTTCCCATGGGGGATCCCCAAGATTTTCCTGACCCTCTTTTCGTCAAACCATCCCAGAATACAGGCGCCCAGACCTTCCTCCACCGCCTGGAGAGAAAAATGGGCGGCGGCAATCCCCAGGTCAATCAGGTTGAATTCCTTTTTTCGCAAAAAACCGCCGATCTGCGCCACGAGGTTGGATTTCTCAAGGACGACAACGATCAGGACCGGGGCTTGCAAAGAAAACTTGTTAAAAGGGGCCAACGGCCCAAAGGTGGTTCTCGCCACCTTCTCCCTTAACCCCGGTTCATCAACGACAATAAACTGCCAGGGCTGGGCGTTGCAGGCCGACGGCGCCAGCCGCGCCGCCTCCAGGCAACGCGCGATCTTCTCCCGTGCCACCGGGCGTCCGGAATACCTCCGTACGCTGTACCTCTTCTTCACCAACTCCAAAAAACCCACCATGGCTCCCTCCCTTTCCTTGCCCTCCGGGCAATCCTCTTTTTTGTTTTATTCTGCTCCTGTTATGCCATAACCATCTCCCGTAGCGCCCGGAGTTCTGCCTCATCATTCCGGCGCCACCCTTCCGTGGCAAGCATGCGCTGCTTTTCCGTGGTCCAAATCTTTGATGTACTTTTCCCCTGCGCAACCTCTTTTTTTTGGAAATAAATACCTTACTTCCCCTCACTTTTTCTGATAAAATATTGCTAGACCCGGTAAGAGAGGAGAATTCTTCGTGAAAAAGATGAAACTAGGTCTTGCCCTTTCGGGCGGCGGTGCCTGCGGCGCTTATGAGGTGGGCGCCATTAAAGTCCTGGCGAAAATGGGCTTTGAGCCCCGGGCGGTTGCCGGCTCCAGTATCGGCGCGTTAAACGGTGCGGTAGTCGCCGCCTTCAGGATGAAAAAAGCCGCCGCCCATCTGGAAAAGATCTGGATGGATTTATGCCCGGAAAAAGTCTTGCAACCGCGGCCGCTTCCGGTCAAGACCGTACGCCCCACCGCGGGCATACGCCGCTGGCGCCTGCGGCGGCCGGCCAGGAACGGTCCAACGGAAGCAACAGGCGATTTTTTCACCAGGCTCCGGCAGCTTTTGACGGACGAAGCCTTTGCCATCTACGACGAGACTCCCCTGGACGACATAATTAATTCCGCAATAAACCTCAAGCGTTTATATAAAGGAAAAGAATTTTACGCCTCGGCTTTTCCCGGTTCGCAAGGGTTGACTGGGGCCGTGGCCGATCTCTTCCATTGGCTGTTGGCCAGAGGCAAATCGGAATTCTTCCACATTCAATCCCTTTCTCCCGATAAGATCCTCACGGTTTTAAAGGCCAGCGCCGCAGTGCCCCTGGCTTTTCCGGCCCAGCAGATCAACGGCCGGTACTACCGGGACGGGAGCCTTGGCAGCCGGAACAGGGGAAACATCCCCATCGAGCCCCTTGTCGCCTGCGGCTGTACACATATCATCGCCGTTATCCTCGAAAACAGCAGCCGCTTGGTTCACAAGGACTGGCCCGGGGTCAAGGTGGTGGAGATCCGTCCTTCAAAACCAATTCTACAAATGGGCAATATCAAAGCCCTCTTTGATTTTTCTCCGGAACGCATAGCTGAACTTATCGCTTTAGGCGAAAAAGACACCCTGCGCCATAAGGAATTGCCACAACTGAAAAAAGAGGTCTCATTCCTCAGGAACCAGTGGGAGCGGTTTACCGCGGCGATTCGCAGGGAAAACCGGTGACTCTTTCCCCCGGTTTCTTCTCCGTCCGGGAACTTTGTTTGAAAATTTTCTGAATAATCATTACCAAAGGAAAGGTGGTGAATTTATCCAAAAGGGGAAGCCGGCCACATGTTGAAGTAAATTATTGAAATATTCAAAATATTCGCTACAGAGAGGGAAATACCATGCGCCGATTGGTCCTTGTTCTACTCTTTCTGATTATTGCCGGTTGTTCCCCGATCAAGCCCGCCGTGGAAATAAAAAACGACCTTTATATCGCCGCCTGGTATGCGGCATATGCTCCCAACGGTTATCGTACCCTCCAGGAATACCATTGGCTCTTTACTGAGATCAATCCCGTCTGGTATAGATTGAACCAGGATTATTTCGCCGTCGGTCAGCCGCCTTTTGTTCCCACATATAATGCGCAGCAATACAAAAAAGAGATCGCCGCCCTGGCACGAAAACACGGGATTAAGCTCGTTCCTTCCATCCAGAACTGGGGAGAGGACAATTTCGACGACCGGGTCCTCGCAGCGATTATCCAAGATCCGGAAAAACGGAAAAAACATGTCCAGGAAATCGTCGATTTGGTGATGACCAACGGTTACGACGGGATCGATATCGATTACGAAGCCTTGCGGGCCGGCGCGCGGGATGCCTTCTCCGCCTTCATCGCCGAACTGGGCAGGGCATTACATGCAAAGGACAAGCTTCTCTCCGTGGCCGTTTATGCCAAAACCTTTGATGCCACATGGGACGGCGCCGGTGCTCAAGACTGGGAGGAGCTGGCCAAATATGCCGATTCGTTAAAAGTCATGGGCTATGACTACCACTGGTCCACGCATCATCCCGGCCCGCTTGCCCCTTTGAGCTGGCTGGAAGCGGTTTTGGATTATGCCGGCGAGGTTGCCCGGAAGGTCCCCGGGCTTAAAGATAAACTCATTATCGGCCTCCCCCTTTACGGACTGGACTGGGAAGTATGGTCAACGCCGCAGAATCCTGGTCTTGCAGCCAAGGAGGTCATGTATAACAAGGCCCTTCAATTGCAGAAGGAGAAGAAGAGCGAAGTCAAAAGGGATGACACCCGGTATTACCCCTGCAATTGCGGTTTTTCCGGCAACGCCGAACCGTATTTTGTCTATTACGACCATACCGGTAAGAAACATATCGTTTATTACCAGGACGCCGCAGCCACCAGAGCCCGGCTGGAGTTGATCGACAGGTACCGCCATCTGGTAAAAGGGATTACGTTCTGGCGGCTGGGTGATGAAGATCCGGAGATTTGGAGGGAAATTACCGCCTATGGCGCCCGTGTACGAAAAATCCCAGAGTAATCGGTGCTTTAGGTAATTGGGTGCTTCGAGAAATTAGATGCCTCACGGCCGGTTTTTCTGCCGGCTTTTTTTTGCAGGAAAATCCTGCTTTTTACCGTAATCTTATATTAACAACTAATATCAAATATGCCTGCAGGGGGACGGAGATGAAAAAAATCCTTCTTTTTCCCTTCCGGATCATGGACGGACTGGCCGATAGAATAATTTCCATAGCCGGGGCAGTGGGGCTGGCGCAGTTTCCCCAGTTTTTCGCCCAGTACCTTCAGCGTTTAGGGGGACATCTTGAAGAAGCCCGTTTAGTTATCACCCGTTACCGGGCGGCTGCTGAATCCCTCGACCTGACCTTGGAAGAATATCTCGCACAGCACCTGGCCTCTGGAAATGAGATTTTTGTCTCCTCCGGACAGGTATTGACCGGAGTTTTCCAGCGCCTTACCGAGTTGGAAGAGGCCTTTCGTGCCTTGCAACAAGCAGGACCCTTCACCCGCTGGTGGTTTTTTTTGCTGAAAGCCGATCCGCTTATCATCAGAGAAACCTGGCGCCATTTTCATCCCGGCCTGCCAACGACTGTGGAAGGACTAATCTACGGTCTGGCCGGGCTTTTTCTCGCCTGGGGCCTTTACCAGGGAGTGAGAGCGCTGATCCTATACGGCGGCCGCAAGATCGGCGCCCTGCTGAAACCGGGGGTAAAACCGGGACGCCCGGCAAAACCCGGGCTCCCCATGTAACACCCGGACCGGCGTAAGAACGGCCTATCCTTCTCTCCCCATATGTAACAGGTAATGTCCCAGACCGGATATGGATCCTTTCCCATGTAACAAGCAATGACCCGGACGGGATGGGGTCCTTTCTCAGTGGTGAAAGAGTCTTATTCCGGAAAAAGCCATGACCATACCATATTCATCGCAGGCGGCGATTACCGACCGGTCCCTTACCGAACCGCCCGGCTGGATGATATATTCCACCCCGCTGGCGTGCGCCCGGTCAATATTGTCGCGGAATGGAAAGAAACCGTCGGACGCCATGGCCACTCCCCTGAGATTGGCCAGCCAGGACCTTTTCTCTTCGGCACTCAGTTCTGGCGGGTTGCCGGTAAAGGCCTCTCTCAATTGTTCTTTTTCCACCGCGGTCAGATCTTCCCGTAAATACTGGTCAATGGCATTGTCCCGCTCCGGACGGGACAACCCTTCACGGAACGGAAGTTCCAACACCCGGGGGTGCTGGCGGAGGTACCAGGTATCCGCTTTGGCCGCTGCCAGGCGTGTACAGTGGATACGGGATTGTTGCCCGGCGCCGACACCGATCACCTGCCCGTCCACGGCAAGGCAGACCGAATTGGACTGGGTGTATTTGAGTGTAATCATCGCCAGCAAAAGGTCGCGCTCGGCCGTATCCGGCAGGTCCCGGTTTTCCGTGACAATCCTCCGGGTCATCATCGGGCTGGCCAAAACCGTATTGCGCTTCTGTGCAAAGAAGATGCCATAGACCTGCCGGATCTCCATTTCCGGCGGTTCATAGGCGGGATCAATCTGGATGATGTTATAGCGGCCTTTTTTCTTCTCCCTGAGAATCGCCAAAGCCTCCGGATCGTAGCCGGGAGCGATGATCCCGTCGGAAACCTCCCTCCGGAGCAGCCGGGCGGTGGGCAGATCCACCGGGTCGCTGAGGGCTACCCAATCGCCGAAGGAAGAAACCCGGTCCGCTCCTCTGGCCCGGGCATAGGCCGCAGCCAAAGGGGAAAGCTCCATCCCTGTGACAAAATAGGCCTTCGCCAGAGTTTCGGAGAGAGGAATACCCAACGCCGCTCCGGCCGGGCTGACATGCTTAAAAGAAGCGGCCGCCGGCAGGTTTGTGACTTGCCGGAGTTCATGCACCAATTGCCAAGAGTTGAGGGCGTCCAGCAGGTTAATGTATCCGGGGGCCCCGTTAATAACCTTTATAGGCAGGTCGTCTTCTTCTGTATAGATTTTGGCCGGGATCTGGTGGGGGTTGCACCCGTAACGCAGAATAATCTCCTTCCCCATATTGATTCCTCCTCTTACTTATTCACGCGCGCGCGCCACCGCCGGCAGAGTACTGACGGTCTTTCCCAGCCGGCGCAAGATCTCCCGGGCTTGTCTGGCCTTGTTCATCGTATAAAGGTGGATCCCGTCAACCTCGTGGGCCAGGAGGTCCGCAATCTGCCTGACGGCAAAATCAATACCCACTTTTTCCGCATCAGCCGGCGAATCGGCGTACTTCTCCAATAATGAATTGAAATCGCGGGGGATTTTTGCACCGGAGAGTTCGGTAATCCGCCAGATTTGCCGGGAGTTATAAACCGGCATCACACCGATGAAAACCGGGGAAGAGATCCCCTTTTTCGCCAGTTGTTCCAGGAAATCATAGATATGATCATTGATGAAGACCAGTTGGGTGATGAAAAAATCCGCCCCGGCCGCAACCTTCTCTTGCATATGCCTGATTTCCTCGGCGATGTCGGTGTTTTCCGGCCGGCCTTCCGGGTAGGCGGCAGCACCGATGCAAAACGTTCCCATACGGCGCAAGTGTAAGATCAGATCCCGGGCATAAGTGAAGTCGGTTTTCACCGGTCCCCCGGCCGGTGGATCACCCCGCAGCGCCAGGATATTCTCGATCCCTTCCTGAAGCAACCTCCGGCTGATCTCATCGATCTCTTCCCGTGAATGACTAATGCAGGTTAAATGCGCCAAGGCCTCAATATTCTGTTTATTCTTAATCCGGGAAGCTATTTCCACCGTGCGCCGGCGGTTTCCGCCCCCGGCGCCATAGGTAACACTGATGAAATGAGGCGCCAAGTCCCGCAATTCATCCAATGTCCGGTAGATCGTCTCTATGGGATAATCAGGCTTGGGCGGAAAAACTTCAAAAGAGATGAGCGGCTTTTTTCCCTTGAATAACTGGGTGATTTTCAATGCTGTGCCTCCTGTAGAAAAACTTCTACCCAAAGGTATACTTCATTATTTTATCACAAAAAACATTTTTCCATAAGCTTTTGTAACCGATTTTTGTTACGATTCGTAAAAAAACGCCGGAAACGGCGTTTTTTTACTCTTTCTACTCTGGGAAAAGACTTTAATTCTTCTTGTAAAACTCTTTCATCTCTTCCAAACCCCACTGAGGAACCGCCGCCGTCTGACCCGCTGTGCCGAAGGCCTCCATCCGTTTTTTAATCTCTGCAGCAATCGCCGCGCGGGAGGCTTTCAGATAAGCGCGGGGGTCAAAGGCTTCCGGGTTTTCCGCCAAGAATTTCCGGACGGCGCCCGTGGCTGCAAGGCGGATGTCGGTATCGACATTGATCTTATTAATCCCAAGGGTAATCGCTTTTTTCAAGGCTTCCAACGGTACTCCCTTGGCCGCCTCCATTTTCCCGCCGTATTGGTTAATCAAGGCGATATGTTCCTCCGGAACACTGGAAGAGCCGTGGGAAACCAGGTAGGTATCGGGCAGGAGTTGACGGGTTTTTTCAACGATCTCAAAGGCAATTTTCGGCTCACCTTTGAATTTATACGCCCCGTGGGAAGTACCGATGGAGATGGCCAAAGCGTCGACACCCGTCCGCTCAACAAACTCCACCGCCTGGTCGGGGTCGGTGAGCTGGGTCTTTCCGGAGCCGACCCCATCCTCAATCCCGCCCAGGGTCCCTAGTTCACCCTCAACAGAAACGCCGCGGTCATGGGCATATTTCACCACTTCACTGGTGACCCTGACATTATACTCATAGTCCGACGGGGTCTTGCCGTCTTCCAGTAACGAACCGTCGATCATCACGGAGGTAAAGCCAAGGTCAATGGCGCGTTTAATCGCTTCCATGTTGTTACCGTGGTCCAGGTGGATGGCGATGGGAATCTCGGGAGCGAGTTCAACCGCGGCATTGATGATGTTAATCAAATATTTGTCCTGAGCGTATTTCAATGCGCCCCGGCTGACCTGGACAATCACCGGGGATTTGGTTTCCTGGGCGGCGGTAATAATCCCCTGCATTTGCTCCATATTATTAACGTTGTAGGCGCCTACACCAAAGGGCCGGTCCTCCTTATAAGCCCGCAGGCTGGCTTCTAAGATCGCTTTCGATGTTACCAGCATTTTGACTCCTCCTGTCTGATTTCTCTTTTCCCTGTTGTTTTCCGGGGTTTAGAAATAGACCCCGGCATCTTCAAGTTCCTGGTCCGGCCAGTCAACAGTCTTCTGCACCAAGGCATCGGCAAAAGGAACCGGGACAATCTTGGTACCTTGGAGACCGGTCATTTTCCCGGTAACCCCGCTAAACAGAAACTCCACAGCCGCAAAACCAAACCTGGTACCCAGGATCACATCGTCCGCCACCGGGGCCAGCCCCCGCAGGGTAAAGCCAAGGTCAGTGGCACGGACACTTTCGATTTTTTTCAGCCCCAGTTGGTAACAGATGATCCTGCGGAGAATCTGGCCTATTCCACCCAGTTTCGGGTTGCCGTGAGCATCTTTACCCAAATCCTCCTCAACCAAGGCTTTGACCACAGGGTTCTCCGCCTTGACCTTCTGCAGTACCGGGTCGTCCGCCTTGAATTTTGTCCCTTCGGCAACAGCGATATTCACATGGCTCTGACGCAGGTAAATCTCTTCGACCTTCCTGGTGAAGCCGGCAAGGTCGATGGGCTTCTCCGGAATCAGGATAAGGTCCGCACCCCCGGCCAGCCCAATCTCCAAAGCCAGCCACCCGGCCTCACGTCCCATAATCTCAACCAGAGAGATCCGCCGGTGGGTCCGGGCCGACTCAACAGTACTGCGGAAAGCCGTAGCGCCGAAGGCCACCGCGGTCTTAAACCCGAGCATGGTGTCGGTACCGGAGACATCATTGTCAATGCTTTTCGGAGCAGCCACCACCGGAAAACCCATCTCCGAGAGGCCCATGGCGGTTTTAATCGTGTCATTGCCCCCGGTGGCCAGGATGGCGTCAACACCGATCCGGCGTAAATTCTCCACCAGTTTTTCCGGGTATTTTTGAGCTTTGTTTTCCTCGGAAAAAGGATTAAACCGCGAAGATTCCAGAATAGTACTGGGCTTATTCTCCAGCCCGGCAATCTCCTCGCGGCCAAAGGGGACCAGATGCTCCTCGATCCGGTCGTCCGTAGCCCCGGCAAAGGCTTTACGGATCCCGACAAACTCGGCTCCGTATTTTTCCATACCTTTCCGGGCAGCGGCGGCGATAAAAGCATTAATCCCGGCGCAGTCACCGCCGCCGGTGACAAAGGCGACTTTTTTGATCACAATAGCCCCACCTCACTTCTTTCTTACGCACTCTTTCTTTACGCATACCGCCTCTTCTCATCATTCTCCGCTCTTTCTACCGAATATTGGTTTTCGTGACAAAAATGAAAAATTCCTCCCGGCCTAACAGAATTTTAATCTAAACACCGGTTTCCGGCGGAGCCGCTTCTCCTTCTGAACCATCGCCGGAATCATCGCCGGAAAGATCGCCGGCCACGCTACTGGGACTGGTAAATAGCTCGCCGGAGGGCAGAAGGTTTGCCTCCCCTCTTTCCCTGGAGCTTTCGAGATCCTCCAGGCGGGCAAGGACTTCCGTCATCTTCTTTTCCAGCCTTTTAAAGCGGTACTCCGTATCGCTCTTGAGGAGCAAGATATACCCCCAGGCGTAAATAAGGAAATAGACCAGAAAATTATGGGGTTCAAAAGCATCTTTCCAGATCGCCCAGAGTAAAGAGGCGGAAGCGATCACCAGGAGAAAGAGGCCGAAATAATAATTGGTGTCCCGTTGAAATTTCCATTGCCAGCGCCCCATAGCCAACCTCCTATTCCTATCAGTATTAATGGTGGATAATAATATCGTTCTCAATGATCTATCGGAATATCGCTCTTAATGATCTATCGATCCCGGTGAAGAATAATATGACAATAATAATCTCGAACAATCCTCTTCCCGGTGGTTTATCGATCCCGGCGAAAATAACACCTGCCTGAATGCCTGATGAAAAAATATCGTTCCAGTGATCGATGCTCAATGCCCGATGACAATATCGATCAACGGTCGATGAAAACATCGATCTAATGACCGGTGTCGATGAACATCGTTCAGTGATCAATATTCATGATGGACTCAACAGCCGTACCGGGGACTGTCGGGTCATCGATCGCCGGCAGCTCGCTCAAGTCGTTAAGACCGAAATATTTGAGAAAACTTCCGGTAGTGGCATAAAGAATCGGCCGCCCCGGTCCGTCCTTTCTCCCCTTCTCCTCGATCAAGCCTCTTTCCAGAAGTGTATTCAAGGAACTGTCCACACTTACCCCGCGCAACGCTTCAATCTCCGCCCGTGTCACCGGTTGCTTGTAGGCGATAATCGCCAGCGTCTCCAGGGCGGCTTGGGAAAGCGGGGTATGGCGCGGGGCTTTTTTCATTTTTTTTATAAAATCCGCATACTCGGGGTTGGTTGCAAACTGATATCCTCCGGCCACCTGTGTAATCTGGATCCCCCGTTTTTTTTGGCGGTACTCTTCTATCAAATCGTCCAGCAATTCACAGACCGTATGTTCATTTATGCCCAGGATCCCGGCGATCTCCCGGGGACGTACGGGTTCGGATGAAGCAAAGACCAACGCTTCAATTATACCCCTGACTTTATTGAAGCCCACCGTCATCCTCCTCTCCCCGGATAATCTCAATATCCCCAAAAAGCCGGTCCTGCCTGACTCGGATCCTATGCATGCGGATAAGTTCAAGGATGGCCAAAAAGCAGGTTATCATCGATTTTTTGGTGGTGAGTCCGGAAAAAAGGGTGCTGAAATAGAGCTGTGGCTTCCGGGAAAGCCTCTGCATAATCTCGTCCATCCGATCCTGGATCGATTCTTCCTCAACCGGCATCCCCTCCAGTTCCAGACGGGGGGTAAGACTCTCCAATAAACTCCTGAAGGCCTGGATCAGATCCCATAGGGAGAGGTCTCCCCCTACCGGGTCATCGGGCTTCTCTTCTTCCAGATCAGGGAAGGTCCCGCCCGAGCGGTAATAATACCGGCTCCACTGCTCTTCCTGCGCCCGGAGGGCGGCGGCGGCCTCTTTCACCTTCTTATACTCAAGCAACCTTTCCACCAGTTCGCGACGGGGATCTTCCTCCTCGTTCTCCTCGCTTTCCACCAGGGTTTCCGGGGGACGCGGCAACAGCATACGGGCTTTAATCTGCATAAGCGTAGAGGCCATCACCAAAAAATCGCCGGCGTAGTAAAGGTCCAACAACTCAATGGTTCTAAGATATGCCAGGTACTCTTCGGTAATGTAGGCGATGGGAATGTTATAGATGTCAATCTCCGCCCGTTCGATCAGGTGCAAAAGCAAATCCAACGGACCCTCAAAAATATCCAGTTTGACTTTGTATTCCGGCTGTTCGGCCCTTTGCCCGTTTCTGCGGAATCCGTGTCTGAAGCGGGACAAAAAGCCCGGCCGTTTCTTAAGTAACACCGTACAACCCACTTTCTCACAGGTCTGTGTGTAATTCTCCTTTAACTCCCATCGCTACACCAAAATAACCGCTTTTTCACATGCCTGCGTGTAATCCTCGCCGCTTTAATTCTTCCGGTTCGCCTCTTGTAACAATGATAATTCCGGGTCATAAATTCTGGACTGCAGGTCATGGTGTCTTCTGATTAAACCAACCACTGTAGGGGAAAGGCCCAGACTCCTTGCCATATATGCTCCCCGCGTGGCATGAACCAGATCGACATAAAGGGCGTAACGAAAAGAACGGCTCTTGTCCCGCACCGCCCATTGCTTTTGCCTGCGGGGGAAGAGGTCCCGTACCAGACGAACGGGGAGCCGGTAAATCCAGAGAATCTCCCCTTTAATCTTCCCTGCGTCATGCAGCAAAGCCGCCTGCACCAACTCGTCCAGGTTGGCGATTCCCCGTTGAAAAGCGGCCTTTCGCACTATATACCGGGCAACCCGCAGGGCATGTCTCTGATCCAGAAAGCTCATTTGAGAAAAGAGAAACCATCCCGCATCATCCAGATATTGCCTAACAAAGGCCCGGTTGTCCGGGCTGAGTTTTATTCCCAGCAAATAGCCGAGACGTTCCCACCACCCCATAAAAAAGACAACCCCCTCTCCGTGAGCAGCCATAATCTGTGTGCGCATATCTTTACCCTTCGGCCACTACCCGCTCGTTCTGTGGACACAAGCGACGGGGAAGAAGATCATTCGCCACTATCTGCTCGTAGGTCTCCCTGGCCACAATCAACTCCCTTTGCCCCTCTGCGACAAGGACAACCGCAGGCCGCGGCAGCCGATTGTAATTACTGGCCATGGAGTAGGTATAGGCGCCAGTGGCAAAAACCGCCAGGATATCCCCGGGTTCCGGTGCGGCCAACGGTATATCCCAGATTAAAATATCCCCTGATTCGCAAGCTTTCCCGGCAACCGTCACCACTTCCTCTGCAGGCCGGCCGGCCTTGTTGGCGATCACCGCCTCATAAACCGCCTGATAGAGCGCGACCCGCGGGGTGTCTGCCATCCCCCCGTCCACCATCACATATTTCCTGATCCCAGGGATTGTTTTGATATTGCCGATGGTGTACAAGGTTACCCCGGCGTCGCCCACAATCGAACGCCCCGGCTCCAAAACCAGTTTCGGCCGGGGGTAATCAAGAGTGGAAAAGACCTCCCGCACCATCTGCCCGGTCCGTTTGGCCGCTTCCCGGACGGGCAGCGGCTTGTCATCCCGTGTATAACGGATACCCAAACCGCCGCCCAAGTTCAGCACCTTGGCGACAAAGCCCGTCTCCGCCCTGACCTCCGCCATAAAACCGGCGAGAATACCGGCGGTAATCTCGTAAGAAGCAAGATCAAAGATCTGCGAGCCGATATGGGCATGAAACCCGAGGAGTTCCAAGCGGGGGGAGTTCAGGATGGCTTTTACCCCCTGTAGGGCTTGTCCTCCATTGATAGCCAGCCCGAATTTACTGTCTTCCTGGCCGGTCCGGGTATAAACATGGGTATGGGCCTCAACCCCGGGCGCCAGCCGTAACAGGACAGGCTGGCGTTTTTCTTTCCCGGCCAGCAACTCGTTCAGCAATTCGATCTCGTAAAAGCCATCGATAACCAGGCACCCCACCCCGTTTTGCAGGGCGATTTCCAACTCTTCCCTGGATTTATTATTACCGTGAAAATAGATGGCATCCGGAGGAAACCCCGCTTTGAGAGCGGTATAAAGCTCCCCTCCGGAGACCACGTCAAGACCAAGCCCTTCTTGTTGCATCAAGCAACAGATGGCCCGGCACAAGAAGGCCTTTCCTGCATAACAGACTTGCGTATCCGGGTAGGCTTCCGCCAACCCGGCCACATAATCCCGGCAATTCTGACGGATCCTGGTTTCATCCAAGACATAAAGGGGGGTTCCAAATCTTTTTGCCAGTTCAACTGTGTCACACCCGGAAACTTCCAAGTGGCCTTTGGAGTTAATCTGGAAATGCTCCGGGATATTCATCATTAAGATACTCCTCTCGTCCTTTATACGAAAAGCACCGGCAAACGCTGCGACTTATAAATGATCGGGCGCGGGAGTCTTTGCGCTCGCACTGCCGCTACCGCCCAGGTTTTTTCCATTTTATCATTGGTTTTTATTCAGAGTCAAGGAAAAAACAGCTTCCCCCGATAAACTCCCGGAGAAGGGAGTTCCTTGGCACCTCCTCGTCGGAAAGAGGACGAAAATAACTGAGAAATCGCAGCAGGCGTTCGGCTTCCGAATACTCCGGGGAGTCGGGCTTGACCTCTGCCAATAACGGTTCGATGTAGGGTTTTAAAACCGCCAATTCATAGATTAAATTGGAGTTAAACATTGCGTCGGCTTCTTCTTGATAGGGGAAAATATTCTGCTCCTCCCCCCGGCGGACGTTGGACCACAAACGTAGCGTGGCGGCAGCCCCGTGGGAGCGGAACTGGCTGTCCCGGACAATCCGCCGGATTAACCTGTTATCCGTGGTGGGAATCCGGTTATGGTCATCCAAATTCAGCTGGGTGAGGGCGCTGACATAAATCTTGAACTTCCGGTCTTTAGGCACCATCTCGGTTAAACGTTCGTTCAGACCGTGGATCCCTTCGATAATAACCGGCTGGTCCGAGGAGATCTTTAGCTTCTCCCCCCGGTACTCCCGTTTGCCGGTGAGAAAATTAAAACGGGGGATCTCAATCTCCTCGCCCAAGATCAACATGGCCAAATGTTCGTTAAATAACTCCAGGTCAATGGTTTCCAGAGACTCAAAATCCGGATCACCGTCCGGATTCCGCGGGGTGGCATCCCGGCTAAAGAAATAATCGTCCAAAGAGAGGGAGACCGGCCGCACCCCGTTCACCTGCAGCTGGACGGAGAGCCGCTGAACAAAGGTGGTCTTCCCGGAGGAAGAGGGCCCGGCGACCAGGACCAGACGGATCCGCCCCCGTTCCTTGGTAATTTCGTCCGCCAGGTAAACGATGTTCTTCTCATGCAGGGCTTCGCTGACGCGAATCAATTCCGGGCCTTTTCCTTCCTTTATAAATCTGTTTAATGCGGCGACATCAGAAAGATTTAGCGTCCGGCCCCAGAGCGCGTGTTCATAAAAAATCTCCCCCAGTTTACGCTGGTCGACAAAGACCGGTAATGCCAGCGGGTTTTCAACAGTGGGATAACGGAGGATAAAACCGGGCAGGTGGAAACGGAGTTCAAAAAGGCGGAGATAACCCGTGCTGGGTACCATATAGTCGTAAAAATAATCATGGAACCAGCCGCAACGGTAGATCTGAACTTCAGGAGTGTTTGCGTATTCCAATAACCGGACCTTGTCGTCCTGCCCGTCCTTGGCAAAGAGACGACGGGCTTTTTCCACAGGCATGCTCAGTTTTTCAATCTTCTCATCAGCGGCGATAATCTCCCGCATCCGCTCTTCAATCCGGCGGAGATCCTTCTCGGAAAATGGACGTCCCAGGTAGATTTCACCGTATAACCCTTTGTTCAACGAGTGTTCAATCCGTAAACGGCTGTTGGGAAAGATCTCCCGGGTCGCCCGGGCCAGAACCAAAATGAGGCTGCGACTGTAAATCCGCACGCCCGCCTGTACCCGCAGGTCCACCGGGACAATCTCCGCTTCTTCCTCAATTCTGGTGGTCAATTCCCGGAGGATAGTATTAACCCGGGCGGCTACCACCAATGGTCCTTCTTTCCCGGGCCCGGCGCCCAGGATCTCTTCCAAAGTCGCCCCTTTACGCACTTTTTTCTTCCCATCCGGCAGTTTAACTTCGATAAGTTCCATCTTCTTTCCTGCCTCCTTTTCTCCGGCTGCAGTAACCCGTCTACTTCTTATAAATATAAGCGGCAAACCGCGAATTGAATCCGGGAGAACCTCATTATTTCACCGCTGCTACCGGCAGTTCCCCGCCTTTAAAACGTAATCTCGAACCTTTCGTAGTTTTTAAGGTCAGCCCTTCTATTTACCTCCAGGTTTTCAACAAAAGCATAGCGGGGTCCCTCCCGGACACTCTTCAGAAAATGCCGGAGGTTTTCTTCCGCACCCTCGGCATCAATCTCCACCGTCCCGTCAAACCTATTCTTTACCCATCCGCGGATTCCATACAAAGATGCCATTTCCCGCACATAATAGCGGAATCCTACCCCCTGGACACGGCCGTATACTATAATATGATAACGGACCATCCCGCCAACCTCCGTGTTTAAAAATGCAGGCGACAAAATTCATATCCGGTATGGATATGGCTCCGGACTTGTCCGCACGCATGCGCCATTTCTCCGCACATACCTGCGCACGCACGGCAGTGAAATACATGGCAGCCGGTCAGTATCCGAAGGATGAAGGGGCGCACATACATGCGCACACACAATGAAACAGAGCCGTTCAGATAATTTCCTTATCTATATATTATATACCATATTATATCATATACACGACCCACCTGTGCGCTTCCTCTAGAACTCGTATTTGCTTGCCCGCGTCTGGACGGGCGCCAAGAACCATGCAGCCACCCTCCTCCATGCCCTGAAACTGAGCGCCATTTTCCACCCGGCAATTGAATTCTTCAGCAGTTTCGATAATGTGATTGTTGTCGGTATCGGCGGGGTTATGGCCTTAAAAGGCCTGCTACCCCCGGAGGATGTGATGGGGTTCCTATTTTACCTGGGGGTCTTCTACCAGCCCATCGGCGCCCTCGCCAGGGTCCTGAAAGATCTCCAACAGGCGTTGGCCGGTGCGGAACGAGTCTTTGAAGTCTGCCGAAAGCGGCACCCACGAAGAGTTAATGGCCAGCCAAGGGCTGTATTACAAGTGGCATAAGGTCTGATTTTTGCGGCCGCGCGCGCGACGAAATCTGACTGTGAGTCTGAGCTGCGAAATAAGGCCTAACTGCAGCATGAGGTCGGATCTGTGACATGAGGTCTGACCATGACATAAAACCTGTTCCTTGACATGAGGTCTGACTGTGGCGACTGTTCTGAGATATAAAGCCTGACTGTGGACATAGAGCCTTACTACGACATAAGACCTGTTTTTAAGAAACGGCAAAGCGGGCCTTGACCGGCCCGCTTTTTTATTTCTTGCCCTGGCCGTAGTAGGCCTCCGCACCGTGTTTCCGTAGAAAATGCCGGTCCAGCAATTCCTTGCCGATTGCCGGCGTCTCTTGCGCAATCAGCCTGGTCAGAAAGGCGATCTTCGCGATCTCCTCTAAGACAAGGCTGTTCTCTACGGCTTCTTCCGGGTCTTTTCCCCAGGTGAACGGCGCGTGGCTGGCGACCAGGACCCCCGGAAAATCCGTGTAACTCCGGCCTTGCAGAGTTTCCACAATCACCCGGCCGGTGTTGGCTTCATAGTCCTCCCCGATCTCGGCGGCTGTTAACTGCCGGGTACAGGGGATCTCACCGTAACAATAATCCGCATGGGTAGTACCGAAGCAGGGGATACCTTTGCACGTTTGCGCCCACGCCGTCGCCCAGGGGGAATGGGTGTGGGCCACCCCGCCGATCTCCGGGAAATGCTTGTAGAGCTCGAGGTGCGTAGGGGTATCGGTAGAAGGTTTAAGCCCGCCTTCCACCACCCGGCCATCGATATCCACCACCACCATTTTTTCTACGGTTAAATCGTCATACTGTACCCCGCTGGGCTTAATCACAATCAAACCCTTCTCCCGGTCGATCCCGCTGACGTTTCCCCAGGTACAGATGACCAGTTTGGCCCTTTGCAGTTCGAGATTGGCCTGAAGCACTCTTCTTTTTAAATTCGTCAACATCGGATCCACCCTCCTCGCACGTGCCTGCGCGCCCAGGCCGGCCCGGAGGTCTCCGTACCGGAGACCCCGGGTGCAGCAGCGTTATGTTGCGGTACGCAATTCCACTTCTGTCCGACTGGGCCACCCGCCGGCCCGGACACAAGAGGTGCGCAAAGCCGATGTGGGAAAAGCCGGTCCGTGCGCACCTTTCACCCGCTTCCTCAGAACCGGTACTCCATAAACCGCCCAAGGAGAAGGTACTTTTCATACAACCGGTCATAAACTTCCGCCTTTTCCTTGTTGGGGAAGTAGGTCTCACTAAAGTCGCTGGCCATCCGGGCCTGCGCTTCGTATACGGAAGGATAGAGGCCGGCGGCGGCCGCGGCAAAGATCGCCGCCCCCAAAGCGCAGGCCAGTTCGGACCGGACCACTTTGATCGGCATTTTTAACACATCAGCGGTGACCTGCATAACAAAGGGGTTTTTCTTGGCGATTCCACCCATGGCAATCACCTGTTCAATGGCGATACCCTCCGCAGTGAACCGGTCGACAATGGCCCTGGCGCCGAATGCCGTCGCCTCCACCAGCGCCCGGAAGATCCCGGCCGGGGTTGTCCCCAAAGTCAGCCCGGCCAGGGCGCCTCTAAGACTCTGGTCGGCATCGGGAGTCCGGCGCCCGTTTAACCAGTCCAGAGCCAGCAATGAATTTTCATCCTCAGACATTTCCATGGCTTCCCTGGTCAAGGCGGGGAAGATCCCTTCTCTCACTTCAGCCATTATTAGTTCCTTGGTTGCCTCATCCAAACGGGTATTCTCTTTCAGCAGGGTCTTCAAAGGCCAGAAAAGGATCTCCCGGAACCAGGCATAAACATCGCCATAGGCCGATTGTCCGGCCTCCAGTCCGATCATCCCCGGGAGCACGGAACCGTCGACCTGACCGCAGATCCCTTTAATCAGCTTCCTGCCGACCTCTTCAGGGGAAGCCACCATAATGTCACAGGTAGAGGTCCCCATAATCTTGACCAGGGTTGCTTTGGTGATCCCGCCACCGACCGCACCCATGTGCGCATCAAAACCGCCGACAGCCACCGCAATACCCGGGCGCAGCCCCAAGCGTCCGGCCCACTCCCGGCTGAGCCCGCCGGCTCTCTGGTCCATGGTGTATGTCTCCTGGTACAAGCGGGCCCGCAGACCCCGGAGGGCCGGTTCCAGCAGGACCAGAAATTCCTCATCCGGCAGGCCGCCCCAATCCGGATGCCACATGGCCTTGTGCCCTGCCGCACACCGGCTGCGCTTGATTGTGTGGACGTCTTCCACCCCGGTGAGCAGGGCCGGAATCCAGTCGCAAAGCTCAAGCCAGGAATAGGCGGCTCTTTGCACCTGCGGGTCTTTACGGTAAATATGCATGATCTTTGCCCAAAACCATTCGGAGGAGTATATGCCCCCCTCGTAACAGGTGAAATCCCTTCCGCCCCAATTTCTGGCATGATGATTGATCTCTTCCGTCTCCCTGACCGCGGTGTGGTCCTTCCACAAAACGAACATGGCATTGGGATTCGAGGCAAACTCCTCTTTGAGGGCTAAAGGCCTTCCTTCCCGGTCGACGGCACACGGTGTTGAACCGGTGGTATCAACCCCGATTCCGGCTACCTTTTCCCCGGCGCCGGGGGGTAATTTGGCAAGGGCTTCTTTAACCGCCGTCTCCATGCTTTCAATATAGTCCAGGGGGTGGTGGCGGAATTGATTCGCCGCCGGATCGCAATAGAGCCCCTGCTTCCAACGGGGGTAGTCGCAGACGGCAGTTGCCTCCTCCCGCCCGTCAGCGGCATTTACCACCTCCGCCCGGACCGAGTCGGTACCAAAGTCTATGCCAATAACCAGATCGGCTCTTTCCATCCGCCCCCCTCCTTTACTGGTGATAATAAAGGTCCCATTTCAGGTATTTACTAAAGGCTTCATTAATCACGGCGCCAACCTCACCGGGGCAAACGGCCACATGGTGTTCAAAGCCGTTCTCACAGATGTACCGTAACAGCCTTTGGAAACGGGAGATCCTGATCACGCCGTACCCGCCGAAGGTCTGGAGGGCGTCACCGGTAAATCTTCCCTCACCGGCATAGGCGCGGATTTTTCCACTGGTATCATCGGTGGTGACCCGGCAGTACGTAAACCAGGCCGGTTTAATCCGCCCGGTCACGGTGCCGTAGGTGTTTTCCTTGCCGACGGTTCCGGCGATAATCGCCTGGTAATCCATGACCGCTTCATGCCCGAAGATATCTTGCGGCAAGTTGCTGCAATGAAAAACCACGCCCTGATCCGGATCGTCACCGTAGTTGTTATTCCAATCCAACAAAGCGCTGGGCCGGTCCGAGGCCAGCATCAAAGCATACATCCCAATCAGGCCGGTAATATCCGCCTCACAGGCGCTGGGACTCTTCATCTCCGAGAGCATACTCATAACAGCGCAGGGAACAACGCCATAATATTCCTCCAGCGCCGTCCAGCATTGAATGGCCGTACCGTCCCACTCATGTTCTTTGATTAAGTCCTCAAGGACCACGGCAAATTGGGCCATCTTCGTCAAGGCGCCCTCGGCAACCCCGGCCGTTGGCACATAATTGCGCAGAGCCGCAACCTTCTCTTTTACCGCCGGGTCCTCTTCCTTCAGCCGGGCGATCCGCCCCAAGATCTCGGCCAGGTCATAGGGTTCCACCGAAATCCCGTACTTCTCCAGGATCTTTTCACTGTAGCGCACGGTGGTAAAGTTGACCGGGCGTACCCCAATCTGGCCAAAACGGGCTTTCCGCAACCCTTTAACCACCCGGCAGACAGCGACAAATTTCAAGAGTTCCCTTTTAAAGCTCTCCGCTTCCGGGGCAACCGTATGCAATTCCGTGAGGGTAAATGGGATATTATATTGCTTCAGGTTGTTGCAGACGGAGATCTTCCCGCAAAAACTGTCCCTCCGGTTTGCCTGGGACATCTTGTCAATCTCATCGGGAAAGGCATGCACCAATACGGGAAGCTCCAAGCCGGAGAGGCGGATCGAATCGGCCACGCTCCGTTCGTCACCGAAATTGGGCAGGGTCACGAGGATGCCGTCGATCTTTTCGGCATTGGCTTTGAATAAAGCCGCGCATTTTTTAGCGTCTTCGTAACCCTCCACTGTGCCAAAGGGCGTATCCTCCGGAGTAAGGACAACCACGTCAATCCCCAGTTCCGCCAGGACTTTTAGTACTCTTTTCCTCCCTTCTTCACAAAGCTCCGAAGGGAAAAACCCCCGGTTCCCCACGATCAACCCTAGAGTCACCATTGTTATCCCCTCCATTTGGTTTTCTTGGTTTTGGTGGCAACTGTTTGCCGGCAGCTAATCATCGGGATGATATCCCGACTTGTGCAGACAACATGTTTAATATTGATCACCGATCAACGATCGGCAATCAACAATTAATGATCGGTGATCAACAATCGACAATCGATAATTCCTGCTCTTCGTTTTTTTGCGCACCGGTTACCGGCCGCCGGTACTCTCCTGTATAAACCGTTCACAAACCGGTTCGAACCGCGCCGCTATTACCGGCGCCGCCAATTCCTTCAGCCTCTTCAGCCGTTTTTCCCGTTCATGTTTGCTGTTTTACAGGCTTTCAAAGTCGACCACTTCCCAAAAGGCCTCTTTTGGCCGGTAATCGAGGTCAAACAAGAGCGGCAGATCTTTTCTGCCCCGCACCGGGTGATTGTCCTTCCAGGTCCTGGCGTCACACAAACCCCATACGGTCACGCCGGTAATCACATCCCGGTACTCCCGGAAGACCGCGAAGATGTCCCGGTATTGCTCCGCCTGTATCTCCAGTCTCTCTTTTAATTCCTCGGGATCGGTAATGAACCGCCTTTTATCATTCCCGCTGTAAAGGGAGATGTCCAGTTCGGTGATTTGTACCTCCAGCCCGAGGGAGGCGTAGCGCCGGATGGCGGTCTCCAATTGGCTTATCGAGGGAGAGACAATATCCCAATGGGCTTGCATGCCCACACCGTGAACCGGCACCCCTGCAGCGAGCAGGTCTTCCAATAAGACATAGATCTTCTCCCGTTTATCAGCCCTTGTGGTTCCGTAATCATTATAAAAAAGTTTGGCGTCGGGGTCGGCCTGATGGGCAAGGCGGAAAGCCTCGGCGATATAATCCTCCCCCGTTGCCTTATACCAAGGTGAATCCTTCCGCAAAAACTCGGACATACTGTCGCTTACCGCTTCGTTAACCACATCCCAGCAGTAAACCGCGTCTTTATAGCGGGGAACCACCACATTGATATGGTCGGCCAACCGTTTGAGAACCAGTTCCTTGGAGGCGGGTTTTGCCCCGTCCGCAAAGAGCCAGCTGGGATACTGCTGGTGCCAGACCAGGGTATGCCCGCGCATCAGCATCTTGTGTTTCCTGGCGAAATCGGCCATCTCATCAGCGCGGAAAAAGGCGAATACCCCCTCCCCCGGCTGTATGCTGGCAAATTTCATCTCGTTTCCCGCGGTGATACTGTTAAAATGCTTAACTATGAATTCTCTATGGTTCAGCAGGTCCCAGTATTCCACACCGGCGCCGATCGGAAAATACTCTTTATACGCCTGATATAAGGAGGGTATCTCCTCTCCGGATTTAGCCGCCGCTCCAAACAACATCCCGGTAATGAAGATCGCAAGCAAAAACAAGACCGGAGCTTTGTTTTTCATCGGCAAACCCCTTTCTAGTTATCCGGATAATTTTTCTTAGTTGTGCAGACAACTTGTGTTATATTTTTTCTCTCCTTCTTAACGATCTCCTCTTTTTTCGGGGAAAAAATCTCCTCCCAGCCGCACCGGGATTAAGCCAATGAGCGGCAGGAGGAGCGTAAAACCAACTCCGGCTGGTAGACCTGGCGCGCCTTGATCACCTTGTTTTCGATCATATCCAGAATAAAGCGGGCCGCCTGCCTCCCCATGGCCGCCTTGGGGTGTTTTATCGAGCTCAGCTTGATCTCGGAGGCCACAGCCAGGCTGGAGTCGTCAAAGCTGATCAGGGAAAACTCCTCCGGTACTTTGATCCCCTCATCACGCAACGCTTCAAGGATCATTAGGGCGATTTGGTCGTTGTAACAAACCATCGCCGTCGGCCGCTCCTCATTTGCGAAGAGGTTTCTCCCAAATTGATACGGGTAGGAATAAAGCTGGGCGGTTTCATAAGCTCCCAATAAATCAGGGGTCATTTCAATCCCGTACTTATTGAGGGCCTTTAAAAACCCGTCCCGACGTTTTACTCCCTGGAGATCATCGGCCTTAAAAATCCCCGCGATCTTCTTATGCCCGAGCTGAATCAGGTATTCCGCAGCCATGTAGCCGCCTTTCTCATCATCCATGACAATATAAGCCGGATCCAGTTCCGGGTAATAGGCATGAAGCATCAAATAGGGGATCCCCCGCTTTTCCAAGTCCCTATAGTATTTAAGGTTCACATTCTTCCAGGCGCTTTGGGTCGGCTCAATAATCAACCCGGAGATCTTCTGCTGCAGCAGACTCTCCAAACAGGCCGCTTCCTTCTTTTGGTCATTACCGGTGCTGGCCAGAAGCAAGGTACATCCGGCCGCGCTCAACACCTCTTCTATCCCACGGATTACTTCCGGGAAAATATACTCGGAAATATAAGTGGTGACCAGCGCAACAATTTTCCCTTTTACCCTGGTCGGGTAGGAACGAAATGTTCCCCTCCCCTGCTCCCGGAAGATCAAACCTTCATTTTCCAGATCATTTAAGGCCTGGCGCACCGTGTGCCTGCTGATCTTAAACTCTTCAGCCAGCATATTCTCGGAAGGGAGCTGACTGCCGGGAGCAATCACTCCCCGTTTCATCTGTTCCTTCAGATACTCCTTTAACCGGGAATACTTCGGCATGGTGCTATTTTGTTCCAAAAACCCTCACCTGCTCATTCCATTGCCTGAATTTCTGACAAGTCAAATATTACTTCGCCTCTATTATACAGGTTTATTTCTTCCTCTACAACATTGCGAGAGTCAAACCAAGACTCCTTCAGATTATCAATAAGGCGGCCTTAGCGGCAAAGTCACAGACCGTACCGGCAGATGGATATGGACACTCGCAACCATAACCCGGGTAAACCCTTCACAAAAAAGTCACAGACCGCACCGGCAGATGGATATGAACCACTGGAATTCACCGGTGTTGACCGTACTATATATTACTGTACATATCAATGCGGAATACCGTATGCGTTATTCAACTCCTGGCAATTCATCCTAAAGACCTAGACGGATTACTCCTTAAGTCCGATTGCGATTCCTTTCCAAATCTTATAAAATATTCTTACAGCGTTCTCATGTATGACCTCAATACCTTTGAGGCGTTCGACGGCAATTTAATACTTGATCAAGTCTTTCTAAACTTGCTCTGGCGCGTTGCGTCCGGCGGACTGACCGGTCGCCGGTGGGTACAGGGGCACATGCGGGCGTCAAAGCCCGAAAATTTGACAGGGAGAAGAGATGATGACCGTTATCGAAGTGAAGAACCTGATAAAAAAATACGGAAACTTAAAAGCCGTTGACAATTTGAGCTTTTCGGTCTCCAAGGGCGAAATCTTTGGGATGCTCGGCCCGAATGGAGCGGGAAAATCCACCACCTTTGAGATAATCGTCGGTATCCTGCGCCGTGACAGTGGAGACGTTAAGGTGTTGGGGGTAGACCCGGAGAAGCAGCCGGAAGCGGTTAAGTCGCGCATTGGCGTGCAACTGCAGGCGGCGCAGACCTTCCGCAAGTTGACGGTAAGGGAAACCCTCAAGCTTTTTGCCGGTTTTTATCCGAACCCGCTGCCGGTTGATGAGACAATTGCCCAGGTGGATCTGGTTGAGAAAATGAATTCCCGGGTGGAAACCCGCTCCGGCGGACAGAGGCAACGGCTCTCTGTGGCCATCGCCATGATCAGCAACGGGGAGATCATCTTCCTAGATGAGCCCACCACCGGCCTTGACCCCCAAGCACGGCGTGATCTCTGGGGTTCAATTATTGAACTAAAAAATTTGGGAAAAACCGTTTTCCTGACCACACACTTCATGGAGGAAGCCCAGAAGCTCTGCGACCGGGTGGCGATTATTGACTATGGGAAGATAGTCGCCCTTGGAAGTCCCCAGGAACTCATTACAGCGCATTTTCAAGAAATGTCTCTGGAAATCGTCCAACCGGAATTGCGAAATGAACCAAAATTGCGGGAATTAACCAGTGTCACTGAGGTTATTGAACTGAATGACCTCACTGTCCTCCGTACCCCAAACTTAACTGCAACAATTCAAGAATTGTCAGCACTGACGAAGACATTAGGTATAAAACTGGATGATTTCCGGATCCGGCAGGCAAACTTGGAAGATGTCTTCCTGAAACTGACCGGAAGGAGGATAAAGCAATGAAGGCTTTTTTTCAGCTGTTAACAGCGAATATGAAGGAAATTTTCCGCGACAGAATGCAGTTTTGGTGGTTTATTCTCTTCCCGGTTCTCTTTGTTACCGGCTTTGGCGTCGTCTACTCCAGTACTGGCGGCCCTGCGGGTGAAGATAACGGCATAAAGTTTGAGGTGAGTATTGTCAAGGAGGGGGAGGGGGCTTTTGCTGCGGCAATAACCGAGGCATTTGAGGGCGTTCCCGAATTTGCAGTGCAGACCAGAACAAAAAGCGAGGCGCTGCAAGACTTTGCAACTGGGAAATCGGGATTGGTTATTATTCTCCCTGCCGAATTAGAGGTTTTGCCTGTTGCGGCAGATAATCTGATTGATGAAGACCGGAGAATCGAAATCCCCGTGTACTGCCGCCCAGACCAGTTCTTCCTTATGTATGCGGTAAACAAGATCCTTCACGGGGCGGAAAAGGAGGTTCTTGGTCAGCCAAGCGTCATGGAGATCAAGTTAAATACCGCGATCACTCATGACGAAGGTGCGAAGGATGAGCCTGGCAACAAAAACGATGCTCCCGGCGCCGGCTTTAACATCATTGACTATATCTTACCCGGTATCCTTGCCATGACGCTCATGCAGTTGGGTTTATTCGGTTCCATAAGGGTTTTGGCTTTACGGGTCTCAAGAATACTGAAACTTCTTGGCTCCACCCCTTTGCCGCGAGGCATGTTTTTGGCCGGCGAGATCCTTATTCGTGTGGGAATGTCCTTTATTCAGGCCCTGATCGTCATTTTCATCGGGCATTATGGGTTCGGGCTTACGCTGGCCAATAACTGGCTATATATTGCCGGGTGGGTATTACTCGGGACAGCGGCCTTTGTTTCCATGGGTTATATGTTTACCACCTTCGCGAAGACCATAGAAAGTGGAAATGCCATCATGCAACTGGTGCAACTCCTGATGATGTTTCTCTCGGGTATTTTCATGCCTTTAGATCTGCTGCCCGGTTATTTACAGACGGTGATGAGGTTCATTCCCCTTACCTACCTGGCGGATGGCATGAGACATGCTATTGCCGGCAATCCATCGCTCTATGGGATTACAACCGACCTCGCGGTTCTCTTGGGTATCACTATCTTCTGCCTGATAACCACGGTGAAGAGGTTTAGGTGGGAGTAGATTGGCAACACTTCCGCAAAGGCCGGGAAGGAAGTTTTAGCGATCACCTCTGGCCGGAGTTGGAGATTGTTCCCCGGTATTATCCTGCCCTCCGACCGGATAAAAATCGAAAATCGTCTTTTTTTCTCCCAGTATTCAACGTTCAATTCTTTTCATTATATCTATCTCCCCATTTTTGCGGCCGACCAAAACCCGCGCAGCCATTCTAATAAATAACCCGTTCTCCACTACCCCGGGGATCATATTAAGAGCTTTGTTCAGTTCTTCCGGATCCTCTATCCTGCCAAATTCACAGTCGATGATATAATTCCCATTGTCTGTTTGGTAGCGATCTTTTTCATCACGCATGCGTATGCCTGTTTTGCAGCCCAGTCTTTCTATTCTCCGCCTTGTAAATTCAACTCCAAAAGGAACCACTTCCACTGGTAACGGAAACGTTCCTAATTTCTCAACCAATTTGGTTTCATCGACGACAATAACCAATTCCCGGCTCGCTGCCGCCACAATCTTTTCCCTCAGTAACGCCCCGCCGCCACCTTTGATCAGGTTCAGGTCGGGATCAACCTCATCCGCCCCGTCTATAGTAAGATCAACATGATCGATATCGGAAAGATAGACAAGGGGCATTTTCAACTCCTTTGCCAGCAATTCCGATGCCTTCGATGTGGCTACCGCTTTGATCTTCAACCCTTCACTGATTCTCTCCCCGATCTTCTGAATCGCCCAATAAGCGGTTGAGCCTGTCCCGAGGCCAACGATCATTCCATCTTCAATGAATTCTACAGCCGCTTCAGCCACCATCTTTTTTACATCCATAGCCTTACCTCAATCATCATTATTTTTCTTAAAAATTACTTTCTTCTCTTAACAATTGACCCCAGTTTTTGTTTATAAGTATACTATTTGCAAGACGGGAAGTAAACCATTACAAGATAACATTATAAAACCGACAGTTCATACCCTCTTCAATAGGAACCCAGATCTCCACTATGGAGTCTTCGCTGTTGCCGTCGAACCTTTCATCATAATACTCAACAACATAGGGATTACCATCAATCAGGCGTTGTTTATACCTTTCTTTATTTGCTTCCAGCCATTCATCCATGGCATCGTTTTCACTGTCATAACCGCGGGCCACGTATACTTCGAACGAGGCATAGGTGGATGCGGGTAATTTTAACAGGGTAAAGGCAGGATCGACTTTACTGTCTGTTACGCAGACACCCACATGACAAGTGCACTGGTCATCATTGTATATGCGGACCTCATATGCATCATCCGCCGCCTTGTTCTTAAAGCCAATCTCCTCGTAAAGCTTGCAAAACTCCTGCCATAACTCCCGGGTTTTGCTCCCATCCCCCGTAAGACCGGCGATTAACAATTCTCCTCTTTTTATCATCTTCGGATGCACAAGAATGCCTCCTCTTAATTTCTTCGTAAATTTCTCAATAATCTCTTCAACCGACATGATCACCGGGGTATAACCCTGCCTCCTGTAATCGCTCGGCGAAATACCATAGCTATTCTTGAAGGCCCGGCAAAAAGACTGGGAAGAATTGAACCCGCACTCAAAGCAGATAGAGGTAATGGTTTTATCCGGATCTGTGAGCAGTTTTGAGGCTTTTGCCAACCGGCGTTCGCGTATATATGTAGCAATGGGTTTTCCAACAACAGCAGAGAATAACCGGTGGAAATAGTAGGGTGAAAAATTAAAGATCTCAGCAACCTGTTCGTAGTCGGCAATCTCATCCAAATGGTCTTCTATGTAGTGTAAGACCTCGCTTATCCTTTGAAGCTTATTCATGCTCCTCCTCCCGGGTAATATAAATGAATTGCTTATAGTGTATCAGCTTTTGTGCGGGCAAGTCTTAACAATTCTTGCTCTAATCATTTTTTGAATGACTATGCCCTATAACCCTACCTCTCTTTAATTTTTTCAAGAAAAGTCCTCCTTCATTCAGCACGTTTCTTATGTTCCTGCATGCGAGTTCCAGATCTTCTTCTGTCAACAAATGCGGCAGCGAGTTGTCGAAGGAAATTACAACATCAAACTTCTCCTTCATCTTGCGCTCCAATTCGCGAAAATCGGCAACTTTAAATTTTACGTTGGGAACACCGAATTTATTCGCCTCTCTTTTTGCCCGTCTTATGGCTTGGCGGCTCAGAACGGAAGCGGTCACATTGTAACCCAATTTGGCCAGGCCGATTGTTTGCGTTCCTATTCCACAGGAACAATCCAGCAACTTAATGGAGTTCAGGGGCATTTTTTTCTTGTCCTGGATCAGGGTGTCAATCATTTTTGAATGCCGTTCGATGGCTGCCGCCCAATCATCAAATATCAGGTGATAATCACCTGCCAAAGCGTTGTAGAATCTGGATGTTATTACGTTATATTATATGATAAGGATCATTATAACATATTATGGTATCCGTTACAAAAAATAAAGGGACTATAGGAGCACCAACAAAAGAGAAGGAAAATAAGTACTGCTTCAAGAATATACCAAAAAGCCATAAGGGTGGGAAAAACGGAAGAATTAATTTTATGAGAAAGGAGCGAAAAATGTGAGAATGGTTATTGGTCTCATCATATTATTAATAATCCTGTCCCTGTCGACAATTGGATGCAAGAAACTTGGAGACGGAGGAGGAATTGCAGTGAGGCCTGTGCCGGCCGAGTATAAAAAAGCTGTTCCCGAGGAGCGCAAGGGTAAAATCAAAGAATACTCTTACCCCGTCCGGAACTACATTAACAGTTCGCGCCAGTTGGTGACCGACCAGGATATCAGCAGTAAAGAAGCAGGAAGAGAAACAGTCCAAGGGGAGCCAATAGAAAAGAAATGCAATGTTTATATGCCGGCAGGATATGATGAAAATGACCAGCGGAAATACAATGTGCTCTATCTCCTGCACGGTATAG
>JAAYIC010000080.1 GCA_012735195.1 Bacillota bacterium
AAAGAGGGTTTTGACATGGAAAAAAAAGATTTACTTAGACTGATCGCACCTTGCGGACTACTCTGTTATACTTGCGATGCCATGAAAGACGGGGTAATAAACCAAGCGGCAAAGAGACTCCTCTATGCTCTGACCTCCTACGATTCTTTCCTGGAAAGCTCTCCCGGGGCCCGGCCTATTTTTGAGAAATACAACAGCTTTAAAGAGGTTTTGGAGTACCTGGCCTCTGTCAAGTGCAACGGTTGCCGGGAGGACCGTTGCCTAAAGACCGATTGCATTGTTCCGCATTGCACGCAAGACCGTGATATCCTCTTCTGTTACGAGTGTGAAGAATTCCCTTGTGATAAAACCGGATTCCCTGACGCCCTGAAAGAAAAATGGATAAGGAAAAACAAGAGAATCAAAGAGGTCGGTATTGAGCAGTTTTTCGAGGAAGAAAAGGAGATCCCCCATTACTCCAGTTAAGTGTATTACCTGGTTAATGCATTATCTGATTGATGATGAGGCCCTTTGCCTTCAAAGCAAACGGGCCTCAATCATGTCAATGACATCATCCAGAGTAATCCCTGTTCTCACCTCATTTTTTATTTTTTCGCATTCTGCTTTGATTTCCCGGTTATCCAGCACAGCCATGGCCTGTTTATAGAGAGCCTCCGCCGTGGAAAACATTCGTAACTTCTTCCCGAGCTTCAGCCGGACAACTTGTTCAGCGTTTATGGGCTGGTCGTTCATAATGGGCATCACCAGCATCGGGACCCCGTGGTAGATCGCTTCGTTCACGCTATTCATCCCGCCGTGCGTAATGAAAAGACCGGCATGCTGCAGAACCTCCAACTGCGGTACAAACGAATAAGTCCGGATGTTTGGCGGGATCTCCCCAAGGGTTTCCGGTCTCACCTTGCCTGTGTTGAGAATAACAGAACACTCCTTGTTCCCGAATGCTTTGATGCACCTTTTATAAAAAAATCTGCTGCTCAGGATGGTGCCCATTGATATATAAATGATTGGTCTTGCCATCTTTTCATAGGGTATTCGCTTATCTGCACCTGTAGGTTGTGCCGCCGGTTCCAGCGGGGGAACGCAAAAGACGTATGTCTCATCCAGATCGTGCCGGTAAGGATGGAACCTCTCCGGAGCATACACGATATTCAAGGGAACCTTGTCATGGATGACACTGGCGACCAGCCGCTTGTCTTTCACCCCCAGTTCAGCCGCCACTCTTCTCTTTAACACCTGCATATCCAGGAGGTGACAAGAGATTACGAAGAGGAAGGGTATAAGACCAGCCCCTACCTTGGTCCAGGCAAGCTGCGAAAACTGTCGTACAGTAGGTATTCCCAGTCTTTCGGCAACGGTCTTTCCGAGATAGAAAAACATCTCATAGATGAGTAAATCGTGGCCGCCGCCAACCTTCATTGACGTATCATAAGCCGCCTTAAAACAGCCCACCATTTGCTGGTGTTCAGACAACCCGGCAGGGTAATCCAGATATGCAACAAACGCGGCGCCGGTCGTTTCAATCCTTTCCTTCCATTCCGGCGCATTTATGTATGTTACCTAATGTCCCCTTTCCACCAGCCTTTTCGCCAGGGGCAAGGTTGGATTGGTATGGCCGGAATAAGGGAGGTTTACCATTAAGATCTTTGCCATGGCCAGTTAGTTCATTCCCCCAAAAGGACTCTTTTATCCCATTCATCTCCATACTTGCGGAATAAATTTTTACATTCCTCTTCCTTTATGCCAATTATGTAATTGAAAACCCTGTCTTTCAGCCAGCTATGGCCATCAATGAATTTCCTGGTCTGCATATGCTTGTCTTCAAAACCGATAACAACATTTCTAATATCAGCCATAACTATCGTGCCGATGCACATCAGGCATGGTTCCAGAGTCGTATATATTATGCATTCCGGACCGTACTCGCGAAGATACTGGGCATATTCCATAATTAGATTATTCTCTGCATGGTGGACCTTGCTCATTCTTGTATTCCATGTATTGGACATCTTCCCGATAATCTTATGGTTATGAACCAACACAGCGCCGATGGGTTTATCCCCCCGCTCGCCGGCGATCTTCGCTTCCTCAATTGCCGCTTGCATGTATTTCTCATGGTCGTAACTACTGATATCCCTTATTCCACTGAGCATGTTTTCCCCTCCGGATAAAGTAATATCCAGTCCTTTGCGGTCTACCTCTACCAACTCGTTACGTTACTCTTTTCCATATAAACCATGGCTATTTCATTGTCCTGCTCTTCCCGGAAATTCTTATATCCGAGTTTGTTGTATAAATATATATTCTTGACACTCTTTTTGCTCGTAAACAATTCAAATCTTTTGCTTGCCTTAAATTTTTCTTCTATACATTTTATCAACTGGGTGCCAATTCCTTTATTCTGGTATTCTGGATGAACAAAAAGCCTGCCAATATGACATGTCCCTTCATTTTCATAAGCTCTTACTGAACCAACGATTTTCCCATTTATTACTGCTTTAAGAATCAGTTTGTTTTCATAATCTTCTCGTAAACTTTCCAAGGTTTGAACGAGTGGTGGAATTGAATAATCATTGCATATTTCTGCTTCACTTATATACGCCAATTTCTGCAGAGACAGTATTTCCTCCAAGTCTTTTACCTCAGCCTTCTCTATATTCATCCTTACTCACCTCAACTATTAATATTTCTACCCTTACATCCTTTGTAGCCAATGACATTTTTTACTATCTTATCACGAAATCTGGGAAAAGAAAAGCGGGTTTGCTCCTTTCACCTTGACAGAAAGAAAAGAGCGCTATATAGTATAGAGAAAAAGCCCGTGCGCGGGGCAAGCGCCGGGAGACCGGGTACTAAAGCGTGGGACGCGATACTGCCAACAACGCACAAGGAGGGTATGTCAAGTTGGGACTCGACCTTCATCTTCATACACAAGCCTCGGACGGAACCCTGACCCCTGAAGAACTGGTGGCCAAGGCAGCCGCCAAAGGCCTGACCGGGATCGCCGTTACCGACCACGATACCACCGGTTCCCTGGACCGGGCGGCCAGGGCGGCCGCAGCCCATGGTCTTCTTTTTATCCCTGGCATAGAAGTCTCCGCCTCTTACACCCGGCATACGGCCTTTCATATCCTGGGTTACGGTATCGACCCGGAAAACCGGGAACTGCAAGCGGTGCTCAGGCATAACCTGTCCGCCTGGGAAAAAAATGAGGAAGATTCGCTCCTGGCTTTAGAGAAGCTGGGGATAAAAATAGACAATAAGCGCTACGAATACTGGAAAAACCACCCGGAACGCGGCGGTTGGCCGTTACTCAATGTTATGATTGAAATGGGGCTGGTGGCTGATACCGGGGAGTATTTCGGGAAATATTTCGGCCTGGGGCAGCCCGCCTATGTTACCACTGAATTTGTCTCCATACCGGAGGCGGTTGCCGCGATCAAGGCCGCCGGCGGCGTACCGGTCCTGGCCCATCCCGGTCTCTACCGTGGGGATGATGGAGGGAGAAGCGAGAAACTGGCACTGCAGCCGGATTTCTTCCCGAAACTGCTCTCCTTCGGAATCGAGGGGGTTGAGGTCTTTGCCAACTACCATACGCCGGAGGAGACCGCCTTTTTCCTTGAGGCCTGCCGCCGTTACAACCTGCTGGTCACCGGCGGCTCAGACTACCACGGGGATTTTGCCGGGCGGACCCTGGGCGAACCCCAGTTGGATGAGGCCTATCTGCCGCCCCTCCTGGCGAGGCTGGACAAGGCAAAAAGCTGACCTGACATCCTTGGCTTCCTGCATTCATCTATTCGCTGCGTGTATCCGCCGTGTGGTTAACCGCCACACCCACCTCAACCGTTTCACTGATCAATACCCAGCGGACCGAGCATTCATATAGTTCATTCTTAACCTCAAGGACCCGTCCGTCAAGGATCTTATAGACCAAGCGCGGGTCCACCCGGGAAACCTCCATGCCCACGAGTTCCCCCAGGAGTTCGGTGATGACCCCGCGGAAAAATCCTTCGTGAAAGGGCTCGCCAACCTCCAGATCGATAGTCAGCCGGGTGACCACCCGGGTCCTCTTCTCCTGCAGGCTTTTGGTTAACCTTTCAACCTGCAGTTGCTCTTTTTTCAGTTCTTCCAGAAGCCGCTCCTTTTCCTGTTCCGCCTTCTCCACTTTCCTGCCGGAAAAAAAACCGGTTCCGGCGGCGCCGATCAGAAAACCGGCAAGCAGCGCCGCGGCTATGCGCTGCCAGTAAAAAGGGGGGGAAAAGAACCCGGCACTCTTCATTGGGATCCCCCGGCCAGGGTTGTAATCAACCAGTACCCGGTATTGGCGCCAAGAAAGGCCCCGGCTATGAGGAGTAACTGTTTTCCCAAAACCAGCAGTTCGCCTCCGAGAATACTGCTCTCCAGCGCCCGGATGGTGGGAAAGGTACCGCCGATGGCCACCACCATCGCCCAGAGTTTCAGGCCGCGGGCCAGATCATAAGCGGCCCGCAGAGGGCGGCCGTCCAGAATAAGCCCTGGCAGGCTGCCGATGATTGCCCCCCCGATCACCACCCCCAAGGCGGTAAAAAAGGGATAAGAGGCGATCCTGACCAATTTGAACAGCAGTTACCCCTCCCGCCCGTAAGTCCTTGAACCGTCAATATTTATTTATATGAGAAAAGGAGCGGGAAAAGAAAGGGCGCTTTTTATACTAAGATCATCGAGTTGGTCCGCTTAATAAGAAAAGACCGGCCTTTCCGGAAAAAACCACACTATGGCGGAAAAAAAGAACTAAAGAAAGAGACTAATATAAATAAAAAGAGGGGAAAAAGGGAATTGCCTTGCGTTCTTCCACTTTCCCCCCTTTTTATGTTCTCCTCTCCTTTTAGGCGCGGACAGGGACAAAAACATAATAGAGAATAAAGAGCACGCCCAGGATATAGATGAGCCAGTGCACTTCCTTGCCCCGCCCGGTCAGGAGCTTAACCAAGGGATAGATGATGAAGCCCAGGGCGATGCCATTGGCGATCGAGTAGGTCAACGGCATGGCGAGCATACAGATAAAAGCGGGAAAGACTTCGGTGAAATCATCCCAGTCGATCTTGGTGATACTGGTGATCATCATCGTCCCGACCATGACTAGAGCCGGCGCAGTCGCCGCTTTCGGCACCATCCCCACCAGGGGCCGGAAGAAAAGGGAGAGGAAAAACAGGATACAAATAACAATTCCGGTCAAGCCGGTTCTCCCGCCGGCCGCCACCCCGGCGGCAGAATCCACATATGTTGTCACCGTTGTTGTTCCAAAGAGAGCGCCGCCGAGGGTCCCGATGGCATCCGCCAGTAAAGCCCGGCCGGCTCTGGGCAACTTGCCGTCTTTACCTATATAACCGGCCTGGGTACCGATGCCGACAAGGGTTCCGGCTGTATCAAAGAAGTCCACAAAGAAGAAGGCAAAGATTACCCCGATCAACCCGGCATCCAGGGCTCCCTTGATATCAAGCTTAAACAAGACCTTGCTCCAGTCGGCCAATGACGGCATGGCCACCAGGCCTTGATAGGCGGGAGTGACATCCAATCCAGGGATCATCCCAATGAGGGTTGCCCCCAATATCCCCAAAAGAAGAGCCCCTTTAACCTTGAGGGCATGGAGCACCGCCATCAGGAGCAGGCCGGCCAGGGCAACCAGGACTTTAGGGGAAGTAAAATTGCCAAAAGCCACAAAAGTATCTTTATTCGCCACAACAATTTCCGCATTCTTCAGGCCAATAAAGGCGATGAAAAGACCAATCCCCGCGCTGATCGCCGCCTTCAGGCTCATGGGGATACAGTTGACGATGGCCTCACGGACAGGGAAGATACTGAGAATAATAAAGATTATACCCTCGATGAAGACGATGCCCAGGGCAATCTGCCAGGGTACCCCCAGCCCTTGAACAATTGTATAAGCAAAGAAGGCGTTAAGGCCCATCCCTGATGCCAGGGCAAACGGGTAGTTGGCCAAAAGGGCCATACAGAGGGTACCCAGGATTGCCGCGGCAATCGTCGCCATGAAAACGCCCTCCCACGGCATGCCGGCATCCGACAAAATATCCGGGTTGACGAAGATGATATACGCCATGGTCATGAAAGTGGTGAACCCGGCGATGATCTCCGTCCGTACACTGGTTTTGTTTTCTTTCAGTTTAAAAAAGCCCAAAACCCATTACCTCCTTGTTGCTCAATGTCACCTGCTGATATGGTCCCCCTTGCGGCCGGGTTTCTTAAGCTCCCGCCGTATCACCCCATTTTTCTTTCCTGCTTCCTGCCTGGTAACGACCTGCCCGGCAATAATCGCCGGCGCTTTTCATTGGCCTCCGGCCAAGGTTACCATCAACCGGTAGCCGGATGGCGGAAAAAGAAAGGAAAACGTAAATAAAATAAAGGGGAAAAGCGGATTTCCTGTGTCCATCCACTTTTCCCCCATTTTTTGTCCGGCCCTCCTTTTAGGCGATAAAGACAAAATAGAGAATAAAGAGGGCGCCCAAGACATAAACAAGCCAGTGTACCTCTTTGCCCCGCCCGGTCAGGAGCTTAATCAACGGGTAGAAGATAAAGCCCAGGGCGATGCCGTGGGAGATTGAATAGGCCAACGGCATAGCGAGCATACAGACAAAAGCGGGAAGAACTTCGGTGAAATCCTCCCAGTTGCTCTTGGTGATATTGGCGACCATCATCGCCCCGACCATAACCAAAGCCGGCGCCGTCGCCGCTCCCGGCACCATCCCCACCAGGGGCCGGAAGAAGAGGGCCAGGAAAAACAGGACGGCAACGACAACCCCGGTCAAGCCGGTTCTCCCACCGGCCGCTACACCGGCAGCGGATTCCACATATGTTGTCACTGTTGATGTCCCAAAGACCGCGCCCCCGGCGGTACCGATGGCATCCGCCAGTAAAGCCCGGCCGGCTCTGGGTAGGTCGCCTTTTTTATCTAAAAAGCCGGCCTGGGTGCTGACACCGACAAGGGTTCCGGCTGTATCGAAGAGGTCTACGAAAAGGAAGGCAAAGATGACACCGATCATACTTATATCCAGTGCTCCCT
>JAAYIC010000124.1 GCA_012735195.1 Bacillota bacterium
AGACAGAAACCAGCGCCCGGAATGCGGCTGCGTGGCAAGTATCGATATAGGCGCTTATAATATGTGCAAAAATGGGTGTTGTTACTGCTATGCAAATTACAGTATGAAAGCTGTCAAGGAAAACTATCATAGTTATAATCCTTTGTCCCCGCTGCTAATTGGCGAACCCGGCGAAAAGGATATAATAGCAGTCCGCGAGGGAAAATCGTGCCGGGATTGCCAAGTTAACCTGTTTGATGGGGCAGTTTGAGTTTAAGCCGCCGTTTATAAAACCTATAGGGCTTTTTTATGAAGAAGAGATGGAGGATTACAAAATGAGTAATGAGTATATCAATCTGACCTTGGACAATCTTGCCGGCGAGCATCTAATGTTGCGCCATTGCCGGCAAGAAGCATCAAAAAGGCGTTGACACCAAAAAAGCAAGGCTAGGAAAAATCTATCGCAGAAAGCAGGTGTATTGAATGGAGTTTCATATAAGGGAGAAAACCGTTGAAGACAAAGAATGGATTATACCCTATATGAGAGAAAACTGGGGTTCGGAGAAGATTGTGACCAGGAATACCATACATGATGCCACTGAAGTTCCGGGCTTTATTGCGGAGCAAGACAAGAAACCTGCCGGGATAATTCTGTATAATATTAAAAACAAAGAGTGCGAGATAGTACTTTTGGCGAGCTTTGTTGAGAAGATAGGGATTGGCTCTGCCTTAATCGATTGCGTTAAAAGAATTGCCGGGATGCACGAAAGCAGGCGCGTTTGGTTGATAACAACAAATGACAACACACCTGCGATCCGGTTTTATCAGAAGCGGGGTTTTTCATTGGTTGCCGTCCACCGGAACGCCATTGCCGAATCGAGAAAGCTGAAACCGGAGATCCCGCTGGCGGGGGTTGACGGGATCCCGATCAGAGACGAGATAGAACTGGAATTGTTGCTGAAATAAAAGCCTTGGTCACCGGTAACCGGCAGTCATTATCCATCTCCAAAAGCGGAGAACGCCACATTTTGTTACGGAGGTACCAACTGTGAGAAAAGAAAAATATCTATTCTACTATTTGCTGCTGGTTCTTCTGATGTCAGCAGGTGCAGCTGTTTGGCACATTTTCCTCCCTAATTTGGCAGAAAGCTTTTCTGTATGGGGAGTAAACAGGGGATGGCAAACTGAAATTTCGTTATGGAATATAGGGCTGATTGCGGGTATCGTCATTACCCTTCTTTCGCGTAATGTTGAATACGCCAAGATACTTTCAATCATATCAGTTTCGTTATGTATTCTGTTGGGCATACACCACCTTGTATATGCACTTACAGCAACTAACGGAAATACCGGCCTGCATTGGCTGGGTGCGGTTGAGGTGCTTCTGTTGGGAAGTGCTGCTGGAATTATCGCCATAATCAAGTCGCGTTGCTTTAAAGAACAAAAACCATGAAGAATTCTGAAAACTGAATAATGGGGGGACATCAATGACATTCGAGCAACTAAAGGAAATGGCCTTGGAAAAAGTTAATCCAAGACAACTGACTGACTATTGCCATGTGGGGTTGGTCTCAAGCGCCTTGCTGACGGAAAAAGGCCATGTATATGTAGGGGTAAATATCGATGCCTCTCCCGGCATGGGTTTTTGTGCCGAGCATTCAGCGATCGCACAGATGATAGCTAATGGAGAATCAAGGATTCAAAAGATTGTTGCGGTTAGCGTGGGAGGAAAAGTATATCCACCTTGCGGCAGATGTAGAGAATTCATTTACCGGATCAATTATGACAACCTTGATACGGAAATATTGGTTGATGATAACAAAGTGGTAAAACTATCCGAGATATTGCCCTACAGATATGATTAAGTAGCGCGTGTGGATACCTATAAATTCTATGAGAACAGGGGTTTTCAAAAAAAGGGGTATAGCTTCATTAAGAAGATATAATTCCAATATTAAAAGGCCGGCGGCCCGTCTTCGGGCCGTTATTTGTAAAGAGCAGTTCATTGGGATTTTCCGTTTTGGGGCTAAAGAGGAAAATCCAGGATGATGGAGAATAGAACGATTACATCATTTTGCAGGTGCTTCGCAAAGGCTTAGCCTGTACAGCATCTGCCAGCAAATATATTGCGGGGCTTTCCTCGCAAGAGGGCAGAAAAAAAGAAGGGGAAAAAGTCATGGAAGTCCATACTAATTTATTTCAAAAGGCTGCATTTTTATATGATTATGATGACAGGGACATTGTGAAGGATGATATCCCGTTTTACCTGGAGTATGCAGCAAAATACCCCGGTGATATCCTGGAATTGGCCTGCGGGACAGGGCGTGTTGCCATTGTCCTCGCGCAAAACGGCTATCAAGTCTACGGGATTGACTTATCCGGCAGCATGCTCGAGCAATTCAGGATCAAGCTGGCCGACCAGCCAAAGGCGGTTCAGGACAGGATATGGATTGGCCAGTATGACATGGCGAATTTCCAGCTGAACAAGGAGTTTTCCTTGATTATCATTCCTTTCCGGGGCTTTCAAGTCCTCACGACAGAAGAAGCGCAGAGAAATTGCTTGAAATGCGTTTATGAACATCTGAGCGACGGAGGGGTATTCATTGTTGACACCTTCAGGCCCTATAAAAAACTTGACGAGACCTGGGTTTATCCGGAGATGGTGCAGTGGGAAACGGTGGATGAAAAAACCGGGAAGCGAGTAGTTAAAAAGCATAGAGGAGTCAAAATCGATACAGTTAACCAAATCATCTATCCGGAGATGATCTATCAGATCATAGAACCGGATGGGAGAGTAATGGAG
>JAAYIC010000013.1 GCA_012735195.1 Bacillota bacterium
CAGGGTTCTGGAAGAAGCTACAGCCTTTGGATCGTGCGCCTCGAGGAGAGCGGTCCGGTAGGGATCCTGTGCAGCCGGCGCGAAGGTCGGCTTCGCCGCCCGTAGATAGACCGGAGGAACTGATCAATCCTCCGGTCTATTATTGCGCACATATTCTTCGGAATATGCCTCTAAAATACGGAGTTTCTCTTCCAGCCCCATAAAAGTGATTCCGGTCTCCAAATCGGCAATTTCTTCTTCAGGCAAACCCTGGATATTTAGTAAGGTCATCTCTTTTACCGGTCCGGGCCGCCCGGGCCGACCGGCATATACAGCCACATGCCCCTGATACACCCCGATGAACTCTTCTTCTTGGCACACCGGGCAAAGTCCGGGAAATTCACCATTTAACACCAATACCTCCCCGGTAAACACGCTAATTTTCCGGTTTTCCTGCATCTTCTTAAGGAGTACCGGCAGTTCCACCGCGGTGACCTCATCTTGATGATTTTCACTATGCCGGCAGCCAAGATAGATATCAGTTATTTGCAGGGTAACGGTTTTGACCGCTCTCGGCGGTAACTGGTAAACTCCGGCTTCCCGCAAGAACCGGATGAATTCGCCCCGGTACGCCAGGAGAAAACCGAAGAAAAAAAAGGCGACAATGATCAGCAGCCACCACCGTAGGTTTTTCATGGCAATCACTCCAAATCTTGTCTGCCAATAGCATTCCCCGGACGGCGGTCAAATAATCACCGGCTTTTCCTTCCGGTTTAAGTGGTCCGGGTGTTCAGTTCCTGTTGGCGGCCGCTGCATTATGCCCGGTTCCCCCTTTTTACAAGCCCTCCGCCACTTCCTAGCGGAAGGGGGAGGTTTTAGTCAGTTGCCGCATTTTCAGCAACAAGGTATAGGTCAAAATCCCGGTTATGGTAAAAGCAGCCAAGGTCAAAGCCGGGTGTTCTAAAAAGAGAAAGAAATTATAGAGACCGTGCAAAGATAAGGCCACGCCCCAGCCCAGAGCGAACCGGGTTTCTGTCCTCGCCGCCGTCCTTTCCGCGGTGAGAAAATACCCGCCCCAACCGGTAAAAGCGGCATGGGCGAGACAGGCGATGACCCCCCGCCAAATCCCCACCTCTAAGCCGAGATTCTGGGTATAAAGGAAATTCTCCAGGGAGGCAAAGCCCAGCCCGGTGGTGATTCCGTAAACAACCCCGTCTACCGGTTCATTCATCACTTCTTTTGGCCGGACAAAGAACCAGAGTAGTGAGAATTTTAGCCCTTCCTCAATCAAACCGATAAAAAAGAAGGAATAATAAAAAAGGCTGATCACATCTCCGGCGCTCCTCGCTGCCACCAGGCCTTCTTTGCCCAAAGCCTCCAAAGCCCCGGCAGGAACGACCAGCAGCATCCCGCCGAGAAAAACCCAAAACACCAGCCGCCTGGGTTCCGGCTCATAGCGGTCCTGTCCGTAAAAATAAAGCAACCACAATATACCGGGCAAAATTGAGACTAAAATAACCGGCACCATCTTCTCCGGCTCCTTTTTCCTTCAGATTCGCACGTCCCTCGCGCACACTCTTATACTTTGCCCGGAACCCCTCCGCTTAAAACAAGGATCGCGGAACCAGGTAAAAAAGCAGCCAAAGAGCAGGTTCTTTTTCCAATGAATTCTGGATGAAAAATCAGGATAATGGGAAAAAACAGAGGGAAGAAATTATTTACCTGTTGTGCAAACAATTTTTATAAATACGGAAGAATTCTTCCCGTTTTAGCCTGACATTCTCATTGACCACTATTCCATTATGCAACTCAAGACATATTTTTTCAATTTTGGCAAACAAAATCCTTCAAAGATTTGTAAGGGGTTGGGACAGGTTGCAAACCAAAGAGAACCAGCTTCTGCTGAGACGGATGGTGATTCGTGACGATTGACCGCCGCTTTGCAATTTTTATAACTATGGAAGGAAACTCCCTTTTTTGTATCGAAATAAGCAACAGCAAATAACCGGTCTTAGGGTAGCAAAACGCTGGAGGTGGTACTACCATGAAGAAAAAACATCTTCTAATTCTTGTGATGACGATTGCCTTGGCGGCTGTATTTTCCGGATGTGATCTATTTATACCCGGTTACAGAGCATCAGGAGTAGTAATCACGACAGACGAAAAACACGGCGTACCCGATGTAAAAATTGGGTTTTCCGGTGTCCCTGAAGTGGCTATCACCAACTGGCGCGGCGAGTGGATAAAAAGAGGGCTGGAAGGTGAGGTGACCATTACCCCGGCGTCACCCAAGGCGGATCTTAATTGGGAATTTGACCCGCCAAACATGACTGTCCACAGAACCGCTTACAGTCTTCGTTTTTCAGTGAAAGACCTTCTCTATTACGACGGCTTTTCGAGCCCGGAGAGCAAGTGGCCCAAGGAGGGGGATGTTGGTTACGAAAACTATCCCGGAGGTTATAAAGATAATGAATACGAAATAAGAGCCGAGGGGGAGCTTGATTTTCGCTCGGTTTATAAAAAAGATTTCCCTAAAGATTACCGTGTCCAAGTAGATATACGCCAGCACGAAGGCAATAACGGTATTGGGGGCATTGTTTTCAACGCAGCAACTGAATTTTTGTATTGCGCTGTAATTAAGCCAGATACCAGGGAATATTCATTGCATTATTACTATTATTCTTCAAATGATAAGAAATATAAACTTGAAGAAAACTGGAAGGTATTTGCAGACGATGTTATCATTAATACCGGCGATCAAGCCAACAAGCTGGAAGTGATTAAGAAAGGCAAAACGGCCTTCTTTTATGTTAACGGAAAGCTTGTGGATGAATGGGAAGTTAGAGAGCATAAGCAGGATCAGACGACTGTTGGCATTGGAATGCATGTCGCTGCAGCCGACACCCTGGTTACCTTCCGCTTTGATGACTTACAAGTGTTTTCACCCCCGAAGGGGGAAGATTAAAGCGAGACCAAGGCTTTGGCTGCGGCCGGTAATAGAAGCATGGAGGCGCCGGAAGCTTTCTGCGTAATGGCAAAGGAGCGCCTGGGAATGAGCGTTGTAAAGATTAAACTGCTAATTGTTGATGATCATCCCTTGTTCCGGCGGGGAGTGCGTTTTTTTCTGGAAACCGTCCCCGACATGGAGATAGCGGGAGAAGCAGACTCCGGAAGTGCAGCCCTTTCTCTGCTGGAGCAAAAAAAGGTTGATCTTGTCTTACTGGATCTGCAAATGCCGGGGCTGGACGGTATTGAAACAACCAGGCAGATAAATGCCGTCCGTCCCGGAATTAAGATACTGATCCTGACCTCTTTTGGCGACTGGGAAAAAGTCTACGGCGCTTTGAAAGCAGGAGCGTCCGGGTATATTCTTAAGGATGCCGAACCTGAACAGCTCTTAGCCGCCATTCGTGCCGTAGCGGCCGGAGGCAGTTACCTGTGTCCTCAAGTAGCAGCCGATCTACTTCAGCATGTGGAAAACGAAGGAAGAGCCGGAGTAGGTGAAGTTCACGAACCCCTCTCTACCCGGGAAACAGAGGTGCTTGCTTTGATTACCCGTGGTCTGAGCAACCGGGAGATCGCCGAATCATTGTTCTTAAGTGAAAAAACAGTCAAAACCCATGTAGCCAATATCCTGCAAAAACTTAATGTCAAAAGCCGGACTCAAGCAGCCCTGTACGCCATGCGAAAAAACCTCATAAATGGAGGACGATAATGCACAGGGATACTTGTACATGCATGCACGCATGTGCGCACGCTTGAACACGCAAATTTACAGATGCAGCACGTGCACACGTGCGATCAGATCTGCGGAGGCCGCCTGTTCCGTTCCTTGATATGTTACAAGTATTTGCGTACGCATGCGCGGCTATGGTTTCCCTCTGCCAAACACGCGAAGGGATTGGGTAAATTGCCGAAACACCCCAAAAGACTCCATTTTAAAAAGCCGGCGGAACCGCCGGAGCAAACCTATAAACCTGCATACAAAAAAATATCCCTGATCAGCGCCGGGGCCGGCGCCGTTTTCGGCTTGATCGTAGCCGTCATCTTCGTCAATCTGGAGTTCTCCCCTTGGTCTCCCCTTTTGTTCATTTTTATGATGATTATTGGTGTCGCCGCCTATTCCGGACTTTTAGGATTGGGCACTTCTTATCTTGAGGACTATTTGCGGCGCAGGGGGATCGAAAACCCCTTTCAGCGGCTGGCAATCAGTTTCGGCGCGGCGTTTCTGGTCTCCCTCGCCGTAGCATACGGTGTAATCATAATCACCGGCAATGAAGCAAAAATCTCCACAGTACCGTATCAGTATGCTCTCTGGGGAATGACGCTGGCGGGGATGGCATTTGGAGTCGTATTCGCCTTATTCAACTACCGCGCAGAGATAATCCGCCAAAAAATGCGCATATTGGAGCTGGAAAACCGGCGCCTAGCCGAACTGGCCTCGCGGGAGGAGTTACTGCGTAAAACCGCCCGCAATCTGGCGGTGGCAGAAGAACGCAACCGAATGGCCAGAGAATTGCATGATTCCATCACCCAAAACATCCACGGCATCCTGTACTCCCTCCGTCCTCTACGGGAGATTTTAGCCGGCAACCCGCAAGGAATGAAAATCTTGAACCACCTGGAAGAAACCGCCGCCGGCGCCTTACAGGAACTGCGCCGATTGGTCATGGAGCTTTCCCCTTCTCCCCTCGAAGACCGGAGCCTTGAAGAAGCCCTCTCCCTGCATTGCGATGTTTTCGCCCGAAGAACGCAGGTGGAATTGAACCTGGAACTAGATTACAACGGAACCCTGCAACCCGATCAGGAGATGACCGTCTACCGGATCACCCAGGAAGCCCTGGCCAATATTCAAAAACATGCTGAGGCCGGCCGGGTAGTTATCTCCTTGCAAAGCGACGCTGATACCACCTGCCTTTCTATTACCGATAATGGGAAAGGATTTAACCCCCAAACCGTCAGAAAAGGACATGGTCTAGCCAACATGGCGGACCGCGCCCGGAAAAGCGGTGGCAGGTTGGAGATAAAATCCGTTCCCGGCCAAGGTACCACCGTCATTCTGAGGTTTTTGAAGGATCATCACCACCTTACTGGATGAAGTAATAACCCGGGCTGTTATCTTCCTCTGCTGAAACAGGGGCTTTAGAAAAAGTTTTGGGGAAAAATAAAGACCAAAAGCGAGGGATGAAAAATGCAGAATCTATTTCGAGCCATCGAGCCACAGCAGTTAACAACAAATCTCTTTAAACTGGTCGGCGACGACTGGTTGCTGATTACCGCCGGCGCCCCGGAAAAATTTAACATGATGACCGCCGGCTGGGGAGGGTTTGGAGTCCTCTGGGGGAAACCGGTATGTTTCTGTTTCATCAGACCACAGAGATATACATACGGCCTAATGGAGGAAAGCTCCGTCTTTACCCTCACCGCTTTTCCGGAAAAATACCGGAATATTCTTGACTTCTGCGGGACCAGATCCGGCCGGGATGTAGATAAAGTAGCCGAGACCGGACTTTCTCCCGTGACTGGAAAAGCAGGCGGGGTATATTTTCAAGAAGCAGACCTGGTAATGGAATGCAGAAAAATATACTTTCAGGATCTGGAACCCCAACATTTTCTGGACCCTTCGATCCACAATAATTATGGAAGCAACGACCACCACCGCATGTATATAGGAGAGATTCTTAACTGCTTGGTTAAGGTGTGATTTTTCCTTCCATTTGTTGCACTCGCAAAGCCTAGTATATGAAATTTGGCTTCTTTTTTATCATATTTTAATCTTAACGTTAATAGCTTCTCTTTCTTACTGGAATATATAATTATCCTATATCGGGCCTTACCATCTCCATAGGGAAACTCCATATCCCTTTTGCGAAATTCTATTTCGTAACCCTCAATGAATTCTTCTTTTTTTTCTTGTAGGGCCAATTGCAGGCTTTCGCCAATATGCACCGCATATTTTGAAGATATTTCTCTATTCTCAATTACACAAGATACAAGATGATCACCCAACCCAATGGCTTTGTTTTTTATCTCTCCAGTAGTAAAGGGAAACAAAAGCATAACGAAGGATAAAATAAAGATAAATGGACGCATCGTTTCAGATCTCCTCTTTTCAAAGCTCACTTGATGCCTTTTGGCGGTAGACGGCTTGCAAACGGTTTCTTTCCCCGTATTCGTAAGTATATATATCACCATTTTGAACCAGTTTCACCCGGTTCCCGTTTTGGTCGTATTCAAAGTTCTCGTGGTCAAGACCTTTACCCCGCGCCCGGCCAGGAGTTTCTTCAGGCGTTCCCTTTCCGACCGTAATTCTAGGGCTACGCCTTTTTTGTATAACTGATCAATGCCGGTTACAGGACCGGCGGCTGTGCGGTCCAGGTAAGGATGGGGCAACAAAACGCAGACCACCAGATGGCTACGGGCAAGGAGGGAAAGGTGTTCTGCCAGTTCCCGCGAGGATTCGGCATCAGTGATATCGGTGTAGACAAAGAGCAACGACCTTTTTTTCACTCTCTGCTGCCAAAAATGAAATGCCGCCCGGTAGTTGCTCTCCTTCATAACCGCCTGCAGATCGTAGAATTTCTCCAGAAACAACCGGAGATGGCGGATGCCTTTGCCGGCGGGCAGGAACCTCGCGATCCGCTGGTTGAAACTGATCCCGCCGACCAGATCCCCCTGTTCCAAGATGTTGTAGGCCAAAAGAAAGGCGGAATCCAGGATGTGGTCCAGACGGGTGGTCTTCCCGCGCAACCGGTCATAGAGGAGCCTTCCCGTATCAAAGAACAAATAAACGTTCTGGTCCTTCTCCGGCCGGTATTCATTGAGGATGGGCTTGCCAACGTGGGCCGTGACTTTCCAGTTTATTTTCCGGTAATCGTCGCCGGGGAGAAACTCCCGCAACTGCCAAAATTCCCTTCCCGCATCGCCGAGTTTCCGGTAGTAGACGGCTGTGGGCGTAGCGCCGGGGAGAATCCGCCGCAGGTGGTTATTTAAATCCGCCAGGTCCGGGTAGACCTTCAAGCTCTCTTTCTTCTCAATTACGTAACGGTGGGAATAAAGGCCCAAGACACCCGTATACTCCAAATTGAGCCGGCCGAAGGCAAAATCCCCCCGCTTGTCAGGGAGAAGTTCATAGGTAAAAGCAGCGGAACCGCGGGGCGGAACGGACAGCCGGGCGTACCCCAGTCGTTTGCCGGCACCGGCGCCGCCGTCCTTCCGCCCGGCTGCCGGGAGATCGTCGGGAGGTTCGTCTTGTACCCGTACCCGGAGCGTGCGGGCGAACGGGTTGTTTACCCCTATCTCAACCCGGCAAACCTCCCCCAAGTAAACGGGGGTTTTGAAGGAACGCTCCGCCGCCGGGGCTTTTTTCTCCCTGTATGCGCGTTTCCGGGTCAACAGCAGATCAAAGCCGTACAAGCCAAGGAAGACCAGAAAGGAAAGGAGGAGGACGCCGCGGAGCGGAAAGAAGAAACCTTTACTTTTAACAAAAACCGGTCCAACTGCGCTTCCGGTAGAGGATACGTCCCTTCGTACTCCAAAGGGTTCTGGGTGGCCAAAACGGTGAATACCTCGGAGAGGGGATAAACCTGCCCGTCAACGGTTATCTGTTTTTCTTCCATCGCCTCCAAAAGCGCCGCCTGCGTCTTGGGGGGAGTACGGTTAATCTCATCGGCCAGCAGGATATCGGTGAAGACCGGGCCGGGTTTAAAGATAAACTCCTGCTTTTGCAGGTCAAAGATATTGGCGCCGATAATATCCAGGGGCATCAGGTCCGGGGTGAACTGCACCCGCTTGTAACGGATCCCGAGAGTCCGGGCGAGTGTTTTTGCGATCAATGTTTTGGCCACCCCCGGCGGCCCTTCCAACAAGACATGTCCTCCGGTTACCAAGGCCAGCAGCACCGCTTCGATCACCTCTTCCTGGCCGACAACAATCCGGGCGATTTCCTTTTTTACCTTTGCCACCAAAGCTTTGACTTCTTCCATGCTTCCAACTCCTCTCTGTACCTTTCCAGGCAAAGCGCATCGGCGAATAATTGGTGCCGGTTTCCTCTTCTCCTTCTCCCGGCCTTCTTTCCCTTCCCGCCTGTCTCTGCTCCGGCTTTCGCGATTTTTCCGGCAATCTCCGGCAACCGGCGAAAGTCTCCACCGGTGATCCGTACCAAACTCTCTGCCAGAAGGTCCGGTGCGGTTCCGGGCGGCAATTTGGTCACCGCCGCCGCCTCCGCCAGCAGGTCTGCTAAAAGCCGTTCAAGGATGAAGTACCCGGCGCCGGCCTGATAAAAGAGTTCGGCCAAGGAATCAAGGAACTCCTCGTAACTGCGGCCTGTCTGTTCAGGAAGGGGGCGCGGCCGCCCCAGACGGGCGGTGGCTTTCCCAAAAGTCAAAATACCCGCCAAAAAAAGCAGGGCGTTCCCTCCCCGGTGCGGATGGAATCTCTGTAGGGCAGAGGTGAGAAACGCCCGGTTCCCGCTCTGCGCACGCGTAGGCATATTCAAGAAAAACAGTTCGCCGCCGGGGGCAAATTCCTGAATTAGCAGGGTGAAAATGACGGCATTGTCCGGGTATCTTTTCAAATGCTTGTTGATCAGGCCTTTCGGGTCCGCCCAGGTAATAACGGCGCCTTCACCGTAACGGTGGGAGTATATGAGATAGTTCCCATCTATATGGTAGAGGCCGCCTTCCGGCCGACGCAGGGTGAAAACGCTTCCACTCATGGGGTAATACTTGAGCCGGGAAAAAAGCGGCCGCCCGGCAACAGCCCCTTCCCAGCCGGTGGCGGTGATTTCGTATTCCGGATCAAAAGGAAGGAGCCGGGGGAGGGAGTCGGTCATCTCCACAATCGTGCCGCCGGACTCTACCCACGCCAGGATCCTTTCTTTTTCTTCCGGGAAGACAAAATTCCCGGTAAAACAGATAACCGGCCCGCGCGTCTCCGGAGAGAAATCTTCCACTCTCTTAACGGTATAACCCGCGTTGTGCAGGAGCAAAGAAACCCCTTTATACCCATACTGGCCGGAGCTTTCCGGGTGATAGAGGGTCAGCCGTTCCCGTATAGCCGCGGCATAGCCAAAGGTAAAATAGGCGGCAAGAACAGCGGCGAGAAACAATCCGAAAACACGCACCGGTTTCATCAGTGATTACCTTCCCCGATCACTGCCACAAGTTTTTCGGCGCGATGGTAATCCCCGGGCCGGCATTCTCGTAATCCATACCATTTTTCCTGAAACAACCCGACCAATTGTTGAAAAGCCAAATAACTCCGGTTCCCCTCGCCCAGGGAAAGAGCAAGTTCCTTCAGGTGCACCCGGTCCGTCCCGCCTTTTCCGGATGTCAATAGCTGCCGTGCCCGGAAAAACTCCAATGCTGACAGGTAGAGAAAACGGAGGGCATAGAGGAAATCCCCCCCGCCGGCTGCTTCTTCCGCCTTTCTCTTCAACTCTTGCCAGGTGTTCTTGGTCCTTGCCGCCTTTCTTTCCTCCCTTTTCCAGGGGTCGCCAGGAAAGAAGTTCCTGCCCAACCTAAATAGGAGAAAAGGCAAAAAGGGCAGGAGCAAGAGGCCGATCCACTTTAAGAGGGTTTCCACGGGCAAACCAAAAAACTCCTCCATGAGACCGGCGCCAGGAAAAATCCGCCTGAAGAAATCCAGGATTTTCGCCAGCCAATCCTGCCGCCACCAGGGCTCGTAGTTGAACTCCGGGCCCGCCATAATTTCTCTTATCTCAATGCGTAGCCTTTCAAACTCCACAGCTGACCCCGCCTTTTATGATTCCAGACCCCGGCCGCCGTCCGGCCCTGAAACCGGCGGGCCACCCGGCGCCGGGGTTGCCGGCGTTTGGTCCGCAAGACGCCGGCTCAAGTCATACCCCTCTTTCCGGATTAACAAATCATAGTAAATGCAGGTCAGAGGACCGTGCTCATAGATGAGGAGGATATTAAAGAGCAAAATCGAGGCAAGACCCAGTAGCCCGCCGATAATATAAAAAGCGATCAGTTCATAGCGGGCGCCTAGAAAAATAAAGAGGACCGCCGGGAAGACCGCGAGTAAATAGAGGATCAGCATTATTACATAGGCCAGAAGGATCACCAGGAGGTATGTACCGGCCAACCGCCATCTGTGTCCTCCCATCAAGGTGAACGCCCGACGTATGGTAGCGAAGGTCTTTTTATCCTCCAAAAAAAGCACCACCGTGCTCAGGGAGAAAAGAAACGAGAGTACTACTGCAACCAGATTCGACAGCAGGGCGAACCCCACATCTCCGATATGTAAGATATTGTTCAAAACAAGCTGCAAAAAAAGGCGAACAACGAATCCCAACATCATTAAGGAGAAAGAGACCCCAACAAACCGCCATCGCCTGCCCTTTACTACTGCCAGAGCCTGTTTGACACCGCACTCCTCCCCCTCGAGGCCGGTGGCAAAGAGCTTGACGACCCCGCCTGTCATATAGATGGAACCGATGATGAAGGCGACGATTAAGGCCAGGAACAAGACGACGACGGGTCCCCCCATGGATGACAAAACCTCTTCCCCCAGTTCCAGCCAGGAAAAATTCTCCATGGTGCTTATTAGTGTGGGTATAAAAAGGATAGAGATCAAGAGACCGATTATGATCGCTGGCAGATAGGAGAGGAAGATAACCCCTTGAAATCTCCAAAACCTGTCCCGCAGGATAAAAAAGGTATTATCCAGGATCGCCCCGGGACCCATAGGGTAAAGCCTGTTTCTCATTCCTCTGCTCCTTTCCTGTCAAACGATATGATTTTTTTGTAATAATACTACATTTATTTCTTTTCATTCTATTTTTTCCCTTCCATTTTTTTCTCCAGGCGCGTCCTTCCTCCACCACAAGACAAAAAAACAATGGGCGCCGCTGTTCCGGACCCGAATACAAAAAGGGTGTCCGGTTTGATCCGACACCCTTTTTGATCCCGTTTTTATCTTTCATCAGCTTACTTGCAGCCTCGTGCTTGCAGGCTGCCTCTGTCAATATTCATCCGGGCCTTTCCCGCACCGGCGCTAGACGAAGAATTTATAGATGGTCTTTTCCCGGAAAGTCTCCCCGGGGTTCAAGCGCGTGGAGGGGAAAGACTCATGATTGGGAGAGTCCGGGAAATGCTGTGTTTCCAGGCAAAAGCCGGAGTGTTTATGATAGATCCGGCCGGATTTGCCTTTAAGGGTTCCGTCCATGGTGTTCCCGGTAAAGAACTGTACCCCCGGCTGCGTTGTGTAGACTTCCATCTTCCGCCCGCTCTCCGGATCGTAAACCCTGGCAGCCAGGGACAACTCATTGCCCTCTTTATTCAGGACATAGTTGTGATCGTACCCATCCTTCAACTCGTTAAACCCGGCGCTGATCGGCCGTGCTGTTGTCAGGTCAAGGGCGGTGCCTTTAACCGGCGCCAGTTCACCGGTGGGGATCAACTCATCGTCCACAGCGGTGTACCGGTCGGCGTTGATCATAATCTCATGGCTGAGGATATCGCCGGAGCCTTCGCCGCTCAAGTTGAAATAACTATGGTTGGTCAGGTTAACAACGGTAGGCTTATCGGTTTCCGCCTCGTACTCGATGACCAGTTCATTATCGTTGGTCAGCAAATAGGTGACGGTGGTGCGCAGGTTTCCAGGGTACCCTTCTTCCCCGTCCTTTGACAGGTAAGTCAGTTTGACTCCGACAGCACTGTCGGTCTTGACCTCTTCCCCGTCCCACACCACCTTGTCAAAACCGGTGACCCCGCCGTGGAGGTGATGCCGGCCGTCGGTGGTCGCGAGTTTGTATTCAACACCGTCCAAAGTGAACTTCCCAAAGGCGATCCGGTTGGCGTAGCGCCCGGCAATTACCCCGAAAAACGGGTGCTCGCCCAGGTAATCTTCGAGGTTGTCAAAGCCGAGAACCACATCGGCGAAGTTCCCGTCTTTATCAGGGACCTCCAGGGCGGTAATGGTCCCGCCGTAAGTACTCACTTTGAGGGTGGCGTTTTTCGCGTTGGTTAAGGTGAACAGCATAACCTCTTTGCCGTCTTTGGTCTTGCCAAAGAGCTCTTTTTTTATGTTCATTCAAAAACCTCCTTAGCTTTATATTGTATGTTTTTTGCGGCAGCGAAAATTTGCCGTTAATGTTCATTTTACCACAAGAAACGGAATAATCAATAAAAAATGTCATGGTTCGCCGGGCATCTCGGTATTGCCAAGTAACGCCATCCAAATAATACCCCAGCCCAAGGTTCGGCAGCTTTCTCCAGTTTTAACCGGATAGAGACTCTGATCAAGATTTTTTCTTCTGTTTTAAGAATAAAAGCGTACCAATGAGCAATTGCATTCCCATGCCAACAAAAGAAACCCATGTGTTTGTATTTATTCCTGTGTCTCTTTGAATTGTCAGCATAATATTTAACTGGGTAAGCCTGGGTATGGCATTGGCGACAATAAACACTCCTATCCCTGCATAGACTATCTTCAGGAGTACCTCTTTCCCGATTGCCCCGTTACCAAAAGATATGGGGATGTTATCCGTACTCATCAGCATACCGATCCGGTTAGAACAACTAACTTAAAACAATAGCGCCGGTCAACAATAGAGTAACCGGGAAATACCTGCGATCAAATAACCGCCTTGTTGATCCGCAGGTATTCTGTTTAAGCTAACTATAGTTACCCCCGCATACTGTAATGCTTCAAACGCGCGAACTAATAAATAAAACCCGAATATCTTCGATACCAATGCAAATATATCCGTTTTTGTCATGATTCTTTTACACCCTCCCCTTTTTAAAATATGGATGATTACATGTACTCTTAGGCATAGGGACCACTCTCTCCACCGTCATCATACTGCTGCTGATCCGGAATTCTTTATAATTGAGCGCATACAAGACTACTCAGGATTCCCAGGAATTTTTCTCCTTTATTTCCTTATGTTATTATAACATACCTTACGATTAGTTTAAATTTTTCTCTCGGTTATAATAAGCCTGTTCCCGTTGGCGTACGGTTTTACTGATTCTAAAGGTTCCCGCCGGTTTAGAATTATGATGGGGTAAAACGTAATGCTTCATACACATAGGATGGTGTGATTGACAGTAATGATAGTTTTTGCTATACTTGGCAGAGATGTAACCCTTATTACCTGGTACATAAGGAAAAATTAGTATTTTTTGAAAGGAGATTTTTCAATGGCAGTAACTGAGAAGTTACACATACGCGATTTCTTTACCATGTCCGGTTCGCAGATCTCCGATTCCTACGTCAAGAACAAAATGGTCGTACATTTTCAGGGTATGTCAAAAACCCTCCAGTTCCCGCAGACCATCGCCCTCATGGGGGCGCCGACTCTTTCGATCGGTATCTCCCCCGAAGGCCTTTATAACCGCTTGAATAATGCCGGCAGATTGATCCTCTTATACCATAACGGGCTGCAGTTGGGTTCTGCGCCTTTTATCCGTGTTGGTGAAAAGAAACATACCATGCTCACCACCAGGAATCCCCGGCTGGTCGAAGGGGCGGAAGATGTGCCGGCACTGAAAAACTATTACCACTCGCCCGTCTCTGAAGAGCAAGTCTCCATCTCCCTGGCTACGCCGCTGGCGGAGATGGCCTTCGAATTGGAGGATGTCACTGTTACACGGAGGATGATCTCTCCTTTCCTCTCCGGGAATATTCAGGCGTTACTCCCGGCCGGAGTGGAGGAGTTCATTATTACCAATAAAACCGGCGAAGCCCGGCAGATATCTTTGGTCCTCCCCAGGCCGTCCCTGGTAAACCTCCAGGAAAAAGAGTTGAAACCGCTGGATCAGGATACGGTCTACGCCTGCTCCACACCGGTGAAAGGCCATGTCCATACGGAGTTTAAAGAAGACGGCTTCTGTGGTGTGGTCATGGGCAGCAAAGAGTGTAAGGACCGCATGGTCATCGCCGTTCCGCAGATCGACGGGGCGAAGATCGACATCCAGCCCTATTTCTGCCTGAACCGGCTCAAGCAAGACCTCCTTTTGAATAAGGACGGTACCTTCTTTGAGAAACGGGACGCCATCCTCAACCAGGATTACAGCGCGGCAATCAGCGTCACTTTGACCCTGGAGCCCGGCGCCACCGCCACCATCCCGTTCGCCGTTGTCCTGGACTTCCCGGTGCAGTGGTATAATGACGGCGCCACCTTTGACCGGAAATACATCAAATATTTTGAGGATGAAGAAACCCGGGCTCTGGAGATGACCAAGATTGCCCTGGATAACTACCCCAAGTGGCTCGAACGGACCCTGGAGTTGCAAAACCGGATTTACCGGCAGATCCGGCAGAGCCCTTCCTATAAAGACGACCGGGAAGGCGCCCTGCGGGTTGCCCGTTTGATCTTTAACGAATTCAGCTTCCCCATCTCCAACGCAGCCGTTTGGGTCGAAGACGACCAGGGCGAG
>JAAYIC010000095.1 GCA_012735195.1 Bacillota bacterium
ATCATGAAAATCGGGGATGAGAAAAAATACTCGCTAATCATTGATTCCACGACGATCACTTATTATACCCGTACCAACATCATTGATATCACCGGCGAGATTGTCCGCAGGTATAACGAGATCAGAAGCAGTTGGTAAGCTCTGCTAGAGTCTTTTACCAAACCCGGGTTCCGGAGAGGTCTTGGCAAACCCCCACAGGTATGATATAATACCTACATGAAGGGGGAATGCGACCTCAAGGGCGGGTGGTGAGACTTATGGTATACAAGCTCACAACTGAAGAGGTCTTGCAGGTCTGCCGTGATTGCCAGCATTTTAGCCAACTCCCGAATAATATGATTTGCAATTATACTAAACCGCCTAGAGAACTGAAGATGGTACGAAAATGCGTAAAATGGGATAAACATTACGGCGGCACATGTCTCTACCGGGAACAATAGACGTAGCTGTGTATTTTATGGGCCTGTAGCTCAGCTGGGAGAGCGCTGCGTTCGCAACGCAGAGGTCGAGGGTTCGAATCCCTTCGGGTCCACCAAATTCTATCTATCTTTCAGAAGCGGGGGGTCATTTGGTGTCTCACATAAAAACAGTCATTCGCGGTAACCTTCAGAGAACAGTCGAAAGCGGCGGGTGCGGGAATTGCGCCAATTCCTGCCAATCGGCTTGTAAGACATCGTGCACTGTTGGGAACCAGATCTGTGAACAACATAAGTAAAACATAATAATAGCCCGGTATCCCGGGCTTGGCAGATTATTATTTTAAAGAGTGGCCCATTTTTCCGGCTGCTCTTTTTTTCTGGGCGGCTCTAATCTGGCCTTTGCCTGTCAAAGACAGGGTACTTCGGCATTACGAGAGTTTTTTAAAGACGGAATCAAAAACCTCCACTCCCAGTATTCCAGCGACAACCGGACATTTAGCCCGCAAGAGGGCATAAACGGCCGGGTGTTCCTGCTCGCCTTCAATGGTCTCAAAATTGGCGTGCCCTTTTGCTATGACCAAATCAGCCCGGCGGAAGGCCTCCCAGAACTCTTCAGAACACCGCGTCTTGGGAACGCCTAAATCACCGCATCCCGTATCAATGATCTCCCCCACACGGTCGATACCGGTTTGCAGAGCGTCAACGCGCAAAGCATCATTCACCGCCGGCTCTTTCTTAACTGCGATTGTTACCGGCAGGTCCGGGTAGACCTTTTTGATCTCTTCCAGAAGGATCCGGTCGAAAACAATCTCCCCGGCATTATCCGACAGGTAAAGGAGGGAGCCGGCATCCGCCAAGTCTTTCCGGAATTCCTCATAATCGTTAAGGCGCAACCCCTCTTCCAACACCTGCGCGATTGTCTCTTCAATATCGATCTCTTCAATAATCCCCAGGGCAATCTGGTTCCCGGCCACCGCCAGCAAAAGGCCAGTGTAAATCCGGTCTTTACTTTTTGCCATAACCTGCTGGAGTTTGGGGTAGAGTTCCAACGCCTGCCGGTTATAATAGTCCATCTCTTCTCTGTACGGGTCGTGCGTCTCCAGTTCCTGGCAGATTAATCGGAAAAGGTCGCTGGAGATCTCCGCCGGAGTAATCTCCGGATCAAGTCCCAGCAGGTACTCCAGGGATTTGTTTATTACTTTCCGTTCTTTTTCCGGATCATTCGTCACCCGCCTGGTGGCAGAGAGCGCCTGTTGCAGAGAGCAGATATAACATTCGGGTTTTGCTTTCATTTCTTTTATCACCACTTTATTGCTGCTTATTCATATATTCATATATAACATATTTGGGGCAGGTAAGCAACGGCGTTACCAATATCAAGCTGTTACCTCTTAGTTAACCCTATATCGGAAAAGAGTACAAAGCTGTCTTTTCCACCGCGAGGGAGGAAGAATAAGCTTACAAGGAGAATGATTATTTTAAAATCAAGATAAGAGTGGGGGAGCAAACATGGCAATTGAGTTGGCTCCGGTCAAGATTGGACAGGAAGTGGTTGTGGATATAAAAGGCTATGCGCATCAGGGTGAAGGAGTGGGCAAGTTTAAGGGCTTTACCGTTTTTGTCCCCGGCGCCATAGACGGCGAAGAAGTGCTGGTCCGGATTGAACTGGTCAAAAAGAATTACGCCCGGGGAGAAGCGGCTAAAATTCTCAAACCCTCTCCGTACCGGGTGGAACCCGCTTGTCAGCTTTATGAAAAATGCGGCGGCTGTCAACTATTGCACCTTGATTACCAGGCGCAACTGGAGTTTAAGGAGCAGCGGGTCCATGCCGCCCTTGAACGGTTGGGAGGGTTTAAAGATCTTCCCGTTCGCCCCATGATCGGCATGACGCACCCCTGGGAATACCGGAATAAGGTCCAGTACCCCTTTGCCCTGGAAAACGGCAGGGTCATTGTGGGCTGTTACCAACAGGGAACCCACAATGTGATTGATACCCGGGAGTGCTTGATCCAGCACCCACTGAACAACAGGATCATGAACGCCGTGCGTGAGTTGGTGGAAGGGATGGGGATCTCTATCTATAACGAACAGACCGGGCAAGGGCTTCTCCGTTATCTCCTGGTTAAAAATGGGTTCCAATCAGGCCAAGCCATGGTGGTGCTGGTTACCAACGGCCGGACATTCCCGGAGGGGAAAGAACTGGCCCGTATTCTGGCCGGCCGTTTTCCGGAGATCAAAAGCGTGGTGCAGAATATTAATACCATGAAAGGCAATGTGGTCCTGGGCGAGACCAATGTCGTGCTTTACGGCGAGGACGGGATCATCGACCGCCTGGACGATCTGGAGTTTAAGATCTCCGCCACCTCATTCTTCCAGGTCAACCCGGCGCAGACGGAGATCCTTTATAATAAAGCCGTGGAATACGCTGGTTTAACCGGAAAAGAGAGGGTGGTTGATGCTTACTGCGGCGTGGGCAGTCTCACTCTTTTTCTGGCCCGGCGCGCCCGGGAGGTCTACGGTGTGGAAGTGGTCAGCGAAGCGGTGGACGATGCGGTGGAAAACGCCAAGCGAAGCGGTATTGAGAACGTACGGTTCGTGGCTGGAGAGACGGAAAAGGTCCTGCCGCGGCTTGCCCGGATCGGGATCGGTTTTGACGTGGCTGTGGTCGACCCGCCCCGCAGCGGCTGCCGGAAAGAGGTGTTGGAAGCCCTGGCTGCCATCAGACCTGGACGCATCGTCTATGTTAGCTGCAACCCCAGCACCTTGGCGCGGGATCTGCGGCTCCTGGTGGACGAGGGTTACCGGGTAAAGGAGATTCAACCGATAGACATGTTCCCCCATACCTTTCACGTTGAGTGCGTAACATTGATGTCAAGGGTTAAGAAATAAAGAACTGTAAAGCTTGTAAATAAAGGGTTTCCTGACATTGGGTTTTTCTCACGGTTACTTTGCCGGAGGAGACAATGCCAAGAAACCCTTATTTTTATAGTTTGCGGTAACATATCAACTACCCTGAAAGCGATAGGGTTGAGTTGACAGGTTAGATAAATTAACAGGGTTGAGAAGACAGGATAGATGTATTATTTAATCCTCTCTTACAGCGTCTGTATCGAAGATTCTATCAAGCTCCTCGTTTGATGTAATGCCATGAAAAGTTGAATACCTGAAAGGAGCGTGCGATTATCGCTGCTAACTAAAAGTAGTAAAAAGTGTTGAATCCTATTCTATATATGGTGGGAATCCAGCTAAGTTTATCAAAAAACACTTTAGTGACGAAAAGATTGAATTCCCAATGGTAGAATTGGGGCGAAGAGGAAAATTTAATAATCTTGAAATGTTAAGATCCGAAGCAGGGTTAGAGCAATTAATGAAAAATCCATAGACTCATGGCCTTTCTACTACGACACAAAAAGGACTTAAATCTTGGGGATTTGCTGGAACCTCGATTAAACTCAAATTATGGCGAGCAAAGAAGGCAACCTTCATCATTAGCTTCGATTTGAACAATAGGCATTATATATTAAGGCTATAGCTTCGAGATTTATCACTTACATACCACGAAACAATAAATGCGCAACTCCACTGATAATATACTCTTCCTCATTTAGTCATAACATGTATAAAATGGCAGATAAAGACTGTTTATTCTGAATTTAACTGCTATACTTCGATAGTATATTAGTGGTATTTCTTGGGGAGGATTTGGCATGCTAATATTTTGGTCTGCTCCATTAATCGACGAATTAGCAAAGGGCAAGCCAATGGAGAAGATCTTGAGAAGTTAATTTCTGCATGTATGTACTCATAATAATAATTAATTAATTAATTTGGAGGTAAGATTAAATGAATATAAAATTTGATCCAAATAACGTCGTTATAAAACTCTGCATGAGCGGGATGAGTTTGGAGGATAGTGGAAAAATTGAAGATGCCATCATGATGTTTCAAAAAGCATGGAATGAAGCAACAAACGACTATGAAAGGTTTATTGCAGCTTATCATTTAGCTCGTCAACAAAAGAGTATTACAGACAAATTGAAATGGATGGAAACATCTTTACAGTGCGCACTAAATATAAATGATGAAAATGTTAAGAGTGCATACTCAACTTTATATCTAAACATTGCCAAATGTTTTGAGGAGTTGGGTGATTCTGATAATGCAAAAAAATATTATGAACTATCAAATTCATACAAGGGTGCGCCTTCTGATGAAGGACCATTTTATCA
>JAAYIC010000049.1 GCA_012735195.1 Bacillota bacterium
CTCTTCTTCTCTGGAAAGATCGATAATGGAAACACCCGGGCCCCGGCTGAGCCGGTCGATGATGAGGTTGGCGGTATCCCTGGCCAGATCCAGGTTGTTCCCTCTGATGTCGATGGCCACGGCTGAACTGGCGCCGCTGTAAAGCATGCGCTTGGAGTTGCGGACGAAGCTCCGGATTCTTGCTCCGGGATAGATCAGTTTTCTCTGGAGGTCCCGCACAACGTCCCTGGTTGTCCGGCGGCGTTCTCCGGGGTCGCACAGGCGCAGAGTTATGCTCCCCCGGTTGCTGCTGCCCCGGCCGCTGCCGACGGTTAATTCGTAGTTTTCCAGTTCCGGCAGGGCGGGGATGATCTCCTCGAACTGCCGTGCCACCATGTCGGCTTCATCCAGTTTTACCCCGGGGGGCAAGTCAAAACGGATGTTAATAACCCCCTCGTCGGTCTCGGGGATCAATTCGGTCCCGATTAACGGCCATAAGAGCAAGGAGGCGGCGAAGACCAGAACACAAACGGCAATGACCAACCCTTTCCTTTGCAGGCATTTGCTTAAAAACCGCCGGTAAGAACCGGTCCATTGCTCCTGAAGCCGGGCGGAAAAAGCGGCAAAACGGCCGGGTGGTTTCTCCGTATTGCTGTTATTATTATTATTTTTGAAGTACCGCGCGCTCAACATGGGTGTGAGGGTCATCGCCACCAGCAACGAACAGAGTAAAGAGAAGATGACCATATAAGAGAGTTGGCTAAAGATAATCCCGGTCTGGCCCGTGATATATACCAACGGGAAAAACACACAGACTGTGGTGAGGGTAGAAGCGGTGATCGCTGAGCCCACCTCTTTCGTCCCTTCCAAGGCGGCCTCTGCCGGAAGCAGTTCCGGGCTTTCCAGTTTCCGGGAGATATTATCAATAACCACAACGGTATTGTCCACCAGCATGCCGACTCCTAAAGCCAAACCCCCGAGGGAGATGGAGTTCAAGGTCATTTTCCCCCAGTAGGCCAGGATCAGGGTGGCGAGAATGGAGATGGGCATCACTGCGGCGGCGATCAGGGTGGCACGGATGTTGTGTAAAAAGAAGAACAAGACCAATCCGGCAAGGAAGGCGCCGAGGATGGCCGCATTCGAAACACTAGCGACCGAATCTCTGATAAAGGTTGAAGTATCGTTTAAAATCCTAATGTTGAGGTCGGGATAGCGTTGGCGTAATTCGGTGATTACTTTGTAGATGCGGTCGGCAACCGCCACTGTATTGGAACCGGATTGTTTCTGTACAGAGAGGACTATCCCCGGGATGCCGTCGATCCGGACGATCGACTCATAACCCCTGGTGCGTTCTTCCACCGTCCCGAGGTCCCGGAGGTAAACGGGGATACCGTTACGGGTTGTAACGATGATATCCTTGATCTCCTCGATCTCTGTAATCTGACCATGCGTACGCAGGGTCAGTTCGGCGGTGCCGGTTTCCAAGACACCGGCGGGTTGCAGGGTATTTTCACTGCCGATGGCGGAGGCCACCTGATTGATTGTCACTCCCAGAGCGGCCAGGCGGTCCCTGGACAAAGCCACTAAGATTTCGCGGCTTTGGCCGCCCCGGATATCAACGGCGGCCACCCCGTCCGCCCGCTGTAAATAATAGGCGACCTCTTCTTCAGCCAGTTCCTTTAGGAGGGCTGGATCCACATGGCCCGAGAGGCCAATGGTCATAATCGGCGCAGCGGAAGGGTCGTATTGAAAAATTGAGGGGGTGTCGGCATCTTCCGGCAACCGCCGTTTGACCCGGTCCAGATTGGCGCGGATGGTATTGAGGGCTTCTTCAAGGTTTGTACCCCAGTCGAAATATACGGAGACCCGGGAGAAACCTTCACTGGAAACGGAGGTTATGGAGCGCACGTTGTTAATGGTGGAAACCGTTCGTTCAATGGGGATGGTAATCAGTTGCTCAACCTCTTCCGGGCCGGCTCCGGAATAACCGGTACTTATATTTACCACCGGGTAAGTAATCTCCGGGTAAAGATCAATCGGCATTCTGGAGGCACTGATAACCCCCAGCAGGGCCAGGATGAGAAAGAACATACTGGTGGTGACAGGACGCCGGATGCAAAAGGATGTAATATTCATTTTCCGCCTCCTTCGCCAGGTTCCACTACGGACGTTGTCTGGGCCTGGAAATTACCGGGGTTCGTCGCCAATAATCTCAACCTTCTCCCCGGGCCGCAACCGTTCTTGGCCAATAATGATTACTTGGTCCCCCGGGCTTAGGCCGGAGGTGATCTCAACCAGGTTGCCGATGATGGCGCCGGTGACAACCGGTTGGAATCTGGCAATATCCTCTCCATTCTCTTCCGTAACCACAAAGACCCCGTTTTGTCTTTCCAGAGTGACAAGGGCTTCCTGGGGTACGGTCAGCGCTCTCTCTTTCTGTCCGATGATGACCTTGACGGTACCGAACATCCCGGGTTCAAGACGGACCGGTTGATTGGGGAAGGTGGCGGAGAAGGTCAGGCTTCTGGTCTGGGGGTCGTAGACCGGTGAGGACTGGTTGGTTTGGCTGGTAAAGACCTGACCGGGCAGGGCGTCGGTCTGAAATTCCACCGGGCTTCCTTTTTTAATCCGTGCCGCGTCTCTTTGGTCGACATTAAAGACGAGCTGGACAGGGCTTAACGGCGCCATGCTCAGGATGACCGTACCGGTGGTCAGGTTCATCCCGGGAGTTACGTTTGTTTCCAGGATAAAGCCATTAATCGGGCTGTAGATCTTTGTCTGTTCCAGTTGGGTCTCGAGAAGTTCCAGATTTTTTTCGGCTGAAGCCAGTTGTTGATTGAGGATCTCCAAGGAGGTGAGAGCAGTTAAGTAAGCATTTTCTATGTTCTCGTATTCGCTTTGCGAAATGTATCTATGTTCCAAAAGCTCTTTGTAACGTGCTTTCTCGGTTTCGGCCCGTGCCAACCGTAATTCCGCCTCTTGTATATTGGCTTTAATGATGGCGAGATTATTCCCGGCCTGTTGGATTTGGAGGTTAAGCGCTTCGTCGTCGATGACCGCCAGAACCTGACCGGCCCGTACTTCGTCGCCTTTTTTTACCGGCAGCTGCAAGAGCCTCCCGCTGACCTGCGGCTGAATATTTATCTGATAATCGGTGGTAATTTCCCCGACGACATTGACACTCTCAACCAAAGGTTCCTCACGAACCTGTAAAACTCTAACCGCTGTTATGGTCGGGCCGCCCCGGAAATGCGAATAGTTCGCCGGGATCTGGTCCTTGGTGGCGATCCTTGTTACGACCTTATAACCAAAAAAACCGAGAAAAGCAGCGATTAAAAGGTAAATCGGAAGCTTTCTCATGAAAAATAAATGCCTCCTTTGTAAGACAATTGTATATCCAATTGCATCTTATAAATTTGACAAAATTGTGACAAGGACCAGTTTATTTTATCATAACATAAATAACGAGAAAAAGACCGAAAAATTCCTTGGTACATTCACATTTATTTTCCATCTTAACGACTGTTTCATTGAATAATGCGATCCCGGTAACGAAGAGGAGAAATAGATATTACCCGGGCAAATGCCGAAGGGCCCAAGATCAGTAAAAAGGGACTACTTACTGTAGTCCCTTTCATCATTGTTTTGCCATGGCAACCCCCTGGCATATCAGCTGGATAACCTGTCACAATCATAATCGCCATAATTATGAAGGTGGTTTTCTCTCTGTTTGTACCTGGTTACATATCTACCGATGGCTTCGATTGATACCGCCCGGCCGTTGCCGTCCCGGATTGGGATAAGGGTAACTTCCAGCAATAAGCTGCGATGGTCGGCATTGAGCCACCTCAGTTTTAAAGTACAGATTTTTTCGGAAGAATGGCGGAAACGGTTGACCGCTGCCTTTAGCATCTGCGAGGAACCGGGGTCAAGGAGTTTAAAGATAAACCCCGGAATTCTGGTGCAGATCCGCGCCGGGTACCCCAAGGCCTTTTCGGCTGCAGGATTTATGTATGAAAAGCGCCAGTCGTTAAGGTCTATACAAAAGACAATTTCGTCGGCGGCGCCGGTTAAACCGTCGTAAGAGTCCTCTGTCCCACTGCGGGTTTGCTCTCTGTGATTATCCCTTTTCATACCGGCTGTTCTTTTCGTGACCTGAAAAGAACAGCCGGTAAGAATACCAGCCGCCATTAGCAGGCCGGGAAAGCCTACAGAAGGAAAAAGCCCGGTAATGATGAGGAAGAACAAGAGAATTACTACCGGGAATAACATGAAGACAATCTGTTTTTTTGTGAAAAACGAAAGAACCGGTGATTTTTTCATTGCAACCCCACTACTCCCTTTCCTCTACTCACTCAATAACGTCCTGCGCTATCTTTATCGACAGATGGCAAATAAATATTTAGGGTAATATTTTATCCGGGCGGCGCCTCAATAATGGACCCGGATTAACCAAAACTCGGTTTTTCCGGTGTTCCACCCCAGATCCCAGGGGACCCGGTAACGATCGGCATTATGGCTGTTTACCAGGGTATAACCCCGGGAGTCCGCCCCGGTGACAATGGAGATATGTTCCACCTTCCCTTTTTGCATATAGGCGATGAAATCCCCGGGCAGCAACTCATAGGAAGCCCGTAAAACCTTGTCGTAGACGCCGCGGGCGATCAGGGAGCCTCGGCCGCTGTAAAGCATGTAGTCTTTAAAGGCGCCCGCGTTCACCCAGGCTTTGCTGCCCTCTCTTTGGTAATTCCAGGCGGGGGTTTTAGGAAATTTCCCGCCTTCATGGAGAACCTGGGAGGCATAGTTGGTACAGTCGCCCCCCAGGTAATTGTAGTTTTTATAAGCCGGGTTATAGGCAAAGCCGGTCTCGGGAAGGGCGGCCGCTCCGGCGTAACGGTCGGCGTAGGCCACGGCCGCCACCCGGCGCGGGTTGAGGTTGGAGAAATCCCGGGCCTGGCGGGACTGGATGTAACCCTGCCATTTGGCGGTCTCTGCCGGTTTCGGCCGGGGTGGCGGCGCGGCGAAGGGGTCGGGATACCATTCCCGGCTGATCACCCATTTTTCATCTTTATATCCAATATCCATCGAATGGTAGGCGCCGAGCCGGAAGGAGTTGACGGTCAGCGGATCGTCGAGGTAGACGTATTTATAGACGGTGGAGGCAAGAAAAACCAGGGAATAACCGGATTTCTGCGGTTTGATGTTGCGCAACCGGATAATGGTCTGCAGGTCAATAAAGCGCGCGCCCTGTTTTTGAGCCCAGGTCGTGAGGTGTTGCGCCTTCCGGACCTGGTGTTCCCGGGCCCACCGGCCGTAACGGGTTTCCTGGTCGTAAAGGGAATCAAGAAGACCGAGATCGCCGGTTATCACGATCCGGTCGCGGAGGGTTATGGTCTCATAAAGAAAGCGGTGGATTTCATCCTCTGTCAGTTGCACTGCGGCGGGGATTTGCGGGAAAAGAAAAAAAGAGCCCTTTCCGAAAAGACCGAAGAGGCCGAGAGCAAGGACGAACAGCAGGCCGGCCCGGAAAAGGTTTTTTTTCGTGACAACCAAAAACCGGGTTGTCTTCCGTTTCGGAGGCCGCGGATCCTTTTCCATGGGATCACTTTATTATCCTCCACCCTAAGATATGCCTCTTTTTGCCGCTGCGCCGGTGATTTTTGTTTCTATTTGCGATTATTTGCCCTTGGATTTACGCATATCGCGTGTATGTTCCGCGTACGCGCTTATTCCGGATCCTTCAGGGCCTGATGATATTCTTGAAGAGACTTCACCACCACCGGTTTGTTGCGGGAAGCGGCGATCCCTTTGACAGAAGCCAGGGCCGCTGCTATGGTGGTGATATAAGGTATTTTGTATTTGATCGCCGCCTTCCGGATGTAGGAATCGTCGTATTGGCCCCGTTTCCCGACGGGGGTGTTGATGACGATGTGGATCTCTTTATTCATAATCCGGTCGACCAGGTTGGGCCGGCCTTCGTACAATTTATGAACAAGTTCGCTTTTGATCCCGTTGCGCTTCAGGAAAGCATGGGTGCCGGCGGTGGCAAAGATGGTGAACCCTAGATCGGTAAATCGCTTTGCCACCTCAAAAGCGGCTTCTTTATCCCGGTCCGCCACGCTGAGCAGAACCGTACCGGTGGTTGGCAGGAGTTGCCCGGCGGCTTCCTGTGATTTGTAGTAAGCAGTCCCGAAAGAGTCGGAGAGCCCCAAGACCTCGCCGGTGGAACGCATCTCCGGCCCGAGCAGGGGATCCACCTCCGGAAACATATTAAAGGGGAAGACCGATTCTTTCACCCCGAAGTGCGGGAGGGACCTGGAGTTCAGATTCAGGGCGGCAAGCCTCTTCCCGCCCATTTCCTCCGGGAGCATGAGGATGGTGGCCAGACGGACCATGGATAGATTACAGACCTTTGAGACCAGTGGTACGGTCCGGGAAGCCCTGGGGTTGGCCTCCAAGACATAAACCTTCCCGTCGGTAATGGCATATTGAATATTCAAGAGTCCGACGACCTCCAGTTCCTGGGCGATTTTTGCGGTATATTCATAAATCGCCGCCAGGGACTGTGGGGAGATGCTGACCGACGGCAAGACGCAGGCGGAATCACCAGAATGCACCCCGGCCAGTTCGATATGTTCCATGACTACCGGGACAAAGGCGTCGGTGCCGTCGGCCAAGGCATCGGCCTCGGCTTCAATGGCATTGTCCAGGAAGCGGTCGATTAAGACCGGGCGTTCCGGCGTGATCTCCACCGCCGCAGCCAGGTATTCCCGGAGCATCTCCTCGTCATGGATAATCTCCATCCCCCGTCCGCCCAGGACGTAGGAAGGACGGACCATCAGCGGGTAACCGATGCTGTCGGCCAGGGCCAGCGCTTCTTCGAGATTATGGGCCATCCCCGCTTCAGGCATGGGGATACCCAGTTTCTCCATCATCCGGCGGAAGCGGTCGCGGTCCTCCGCCAGATCGATTATGTCCGGCGGGGTACCGAGGATACGTACTCCGGCCTCCGCCAGTTCGCCGGCGATATTCAGCGGGGTTTGCCCGCCGAATTGGACGATCACCCCTTCCGGCTGTTCCCGCTCGTAGATGCTGAGTACCTCTTCAACGGTGAGGGGTTCAAAATATAACTTGTCGGAGGTGTCATAATCAGTGGAGACGGTCTCCGGGTTACAGTTGACCATGATCGTCTCCACCCCGGCCTCACGGAGGGCAAAGGCCGCATGAACACAGCAGTAGTCAAATTCGATCCCCTGCCCGATCCGGTTGGGGCCGCCGCCCAGGATCATCACGCTTTTTTTCCGTGGGGACTCCCGCCGGCCGGCGCCGGTCTGTATATGGCCGGTGACTTCCCCAGGGGTGTAGGTCGAATAATAGTAGGCGGCCTCCCCTTCGACACCGCTGACCGGAACCTTTTTCCATAATTTAGTTATCCCTAAGGCGCGGCGCTGGGTCCGGAGTTTTCTTTCATCCGTACTCAAGAGACCGGCAAGGTAACGGTCGCTGAACCCGTCTCTCTTCGCCCGGGCCAGCAGGTCGCCGGGGATCTGTTTCCCCCGGTAACCGCGGATCTCTTCCTCCAGGTCGACCAGTTCCTTCATCTGCTGGATAAACCAGGGCTTGATCTTGGTTAACCGGTGGAGTTCGTCGATGCTTGCGCCTTTTCTTAAGGCCTCATACATAAGAAACTGCCGTTCGCTGTTGGGTTCGTGCAGCATCTTCAGGAGTTCGGGGAGGGACCGGCGGTGGAAGTCCTTGGCAAAGCCCAGGCCGTAGCGGCCAATCTCCAAGGAGCGAACCGCTTTTTGCAGGGCCTCCTTGTAGTTCTTTCCGATACTCATCACTTCGCCGACGGCCCGCATTTGTGTTCCCAGTTTATCTTCGATGCCTTTGAATTTCTCAAAAGCCCAGCGGGCGAATTTCACCACCACATAATCGCTCTGCGGGGTGTATTTATCCAGGGTTTTCTCCCGCCAGTAGGGGAGCTCGTCCAAGGTGAGACCGGCGGCCAGTAAGGCCGAGACCAGGGCGATGGGGAAACCGGTGGCCTTGGAGGCCAGGGCGGAAGAACGGGATGTCCGCGGGTTGATCTCAATCACCACGATGCGGCCGGTCTTCGGGTCATGGGCAAATTGGACGTTGATGCCGCCAATCACCCCGATCGCCTCGACAATAGCATGGGCCTGCCGTTCCAACTCTTTTTGGACGGCCGGTTCGATGGTGAGCATCGGTGTGACGCAGAGGGAGTCGCCGGTATGGGTCCCCATGGGGTCGATATTCTCTATGAAACAAACGGTGATTATCCGGTTTTTGGCATCGCGGATGACCTCCAGCTCCAATTCATCCCAGCCGAGGACCGACTCCTCCACCAGGATCTGCCCGATCCGGCTGGCTGCAATCCCCCGGCTGGCAACAGCCTGCAATTCTTCGGTATTATAGACGAGGCCGCCGCCGGTCCCGCCAAGGGTATAAGCCGGCCGGATTACCACAGGATAGCCCAGTTCAGCGGCGATTTTTTCCGCTTCTTCCACACTGTAGGCAGGCTTGCTTCTGGCGGTTTCGATCCCGAGCCGGTTCATGGTTTCCTTAAAGGCGATCCGGTCTTCTCCCCGCTCGATGGCTTCGGCCTGCACACCGAGGATCTCCACTCCGTGTTCGGTGAGGACTCCCGCCTTGTACAGGTCGGCGGAGAGATTAAGGGCGGACTGGCCGCCCAGGTTAGGTAGGAGGGCATCGGGCCGTTCTTTTTTTATGATCTCCGTTACGGTTTTTACGTTCAGTGGTTCAATATAGGTGATGTCGGCCATTTCCGGGTCGGTCATAATGGTTGCCGGGTTTGAATTAACCAAAACAATTTCGTAACCCAGTTTACGTAAAGCCTTACAGGCCTGGGTGCCGGAGTAATCAAATTCACATGCCTGACCAATTATAATCGGTCCGGAACCAATAATCATCACTTTTTTGATGTCTTGGCGTTTCGGAATAATGATCACCTCATTCGTAAAAATACACCATTCAATATTATATAGTCTCTCCTTGTTTTTGCAAGAGAAAATTTGCTCAAAATTCCATGGATCCCGCATACAAAAGGCTGAGAGGGATTGGTTAACGAGACCGCTGATATCCTGGAAATAAGGTGGATAAATCCGGTTATGATATACTGCAGAGCACCAGAACGCTCTTGCAGTTTTGCCGGAGTTTAATTATACTTTAACCTATAGACTCAAGGCAGGAAGCGGGGTGGCAAGATGGGAGAAAAAGTCACCGTAAAAGAGCTGTTTCGAGGGGCCCAAACCCATCTCCGGAAAAAGGTTGAGGTCTCCGGGTGGGTCCGGACAGCCCGGGATTCAAAAGCCTTTGGGTTTATTGAGGTTAACGACGGGACTTTTTTCAAAAACCTCCAGGTGGTTGTGGATAAGACCCTGCCAAATTTCAAAGAAGCCGTCGGGTTGCCGGTGGGAACAGCGGTGCGAGTGGAAGGAGAACTGGTGGAGAGCCCCGGGGCCGGTCAGGCCTTTGAATTAAGAGGAGAAAAGGTTGAGATAGTGGGGACGGTGGCTCCGGGCTATCCGTTGCAAAAAAAACGCCATTCCTTTGAGTATTTACGGACCGTCGCCCACCTGCGTCCCAGGACCAATACTTTTTGGGCCGTCTTCCGCCTGCGTTCCCTGGCCGCCCAGGCAATCCACAGTTTCTTTCAGGAGAGAGGCTTCATATATATACATACCCCGATCATCACGGCCAGTGATTGCGAGGGCGCGGGGGCGCTTTTTCAAGTCTCCACCATCGACCCGGCCGACCCGCCGCGGAACGAAGAAGGAGAGGTTGACTACGACAAAGATTTTTTCGGCAAGCGGACCTACTTGACGGTCAGCGGGCAACTGGAAGCCGAAGCCTGTTGCCATGCCTTCCGGAATGTCTATACTTTCGGCCCGACTTTCCGGGCGGAAAACTCCAATACGCCCCGGCATGCGGCGGAGTTTTGGATGGTTGAGCCGGAGATGGCCTTTGCCGGTCTGGAAGAGGCGATGGATCTGGCGGAAGCCCTCATAAAATATTTGGTCAAGTACGTATGGGAGCAAGCCCCGGAAGAAATGGAGTTTTTCCAGCGCTTTATTGAGAAGGACCTTTTCATCCGTTTGGAAAACCTCCTGCATGCGGAGTTTGCCCGGATTACGTATACCGAGGCCGTCAAGTTGTTACAGGAGGCCGGGGTTGCTTTTGAATACCCGGTGGAGTGGGGGAAGGACCTCCAGACTGAACATGAACGGTACTTAACAGAGAAGATCTTTAAGAAGCCGGTTTTTGTCACCGGGTACCCCAAGGATATTAAAGCCTTTTATATGCGGCTCAATGACGACAACAAAACAGTAGCCGCCATGGATTTGCTCGTGCCGGGAGTCGGGGAACTGATCGGCGGCAGCCAGCGGGAAGAACGGTTGCCGTTGTTGGAAAAGCGCCTGGCGGAGTTGGGGATGGGGAAAGAGGATTACTGGTGGTATCTGGAGCTTAGGCAGTACGGCGGGGTACCCCACGCCGGCTTCGGCCTGGGTTTCGAGCGGGCGGTTATGTATATAACCGGGATGAAGAATATCAGGGATGTGATTCCTTTCCCGCGGACTGTCCGGTCGGCGGAGTTTTAGCAAAGGAAAAAGAGGAATAATCCTTGGGAACCAAATAGAGTTTGATCCGGAACCAAGGGGAGATTAACCGGAACCAAGTGGAGTTTGAGTTAAAGATGAAGCCAGGGAGGGGAAAAAGTGAACAATACCAGGCAGACGGAACCGTTGAATTTTATTGAAGAGATTATTACCGGAGATTTGGAGACCAATAAATACGGGGGCAGGGTGCACACGCGTTTTCCACCGGAGCCCAACGGCTATCTTCATATCGGCCACGCCAAAGCCATCTTGTTAAATTACGGGTTGGCCGAGAAATACGGAGGCCTTTTCAATCTGCGCTTTGATGACACCAACCCCAGCAAAGAAGAGGTCGAGTATGTGGAGTCGATTAAAGAAGACGTCCAATGGCTGGGGTGTGACTGGGAAGACCGTCTTTTTTATGCCTCCGATAATTTTGAGCGCCTCTATGAATATGCGGTGCGTTTGATTGAAAAAGGCCTGGCCTATGTCTGTGACCTGAGCCCGGAGGAGATCCGGGAATACCGGGGAACCCTCACTGAACCCGGGCGGGAAAGCCCTTACCGGAACCGCCCGGTCGCCGAGAATCTGGACCTTTTCCGCCGGATGCGGGCGGGCGAGTTTCCCGATGGTTCCCGTGTCTTGCGGGCGAAGATCGACATGGCTTCGCCGAATTTAAACATGCGTGATCCGGTGATTTACCGCATCATGCATCTACCGCACCACCGGACCGGTGACGAGTGGTGCATCTATCCGATGTATGACTTTGCCCACCCGCTCTCGGATGCCATTGAAGGGATTACCCACTCCGTTTGCAGTCTGGAGTTTGAGGATCACCGTCCCTTGTACAATTGGTTCCTCGAAGTCTTAGAGATTGAGCAGCCGCCGCAGCAGATTGAGTTTGCCCGTCTCAATCTCAGCTATACGGTGATGAGCAAGCGGAAACTCCGGCAATTGGTGGAAGAGGGGTATGTCAACGGTTGGGACGACCCGCGGATGCCGACCCTGTCGGGGTTGCGTCGCCGGGGTTACACCCCGGAAGCGATCCGCGATTTTTGCCAGCGGATTGGTGTGGCTAAAAGCTACAGTGTGGTTGATATTGCCCTGCTCGAACATTGCCTGCGTGAAGATTTGAACCGGCGGGCGCCACGGGTGATGGGTGTTTTACGCCCGCTGCGCCTGGTGATAGAGAATTACCCGGAAGGAAAGGAGGAAGAGGTGGAAGCGGTTAACAACCCGGAAGACCCGGCCATGGGCAGCCGGAAGCTGCCATTCTCCCGTGTACTCTATATCGACCGGGACGATTTCCGGGAGGTGCCGCCAAAAAAGTTTTACCGCTTGGCGCCCGGACGGGAGGTCAGGTTGAAATATGCCTACCTGGTTACTTGCACGGATGTGATTAAGGATGAACGCACCGGTGAAGTGGTGGAATTACGCTGCGTCTATGATCCGGCAAGCCGGGGCGGTTCGGCGCCGGACGGGCGTAAAGTCAGGGGGACGATTCACTGGGTCTCCGCCGCCCATGCGCAAAAAGCCGAAGTCCGGCTTTATGATCGCCTTTTTACCCGGGAGAACCCCGATGATGACGAGGACGGCCGGGATTTTAAGGCTTATGTCAACCCGGATTCATTGGAGGTTTTAGCTTCTTGCCTGGTGGAACCGGGCCTTGCCGGCGCCCGGCCCGGAGAGTGCTACCAGTTTGAAAGGATAGGATATTTTTGCGTTGATCCGGATTCAACCCCGGAGAACCCCGTCTTTAACCGGGCGGTTTCCCTACGTGATTCCTGGGCAAAGATCGAACAAAAATACGCGGCAAGAGAGGAAACAGAGGAGGGATGACCGGTGGCGATTCTTCTCATGCAGGTGGATGCCTTTACTGATAAGCTGTTTACCGGTAACCCGGCGGCGGTTTGCATTATGGACAAGCCGGCGGAGGAAGACTGGATGCAAAAGGTGGCGACAGAAATGAACCTTTCGGAGACCGCCTTTCTGCACCGTCAGGGAGAGGAGTTTGTTTTGCGTTGGTTTACCCCTGTGACCGAGGTTGATCTTTGCGGCCATGCCACTCTGGCTGCGGCCCATGCCCTCTGGGAATGCGGGTTTGTCCTTCCGGACAAGGAGATCAGTTTCATTACCAAAAGCGGGGTATTAAAGGCAAAAAAGAAGGAGAAATTGATTGAAATGGATTTCCCGGCGGAACTTGCGTCGCCGGTACCTGCTCCCCCTGAATTATTGGGGGCTTTAGAGATCCGGCCCAAGTATACCGGGAAAACCGGTACCGGCGATTATCTGGTGGAGGTGGAATCGGAAGAGGTTTTACGCGACTTAAAACCGGATTTTGCTAAACTGGCCGTTTTGCCGGCCCGGGGAGTCTGCGTCACCAGCCGTGCGAGTGCCAACGGGTTTGACTTTGTCTCCCGTTTTTTTGCCCCACGGTTGGGGATTAACGAGGATCCAGTGACCGGTTCGGCCCATTCTTTCCTGGGCCCGTACTGGGGTGTCCACTTGGAAAAAGATGACTTCCTGGCTTACCAGGCTTCAGCCCGCGGCGGGATCTTGCGGGTCCGTCTATGCGGAAACCGGGTGTATATCGGCGGTGAAGCCGTTACTGTTTTTAAAGGCGAATTCACCGGCGGATTGGCCTGCAGCCAAGAATAATTATTAGCCGGATTTTTTTCCTCCCGGTAATATAATGGGTTCCGGCGCGTGCGTACCATGCGGTGTTCGTACCACGCGTTACGCGGCACGCGCGATTAAACCATTTGACCGGGAGTTTTTTTGCAAGGAAAAGACCGGTGAAAATTGATTAAACACCTGGTTTTCCCGGTGACCATGCGGGATTGAAAGGACTCATTGCAAAAAAAGAAAAAGCCACCGGGCAACTTTGCTGTTGGTCGTGCCTGCGTGCATGAGGTCTGTTTGTCATGCCCGCATTTTCGGATATCCCTTCATTGTTTTGCGCCTGGCGCATGAGCAGGCTGATGTTAGCGGCAACCTGGCTGATGAGGAGGTTTCATTATTTAACGCCTGCGCGATGAGGAGGTTTTGTATAAGCCGCTACAGCCGGGGAATATTAACTGTAAGCGTATTCGTAGATGAAGGGAAGGGTTCAGATGGACGAAAGAAGAGAAGGATGGTCCCGGTTACGCTTTCTCGTACCGGTACTGGCCGTAGCCCTTCTTGCCTCCGTAGCGTGGGGTTACACCCAGTACCGCGCCAGGCGGGCATGGGAAGTGCGGGCGGAAAACCAATACAACCGTTCTTTTTCCGAATTGGCGCTGCACGTGGCAGGACTGGAAACACAACTGGCCAAGGCGGCGGTGGCCAATTCCCCCGAGCAACAGACACGTTTGTTGACCGAAGCCTGGCGTCAGGCTTATCACGCTCAGGAAGATATCGGGCAACTGCCATTGGCCTCGGTGGAGCTTGCCCGGACCAAGGATTTTTTAACCAAGGTACAGTCTTTTTCTTTTGGTATGCTGTCAGAGACCGGCAAAGGGAATAGGATGCCGGAGGAAAAATGGAAAACCCTTCAGGATTTGCACAGGCAAGCCCGGTATCTTTCCGGAGAACTCTTTGCGCTTCAGGAGAGAATCCTGGAAGGTGCAGAGCGCTGGTTGAATGTGGACCGGGTAAATATGAGCGCCATGACTGCGGATGTTTCCCAACGTTTGGAGACGAATAAAGTCACCAAAAGTTTTATGATGATGGAAGACGGCCTGCGGCGCCTTCCGGAGCCGGAAATTGAAGGTACCCCCGCCGGTTTTCAGCCGGAGCCGAAAGGGGTGACCGGACCCCGGATTGACGTGGAAGAAGCCAGAAAGGTTGCCCTCCGTTTTTTAGAACGGGACGGCGGAGAGTACCAGGCGGACTATAACGGGGAGATAAAAGGGAAATTACCGCTTTACCTTTTTAACCTGAAGCGGGAAGGCGGGGAAAGGAGCCGGGGGGCAGCAGCGGTCCGGCTGGCTGTCAGTACCAAGGGCGGTCATGTCGCCTGGATGCTGCGGGAAAGAATGATTCCCGGACGGGAATTGTCATTGGAAGAAGCCACCGAAAAGGCCCGGGAGTTTCTCCGGAAACGGGAGTACCCGGAGATGGTCCCCATCGCCGTTGAAGAGTTCAGGAATGCAGCCATCATCAGCCTGGCGAGGAAGAGCGGGGATACAATCATTCAACCGGAGACCATTAAGGTACAGGTGGCATTGGACAACGGTGAGATTTTGGGGATGGAGGCGATCCCTTATTTAACCTTCAGGGACCCGGAGCGCAAGATCCCTTCGCCCCGCCTTTCGCCAACGGAGGCCCGGAAGAAATTGCATCCGCGGTTACGGATTGAAGAGGTGAAAAAGACGGTTATTCTGAACGACCGTTTTCAGGAGACCCTCTGTTATGAATGCGATACGTACCTCGATAAAGAGCGATTTCTCATCTATATTAACGCCCTTACCGGGGAGGAAGAGAATATTAAACGGGTGGACCGGCGTGGGATAGAACTTGAATAATCCGGGAATCCACAATCCCGGTGATCCCCCACAGTGAAGATTTTTATAAAAAGCCCGGAAGGGCTTTTTTTTTCTTTGTCGAAATCTTTCTTATCTATAGTTTTTATCCTGTCCGGCCGATATTTTATACGAGTAATTGTGCAAGTTCGCAGTATTGTTGGGGGGTAATAATCATGGCACACCGGATTATGCTGGTTGACGACGCCAAAGTTATGCGGTTGATGCTGACCCGTATTTTTGAGAAAGCCGGCTATGAAATTGCTGGAGAAGCCTCTAACGGTCTGGAAGCGGTGGAAAAATATAAAGAAATCAAGCCGGATCTGGTGATGATGGATATCACCATGCCGGAGATGTCCGGGATCGATGCGGTTAAGGAGATCAGAAAATTCGACCCGGATGCGCGCATAATCATGTGTACAGCCATGGGACAAAGACCCCTTGTGGTCGAAGCGATTACAGCAGGTGCCTTGAACTATATCGTTAAACCTTTCACCCCTTCCAAAGTGCTGGAAACAGTTAAAGAGGCCCTGCGCGACAAAGAATAAGACCACTTAAGGAAGAAGTCTACTTTTTAAGCAGGAGATATGAACCGGCGGCCAGCAAGAGGATGCCTGTGAGCTTTATCCAGTTAAAAGGGAGATGTTCCCGGCCGAGAAGGCCAAAATGGTCTATGGCATAGGCTGTCAACAATTGCAAAGTAATGATCCCCGTGGTTGCCATCCCTACGCCAAGCCGGGGGATGCTTACGGCCACACCATATATAATCGCCACCCCGATTGGCCCTCCGAGCCAGGCATATAAAGGCACGGAGGGTATTTTTTGTAGAATTCCACCGAAACCTGTGGCACCGGGGTTGAAAAAGCAGAGCAGAAGACCGGCGGTGACCGAACCCAGAAGGTTGACTATAAAGGTAGCCTGTATCAGGCCTACGATCTTCCCGGCCAGGGCATTGAGGGTCCCCTGCACCGCCATTAACGCCCCGGCCACTCCGGCGATGAGCAGGAAGAGAATTTTTTCCCCGGAGAACAAGTTGTTTACCCCTTTCCCCTTTAAGTAAACTACGCAAGAGAATTTTATCTTTAGTCTCCCCTGCCCGGGCTTCTCAATACATCCATACCACGGACATATTCAGCAGGGGGAGGAATAGACTCATACGGGGTGAAAAAATGAGCGCCGTACTCCTTGGCGCCGCAGTTGGTTTCGGCGTGGGGATGGCCGGTACCGGCCTGGGGGGCTTAAGCGGTCTTTTTTTTCCGGGGCTCTCTCCGGCGGGGCAGGGAGGGTTGTTGAGCCTTTCCGCCGGGGTCATGCTGGGAGTGGTCTTTTGGGACCTTTATCCTGAGTTTTGGCGGCTGGGACCTGCCTACGGCTTGGGAGGATTCTTGGCGGGGTTGGCCTTTATCCTCCTGGTCCGGGGTTTTTGGGGACGGGAAGAGCGGCGCCGCCCGGGAAGGAACGACGAGTCTATTGAGCCTTTTGCCAAATTCACCAGAACCGGTGTGTTGTTGGGGATTGGGATCGGGGCTCATAATTTCCCGGAGGGGGTGGCGGTCGGTACAATTTTTGTCCAGGCGCCCTTCTCCCGCCTCTGGTGGGGTTTGGCCCTGCTAATGGCCGTTCATAACATCCCGGAAGGGCTGGCCATGACTGCCGCGCTCAAGCTGGGGCGGACCGGTTGGCGAAAGATCATTTATGCCTTGTTACTGGTGGAAGCCCCGATGGGACTTGGCGCTTTTTGCGGCGGGCTCCTCGGGCGGGTTTCTGCACAGGTGAGCGCTTCCGCCTTGGGTTTTGCCGCCGGGGCCATGTTTCTCCTGGTCTTTTTGGAACTCTTGCCGGTTGCCGGGAAGATAACCCCTTGCCGGTCGGTACTGGCGACGATGGCAGCGGGACTTCTTTTCGCCTTTTTACTGGCGAGATTCACCGGTTAGCAACATATATCATGAGCCCAGCCGGCACCGCGGGCACGGCGCGGATGGGCGCCGGTTCAATCCGGTGTGCATGAACTGCAGGCCCCGCAGGGATACTAAATAAAAAAGGAGGTATGCGGGAATGGCCTACGGCTACCTGGAAGTAAAATGCTATGTCGACAGTTGTCACTATTGGCAGAAAGATAATTACTGCGGGGCCGATACGATTGAAGTGGATAACCGGTGGTTGATGAAAGGGAACGATATGGAGATCGGCGTTCTTGGGGAGGGAAGCGGCGAAGCGGCAACCTCCGAAGGAACCTGTTGCCGGACATATAAACCCCGCAAAGAACAGGAAGAAAAGAAAGGTGACAAGGAGCCCGGGCAGTAAGCCCGGGTGTTTTTTTACAGCCCCTGTTTATTGGAAAGGCCGGGTTTTTCCCGGAAACAGCCGGTTTTCTGGTTTTATCGGTTTAGCTTCCCTTTGGTAAAGAACGTGTGATCTTCGCCGGGGAGAAAAAGGATTTTGCAAAGGGGGTCACGAATACTCAAAAACCAATAATACAAGTGAGGAAGTGATTATAATGCGCAGTGACCAGGTGAAAAAAGGCATTAGCCGCGCACCGCACAGGGCGCTTTTTAAGGCAATGGGGTATACTGATGAGGAGTTGGCCGGGCCCATAATCGGAGTGGCCAATTCCTTTAATGAGATAATTCCCGGCCATATCCATCTGCGGGCGATTACCGATGCGGTCAAGAGCGGGATCCGGGCGGCCGGCGGCACACCGGTGGAATTCGGGATCCCCGGGGTCTGTGACGGGATTGCCATGGGACATACAGGAATGCATTATTCCTTGCCCAGCAGGGAACTGATTGCCGATGCGGTGGAGATTATGGCCCAGGCCCATATGTTTGACGGGTTGGTCCTCATCCCCAACTGTGACAAGATCATCCCCGGCATGTTGATGGCCGCCGGTCGGGTTAATATCCCCACCGTAGTCGTGAGCGGCGGACCGATGCTGGCCGGGGAGTTGGATGGGGAAAAAATCGATCTGAACACGGTTTTTGAAGGGGTGGGCGCCCAGGCGGCTGGAAAGATTACTGAAGAAGGATTGAAAGCCATTGAAGAGCGGGCCTGCCCGGGTTGCGGTTCCTGTGCCGGCATGTTCACTGCCAATACCATGAACTGTTTGACCGAGGTCCTGGGGATGGGACTGCCGGGGAACGGTGTCATTCCGGCGGTTGACGCCCGCCGGATCCGGCTGGCCAAAGCCGCCGGCCGGCAGGTGATGGAGTTGGTCAAAGCGGATCTACGGCCGCGGGATATTATGACGAAAGCCGCTTTTACCAACGCCTTTACCGTGGATATGGCCATCGGCGGCTCCACCAATACCATCCTTCACCTTCCGGCCATCGCCCGGGAAGTCGGGGTTGAGCTCGACTTGAACAGGATTAATGAGATCAGTCGCCGGACACCGCACCTTTGTCACCTGCGGCCGGGCGGTCCCCACCATATCCAAGATCTTGACGCCGCCGGCGGGATCCCGGCGGTCATGGCCACCCTGGCGGAGAGGGGCTTAATCGACTCTTCCTGCCGGACGGTAACCGGGCGGACCGTGGAGGAAAACCTCCAAGGGGTCCGGGTCCTGCGGCCCGACGTCATCCGGCCATTGGATAACCCCTATCACCAAGAGGGCGGGCTGGCGATCCTCTTTGGTTCGCTGGCGCCCGACGGGGCGGTGGTAAAGCAGTCGGCGGTGGATCCGGCGATGATGAGGCATGAGGGGCCGGCACGGGTTTTTGACAGTGAGGAAGCGGCCATCGAGGCGATCCTCGGCGGGCGGATCAAACCCGGAGATGTGGTGGTCATCAGGTATGAGGGGCCGAAAGGCGGGCCGGGAATGCGCGAGATGCTCTCGCCCACCTCGGCCATTGCCGGAATGGGATTGGACCGGGAGGTCGCTCTCCTGACCGACGGCCGGTTTTCCGGTGCCAGCCGCGGCGCGTCCATTGGCCATATTTCACCGGAGGCGGCTGAAGGCGGACCGGTCGCCCTGGTGAAAGAGGGAGACCGGATCAAGATCGATATTCCCGGGTACCGCCTGGATTTGCTGGTCCCCGAGGAAGAACTGGCCAGGAGACGGCAGGAATGGCGGCCGCCGCAGCCCAAGATTACCACGGGCTATCTTGCCCGCTATAGCAACCAGGTGAAATCTGCCAATACAGGAGCGATTACTGATGCCGGATAACAGAAAAGATGAACTGGTGACCTTAACCGAAGTCGAGAACCTGGCCCGGGCTGATTTGATCCGCAGCGTTCTTCAGGGTTCCGGGATCCCGTCTTATATCCCGGATGAAGGGTTTGGCCAGGCTTATGGCGGTGTTTTCGGCATAAAGATTAAGGTGCGCCGGGAAGACCTGGCGAAAGCCAGAGAAGTTTTGGAGGACATGCCATAAGTAATCAATTGAAAAACTAATCTCCACTTCAAGTCTTGAGGAGGTCGATTTTACTTTTTCAATTAAGGCATATCATAAATATTCATAAAAATTGTATTAATATATTGCCAACGGGTCCGGTTTTGTATATAATATTAGGCATACTACGTTCTAGTTTAGGGGGGCGCTAAAGTGATAAAGGCAGGAATAATCGGGGTTAACGGGTATGCCGGCGGGGAATTGCTGCGGTTGCTAGCAGGACACCCACAGGTGGAGATTGTGGCCGCGGCCTCCCGTTCCCAGGCCGGACGTCGGCTGGCAGAGATCTTTCCGTCTTTACGTGGAGTTGCCATCGGTAATTTGGCGGTTGTTTCTCCGGAAGGCCCGGCTTTCTCCGGTTGTGAAGTGCTCTTCCTTTGCACTCCGCACGGGGTCGCGGCCAAATTGGCTCCGGAGTTTTTGCGCCAAGGCGGTAAGGTCATTGATTTGGGGGCGGATTTCCGTTTTCGTCGGGTGGATCTCTATGAAAAGTGGTACAAAGTGGCCCATGCCGCCCCTTCTTTGCTGGCGGAGGCTGTTTACGGCCTGCCGGAGCTGCACAGGGAAGAGATAAAAAAAGCCCGGGTGGTGGGAAACCCCGGCTGTTACCCCACAGCGGCCCTCCTGGGCATGGCGCCGCTTTTAAAGGCCGGCTTGGTCAAGGAAGGCCCGGTGATTGTTGATGCCAAGTCGGGGGTCTCCGGGGCCGGGCGCTCTCTCCGGGCTGACCTGCACTATGCGGAGATGGATGGGGATTTCCGCGCCTACGGACTGGTCGGGCATAGGCATACCCCGGAGATTGAAGAAGAGGCAAGCCGTGTGGCCGGACGGGAGGTCCGGGTGATCTTCACCCCCCATCTATTCCCGGTGAGCAGAGGGCTTTATGCCACCATTTACCTGCCGGCGGTCCGGACCCTTTCCGATGCGGAGTTATTCGAGATTTATCAGGATTTTTACGCCGGCGAACCCTTTGTTGTGCCCTTGCCGGAGCCGTTTCTTCCGCAAACAAAAGGGGTACTCTTTACCAACCGGTGTCAAGTGGCGGCGCGGTTTGACCCTAGGACAGGAAAGATTATTGTTCTTTCCGCCCTGGACAATATGGTGAAAGGCGCTGCCGGGCAGGCAGTTCAGAATATGAACATTCTTTATGGTCTCGATGAGACCCTGGGACTTGCGGCCCCCGGAATCTGGCCGTAATTCAATGGATGAAGGATGAGGAAACATGACGTATATAACCGGCGGGGGGACCGGGCCGCGGGGATTCTCCGCAGCCGGGATTTCCTGCGGACTGAAGAAAGACGGCGCGCCTGATCTGGCGCTGGTTTTCTCCGAAAGCCCGGCTGTTGCGGCCGGGGTTTTTACCACCAACAAAGTTAAGGCCGCTCCGGTGATTGTCAGCCGGGAGCACCTGGCGGCGGAATATGCCCGGGCGGTGGTGATCAACAGCGGCAACGCCAATGCCTGCCTGGGGGAGCAGGGTTTGCAGGATGCCCGGGCGGTGGCGGCGGAAACCGCCGGTCTGCTGGAGGTCTCCCCCAGGGAGATCCTTCTGGGATCCACCGGTGTCATCGGCATGCCTTTGCCGGTCGGGAAGATTCTGGATGCCCTGCCCGCCCTGGTTAACAACCTTTCCCCCACCGGCGGGGCGGCGGCGGCCAGGGCGATTATGACCACGGATACCCGTCCGAAAGAATGGGGCCACCGTTTGGAATTGGGCGGCGGAGAGGTGCGGATCGGCGGAATGGCCAAAGGGTCGGGGATGATTAACCCCAAGATGGCCACGTTGCTGGCGGTCATTACCACCGATGCCCGGGTGGAAAGGGAACTCCTCCGAGAGGCGCTGCGGGAGGTTAACGCCCTGACCTTTAACCGGATCACCGTGGACGGTGATACCAGTACCAATGATACGGTTTTTCTCCTGGCCAACGGTAAGGCCGACGCCCCGCCGGTAACGCCCGGACGGAACTTGGATGAGTTTAAGGCCGCTTTATATGACGTGGCTGCGCAATTGGCCAAAATGCTCGTTCAAGACGGCGAGGGCGCCACCAAGATTATTACGGTCCGGGTGACCGGCGCCGCCACTGAAGAAGAGGCGGAAGTGGCCGCCCGGGCGGTGGCCAATTCCAACCTGGTGAAGACGGCTTTTTTTGGGGAAGATGCCAATTGGGGCCGGATTCTGGCGGCTGTCGGCTATTCGGGGATTGATTTTTCCCCGGAGACAACCGAGATCAGCCTGGGCGGTTTAACCGTTTTTAAAGAAGGAAAGGGCCTTGAGTTTTCCGAGGAAGAGGCGGCACGGATTCTGAAAGCCCCCGAGGTGGAGGTGGTGATCAATCTCCACCGGGGCGCGGCGGAAGCCGGTATTTGGACATGTGACCTTTCGTATGATTATGTAAGAATAAACGCAAGTTACCGTTCATGAAGCGTGTTTTATGCACCCGTGGGGCTTCATGCGCGTTCATCCTTTACATGCCGCGCGCCCGTGCGTATTGCAGCGGACCACACAGCACAGGTACGTTGCGCATCCGTATGTCGCTCGCGCTTTGCGTCCCGAGGCTCACATTACGTTCATCCTTTGCACATCACACGCGCTGCCGGGCTCATGCTGCGGGCATGCCGCTTATGGGCGGGCGGCTGCGGGTGTGAGCGCGAAGGCAAGCGGCGTTTTAACTTTTGTCTGCTTGATCGTATTGATTCTGTGGGTATGCGCGCGGGGGCGAGCAGGGTAACGTCACAAAAGAAGTATCCTTTGACGGAGGGAGAAAGCAGGTGCAAAAGATGGAAGAAATCATGAACCGGGCACAGGTCTTAATTGAAGCGATCCCTTACATACGGGCGTTTCACGGGAAGACTTTTGTGATCAAATATGGCGGTCACGCCATGTGCGACCCTGAGCTTAAGCAGTCGGTTATGTTGGATATCACCCTCCTCAAGTACTTGGGGTTGAACCCCATCCTGGTACACGGCGGCGGACCGGAGATCACTGAGATGCTGGGGAAGATCGGGAAGAAAAGCATACGCCTGCACGGGCAGAGGGTGACCGACCGGGAGACGATGGATGTAGTCAATATGGTCCTGGCCGGCAAGATCAATAAGGAACTGGTCACCATGTTGAACCATTTCGGGGTGAAGGCGGCCGGCCTCTCCGGGCAGGACGGAGGCCTGCTGATCGCCGCCAAGAAAAAAATGCCCGGTGGGGAGGATTTGGGGTTTGTCGGTGAAGTGGAGCATGTCAACCCGGAATTGCTCCACACTCTGCTGGCTAAAGGCTATATACCGGTGGTTGCCACCGTCGGGGTGGGTGTTGAAGGCGAGATCTATAATATCAACGCCGATACCGTGGCTGGAGAATTGGCCGCGGCGTTGCAGGCGGAGAAGTTGATTATCCTCACGGATGTAGAGGGAATTTACGAAGACCCGGCGGACAGTTCCACTTTAATTTCGAAACTGAAGATCGCCAAGGCGCTGGAGATGATTGAAGACGGCCGGATTGACAGCGGAATGATCCCCAAAGTGCAGGCCTGTATCTATGCGCTGCGGCACGGGGTGAGCCGGACCCATATCATCGACGGGCGGCGCCCGCACTCCCTGTTACTTGAGGTTTTAACGGATAAAGGTATCGGCTCGATGGTGGTGGAATAAGATCTGGGAGGGCAATGAGATGAGAATGCAGGAATTACTGGCCAGGGGAGAAAAGGTGATGATGAGGAACGTTTCCCGGTTGCCGGCGGTGTTTACCCGTGGCGAAGGCGCATACCTTTACGATGCCGACGGTAAAAAATACCTGGATTTCTTGAGCGGAATCGCTGTTTTGGCCCTGGGCCATTCCCATCCCCGGTTGGTCTCGGTCATGCAGCGGCAGGCGGCGAAGGTTCTCCATGTCTCCAACTACTTTTTCTTGGAGGAGCAAGTGGAACTCGCCGAGAGGTTAAAAGACCTCTCCGGCCTGGACCGGGTCTTCTTCTGTAACAGCGGGGCGGAGGCCAACGAGGCCGCCATCAAGCTGGCGCGAAAATACGGCCGGAAACTGGGGGGGAAATACGAAATTATTACGGCGGCCGGTTCTTTCCACGGCCGGACCATGGGGGCGCTGGCGGCGACCGGGCAGCCCAAGTACCAACAGGCATTTTCACCGCTGCCGGAAGGGTTCCGCTACGCGCCCCTCAACGACCTTGCCGCCTGGGAAGCGGCGATCAATGACCGGACCTGTGCCGTATTGGTCGAACCGGTCCAGGGTGAGGGCGGAGTACGGCCGGCGACAAAAGAGTTTATCCAGGGTCTGGCGGAACTCTGCCGGAAACACCGGTTGCTTTTGATGATGGATGAGGTCCAGACCGGCCTTGGCCGGACCGGGCGGTTTTTCGCCTGGGAACATGCGGGCGTCAAACCCGATGTCCTAACCCTGGCCAAGGCTTTGGGGCATGGGATTCCTTTCGGCGCCGTATTGGCCCGGGAGGAAGCGGCTGTTCTGGAACCGGGAGACCACAGTACCACCGTGGGCGGCGGGGGCATGGCTTTTGCCGTTGCCCTGGAAGTGCTACGGATAATTGAAGAGGAAGATCTGACGGGGAGAGCCGGCCGGTTGGGCCGGGAATTGACTGCCCTCTTTGGCCAGTGGCAGGAGAAACTCTCTGTGGTCAAGGGAGTAAGAGGACTGGGCCTGATGCTTGCCCTGGAACTCGCCTGCCCGGCACAACCGGTGGTTGAAACCTGCCTTGAGCGGGGCTTGCTGATCAATGCCGTAACTCCAACAGCACTCCGGCTTTTACCTCCCCTGAATATCAGCAAAGAGGATTTGGAAAGAGGACTGGAGATTCTTTACGGAGTCCTGGCGGAAAGGGGCGGGTGATACCAACCGCCCCTAAAAATTTACATTTAACCCCAGTGTCAGACGCCAATTATCCCGGGCATTGCCGATTTCTCCCTGGACGGCCGTATGGGGAGTTATATCGGCTTTATATCCGACAACCAGTAAATCACCGGTTAGAGACTCAGTCCCGTAAAAACCGCCGTACAAAAGGGATTTCTTTGAAAGCTCATAAGCGGCTTCCACGTAAAAACCGGTTTTTGTCTCGGTGTCATTATGCCGCCGGCTGTTGATGCTCACCACTTCGCAAAGGAGATGAAGCGGCCCGGTACGGTAACCGGCGTCAATCAACAATCCGAAGTCATTGGCATTGATCCCCCGAGCCCGGTTAATGGAGGCCACCCCCACCCCGATTTGTAGATCCGGATTGAGGTGAAAACTTCCCCGCCCGGCCAGATCGGCCCCGTCGCCGAAATGATGATTTGAAACCGATGTCACCAGGGCAAAATTATCAAAAGCGGTTTTGTATTTTACGCCGACTCCTTTATAAAACCCGGAGTCGGCCGGTGCGGTCGTCCCCCCCTGCCGTTGCAGTTTCTGGGCTAGACTGCCATTGATGGTCTCGGAGGAAGCGGAGGCCCAGTCAATGCTGAACCGGCCGATATTGACCTCGTCTTCATAGATCACGTCCTTAATATAGTAGTAGGCGATGGTTTCTACTTCGAAAGCCCCATATGAGAATTCTCCCTTTATTCCGTCTTTTGCGCCTAAACCGGCATTGAAATTGAGGGTGAGATCTTCAAATGAGAAACCGGAATTGTCGGCATCAATACTAAAGCGCACCTTGAGGTCTCCACCGTCCACTAATGACGCATGGGATGAGCTGGACATCAAAAAAAGCAGAAGAAAAGAGAGAAGAAGAGCGCTAAGATTTTTGAAGATAATCTCCTTTGGCAGGCGTATTGGCTTTGGCAATGCCATTCCCCCTTTGTCTATTATTTTTTTCAAGTCTGTGGACGGTCCACGGATTAGTTATTGGCGATCTCGCGCAATCTCAGATCTATCTTTAGCAAATGAAGAAAAAACCCTCCCGGGAAGCGTAACCATTGATAGAAAACAGTTACATAATAAACGGTGGGCAGGTCGAATCCTGCAAATAATGGCCTCCTATTTCCTACCCTTTACAAAAGTGTTATAATAATGATAGACAAAATCTCCCGGCGCCGGCCGGTGAAGAGAAAAGGAGAGAAAGATGAAAAAAGCAGGGATAGTTGTCCTTTTGTTCATTTTGATTATTTCTACAGGTTCACCGGTACAGGCAAAAGGGTCTCGCATTACATTTGATAGGGATTTTACACCGGAGTATGCCGCGTGCACGAATACCCCGCTCTTTGCCCGCGTGGAACTGGCGGAGCCGGTTCGGAGAGGGCCTTCGGCCGAGAGTTTCATCGCGACCTTGGCGCAAGATGAGAAAAAAGCGCGGAAGATTGGCGGAGGGATTTTGACCGGCGCGGGCCTTCTTTTTATACTTGGTAGTGCGCATGCCGACTATAATAAGAGCGCCCCCCTTGTAGGCGGAATCATATTGACCGGGTTCGGCTTGTTTGCGCTTACCGTACCGGGTTATGTCGAAGCGGAATATAAACGGATAATGAAAACTGAGGATCCGCAGGCGCGGGAAGAGGCAGCGTATACCGTCTTGATGCATACCGCAACTAAAGCGAAGTTGGAAAGGATTTCGAGCGCGATTTCCAACGCCGCCTTATGCTTCTATTATTTTACCAAATCCAATGATCGCCAGATGAAAGATTTTTATCAATATTCCGCTCTCCTTTTTGGTTCATTAAGCGCCTATTATTTCCTGGTGGAGAGTCCGGCGGAGCGGATGCTAAAAGAATATAAAGAGGGTCAGAAAGCCAGAGGTCATTTTGCGATTATGCCAAGACCGGACGGGTCGATCGCGGCTGTTTATACCCTGACATTTTAATGGAGGAGTTGATTCCATGGGATATCCTGTGCCGGTTGTAGGGGCTGTTATCTTTAATTCAGACAATAAAATTCTTCTCTGCAAGTCTCACAAATGGAATGATGAGTATATAATTCCCGGCGGTCATATCGAATTGGGAGAAAAAATGGAAGAGGCATTGAAAAGAGAAGTCTTGGAGGAAACCGGGTTAGAGGTCTATGATCTTCAATTGGTGGGTTTAAAAGAATGGATATATAGCGATTCTTTTGGTGAAAAGAAGCATATCATCTTCATCGATTATTTATGCAAAACGGATTCTTGCAATGTTGTCTTGAATGACGAGGCTGAAGATTATATATGGATTGGCCTGGATGAAATTGAAAAATACCGGATAAACAGTTTCACAAAAGCTCTCCTTACTGAACTCCGGAATAAAAAAGAGTCTCCGCAAAGGATAGAAATTTTTTATGATTATTGAGAGAACTTCGGGAATATGGTTACGCAAGACGAAAGCTACCGGCAAGGGAACGCAAAGGGAGAGAACAAAGCGAGAGACCCTACCCGTTTTGAGCAGGGTCTCTTTTTATCCCAGTTTTGCCTTTTATCCCAACTTTGCCTTGATAATCTCTTCCAGGGTCGGTTCGCCGATCTCCTGCAGTTCATAACGGACCCGGGCCGCCGGTTTATTGATCTTGATCAGGCGCCGGAGATCAATGGGGGTACCGATTACAACCGCATCGGCATCCGCCCGGTTGATTGTCTCCTCCAGTTCCTGAATCTGCTTTTTACCGTAGCCCATGGCCGGAAGGACATTGGAAAGATGGCCGTATTTGGCGAAGGTATCAACGATACTCCCCACCGCGTAGGGCCGGGGGTCGACCAGTTCGGCAGCGCCGTATTTGCGGGCGGCGATGGCGCCGGCGCCGTATTCCATACTGCCGTGGGTGAGGGTGGGGCCGTCCTCCACCACTAAAACCCGCTTGCCGGCCAAAAGACCGGGCTGGTCAATAAAGATGGGCGAAGCAGCCTCCACTACCGTGGCCCTTGGGTTGACCAGCCGGATATTTGCCCGGACCTTCTCGACATTCTCGGGATAACTGGTTTCGATTTTATTAATGAGCAGGACATCGGCCATGCGGAAGTTGGTTTCACCGGGATGGTAACGCAGTTCATGCCCGGGCCGGTGCGGGTCGACAAGGACTATATGCAAAAGGGGACGGTAGAAGGGCAGGTCGTTGTTGCCGCCGTCCCAAAGGATCACGTCGGCTTCCTTCTCCGCCTCAGCCAGAATTCTCTGGTAGTCGACACCGGCATAGACCACAAAGCCCTTTTCAATATGGGGTTCATACTCCTCCCGCTCCTCAATGGTAC
>JAAYIC010000115.1 GCA_012735195.1 Bacillota bacterium
ATGTATTTACCGCAGATCCCCATGGTTTCCTCGAGTTTCACCCCGACCATACTCAAGCGCCCGTCGGCAAAGTACTCCATATCCGTGGCCATCGGGAACTCCACCAGGCGAAAGATCTCCTGGGCCGCCAAGTGCTCCGGGTTGATAATTAAATCCAAGCCGAAACGGGCGTAGGAGAGGAGATACGGGTGGGGGGAAGTATATTCCGGGTTCCGCACCCGCGCCACAGTCATCGGCACCCCGCACTGTTTTGCCGTCATGCAGGCGATCATATTCAACTCGTCATTTTCAGTCACAGCGATGATAATATCCACGGTTTTTATGCCGATCTCTTCCAGCACCACGGCGCTGGCCCCATTACCGGCCACCGTCATCACGTCAAGGCTCTCAACAACCGGCTTTAAGGCCGCCGGATCTTTATCAATAACGATCACATCATGCCCCTCTTCTGAGAGGACTTTTGAGATATCAAAGCCGACTTTCCCCGCTCCCACCACAACAACCTTCATTTGCGGAACCCACCTCCTGCCGTTATCCGGCCGGGTACTGCCCATGAAGACGCAATTGAGCCCAGTCGCGCGCAGGCACGCGCACGCGTACATGGGATCGGGCCTCCAGCCTTGGAGTTTGTGGAGCGAGTGTACGAAGCGCTTCCCGGTGCCCCGCACACGACGTGATTTATGTAGCATATTGTACCGCTTTTCTTCTTTTTTCGCAACAATATTACTTAAGAAAGCCCTCTTTTCCTATTGTTGATTAGTCATCCTTTCACCCTTTACAATTATTATACAGTACGCGGAAGCCGCGCCCCGGAACTTCGCCAACGACTACCGTACACAGCGCCCGCAACATTCAGGCGCACTAAGGCAGGAGTTGCCGAGCCGCCCGGGAATTATTACTATAAAGATTAGACCAGGCAAGATTTGGGAAGGGGTTGATGACCATCAAATTTACCGATGGAAACTGGCTGGTTAAAAAGGGAGTAAAGATCTTCTCCCCGGCTGCCCTTTATGATTACGAGACCGGGGATGCCACCCTGACCTTGTATGCGCCGGCCCGTCCGATTCATCACAAGGGCGATACCTTGCAGGGGCCTTTATTCACCATCGAACTTTCCTCACCAGCGCCGGAAGTGATCAGGGTGCGTTTTTATCATTATAAAGGAGCGATTGCGCAAGATAACTCACCTGCTTTTGCCATCAATGAAGCACCAGAAGCGGTTGCCGCGCGCGCCCCCGTGCAGATCAGCGAGAAAGACGGTTATCTGGTTTACAAGACGGGAAATTTGTCAGCCCGAGTCAGAAAAAACCCATGGTCAATCCAGTTTTTCCACGGGGAAAAGAAGCTTACCGGCAGCGATCACCGGAGTATGGGCTATATCCAAACAGGAGACGAGGGAGCACCCGAATACGGCTACGCGGGTTCGCGCGCGCGCGTCTATATGCGGGAACAGCTCAGCCTGGAGGTGGGCGAGGGCGTTTACGGATTGGGGGAGCGTTTCACCGCTTTCGTAAAGAACGGGCAGACGGTGGAGATCTGGAACAAGGACGGGGGAACCGGCAGCGAACAGGCTTACAAAAACATCCCCTTCTATTTGACAAACAGGGGCTACGGCGTCTTTGTCAACCATCCGGAGCACGTCTCCTTTGAAGTGGCGTCGGAACGCGTCTCCAAAGTCCAGTTCAGCGTGGCCGGCGAGTACCTGGAGTACTTCATCATCAACGGCCCGGGATTAAAGGATGTCTTGCGGCGGTATACCGGGTTGCCCGGCCGCCCGGCCCTCCCCCCGGCCTGGTCCTTCGGCCTCTGGTTAACCACCTCCTTTACCACGGATTACAATGAGGAGATCGTCAATTCGTTCATTGATGGGATGGCCGAACGGGATCTTCCCTTGCATGTCTTCCATTTTGATTGCTTCTGGATGAAGGAGTTCCATTGGACCGATTTACAATGGAATAAAGAGGCCTTTCCCGCCCCCGAGGGGATGCTGCGCCGCTAGAAAGAAAAGGGCCTTAG
>JAAYIC010000052.1 GCA_012735195.1 Bacillota bacterium
CTTTCCCCCCGCCAACCGCGCCTCCCGGCAGGCCCGGCAGGAACAGAAGACCGCCGGCCAGCCCTCCGCAGCGGAGGTTCCTAAAAAGCGCAGTTGCACCCGATCACCCCCTCAACCGTTCTCTGCCCTGGCTTCCCGGATCTTCTTGACCAGCGCCCGCAGGCCCCAGAGATAACCGTCGGCCCCAAAGCCACTAATCTGTCCCAAAACCACCGGCGCGGTCAGTGATTTCCGGCGAAACTCCTCCCGGGCATAAATATTGCTCAAATGAACCTCCACTGCGGGCAGGGCTACTGCGGCCAGGGCGTCCCGCAACGCCACGCTTGAATGGGTGTAAGCGGCAGGATTGATCAGGATGCCTGCGCAGTCCTCCCTGGCCTTTTGGATCTCGTCCACCAGTTCCCCTTCATGGTTGGACTGGACAATCCGCAACTCGACCCCGAGCTCTTCTGCAGCTTCCTCAAGCTCCCGGTTGATCCCGGCCAGCGTTTTCCTGCCGTAGATCCCCGGCTCCCTCCGGCCCAAGAGATTCAGGTTGGGACCATGCAAGACCAGAATCCTCATTTTTCTCCCCCTCAACCGGCGCCTGAACGCCGAAGCGCATCAATGACCACCGTTTCCGGTACATCTTCCGTAATAAAGACTTCGCCGATTCTCTGCGGTAAAACAAAGCGGACCTTTTTCTGTTGAACTTTCTTATCCAATAACATCCGGCGGTAAAGGGCTTGGGCTGTATACTCCCGGGGGATCGTCACCGGCAGGCCGTACCTTTGTAAAATCGCCACCGTTTCCCCGTGGATCCCTGCAGGACAAAAACCCAAAGTCTCACTGATCAAGGAGGCCACGGCCATCCCGATTGCCACCGCCTCTCCGTGCCGGAAAACGCCGTAACCGCTCTCCGCCTCCAAGGCATGACCGATGGTGTGGCCGTAGTTCAAAATTGCCCGCAGCCCCTGCTCCCGTTCGTCCTCCTCCACGACCCGGAGTTTAACCGCACAGGCCTTGAGGATCACCTCTTCAAGAACAGCCGGTTCCTGGTTTTTTACCTCTTGGACGCAGCTGGACAAGAAATGATAAAGACCGGGATCCAGGATCAAGGCATGCTTGATTACTTCCGCCAGCCCGGCGCGGAATTCTCTCTCCGCCAGAGTTTTTAAGGTCAGTAAATCCGTGATCACCACCGCCGGTTGATAAAAGGCGCCGATCAGGTTTTTCCCTTCCCTGTGGTTAACCCCGACCTTTCCCCCGACTGAACTGTCAACCTGCGCCAACAGGGTCGTGGGTACCTGTACAAAATGTACCCCTCTAAGATAGGAGGAGGCGGCGAACCCGGTCAGGTCGCCAATCACCCCTCCGCCCAGGGCAACCATGACCGAACTCCTCTCGAGCCGCTCCTTAACAGCGGCGTTGTAGACCTTTTCCACCTGGGCAAGGGTCTTGTATTCTTCGCCGTCGGGGAGGATGAGCGCTGCCGTTTCAAAACCGGCCTTTTTTATACTCGCCACCAACGGGTCCAGATAAAACCGGGCCACAGTGGTGTTTGTCACCACCAGCGTTTTTCCGGCCAACCCCCTTTCACGAAGCAGTCTCCCCGCTTGCTCCAGGAGTCCCGTACCGGTTACAATATCGTAACTCCTCTCCCCCAGTTCCACCCGTAACCTCTTCTCCAAAGCCAAACCGTGCTACCTCCCTTACCTCGTTATCAACCCCGGCCCTTTCCGTGCGTTTTTTCAAAGTTCGCAGCTCCGTGACCAGTCGAAACCTGCACCCGAATCGCTGGCTTTCCGCCTCTATTGCCAGAGGCCCGGCCGCATCTCCGCCCGGCGCCGGCAAACGTTGTTCCTCTGTATATTATAATTTACGTCCCCCGGAGATGGGGTGACCCTCTTTCCACCGCGCACCGCACTCAGAGACCCTTTTGCCCTGCGACTCCCTGAAAAACAGCGGCAATAACCCGCCCGGCAACGGCTTCCGGTGTCAGTCCCTGGGTATCCACGGTTATCTGTGCTTCCCTGTAAAAAGCCTCCCTTTCCCGGGCCAGCCGGGTAAGAATCTCCTCCGGTTTACCCCCGGCAAGCAAAGGCCGGCCTTTTCCCCTCCCCAGGCGCCGGCAGAGTTCCTTTATCTCTGTCCGGAGGTAAACCACAGTGCCGTTTTCCTTCATCACCCGGCGGTTTTCTTCGTCAAGCACCGCGCCGCCGCCAGTGGCAATTACCAGCCTCTCTCCCTGCAAAACCGTGATCAACAGTTCCTTCTCCAAACGGCGGAAGTATGCCTCGCCTTTTTCGGCAAAGATCTCCGGGATCGTCATCCCTGTTTTCTCTATAATCAAAAGGTCGAGGTCACAGACACGCCAACCAAGTTTTTTCCCGATAATCCGCGCCACCGTTGACTTGCCGCTGCCCATTGGCCCGACCAGAATTATGTTCTGCCCTAGCTTTTTAGGGGTTGCCATGGGATCTCCTCCAAATAAGCGGCCCAGGCTTTTTTCATCTCCGGCAGGGAATCTCCACCGAATTTTTCCAAAAAAGCCTCGGCCAGCACCCAGGCGACCATGGCCTCTGCCACCACTCCCGCTGCGGGCACTGCAGTGAGATCCGACCTTTCCACCGCCGCCCGCACTGGTTCCCAGGTTTTCAGGTCCAACGAGGGCAGACCCTGGTACAAGGTGGGAATGGGTTTCATGACCGCCCTGACAATCAATGACTCCCCGTTACTGATCCCCCCCTCAATCCCACCGGCATTGTTGGTCGGGCGGTACAGACCCCTTCCCGTTTGGTAAGCGATGGGGTCGTGGACCTTTGACCCCGCCAACCCGGCGGCGGCAAAACCCAGACCGAATTCCACCCCTTTCACCCCGGGGATACTCATTACCGCCTGGGCCAAACGGCCGTCCAACCGGCGGTCCCAATGGACATGGGAACCCAGACCGGGAGGGAGGCCTTTGGCATAAACTAAAAAAATCCCGCCCAGGGATTCTCCTTCCGCGCTGGCTTTATCTATTACATCCACCATCGCCGCAGCCGCCCGGGGATCCAAACAGCGCACCGGCGATTTTTCCACTTCTTCCTGTTCTTCTTCGTTTAAAGCCCGGTTGTGGCTTTCCCCGGTAAGGGCCGTTCCGATCTGTAAGACGTGGCTGCCGATAACGACCCCAAATTGCGCCAGCAAAGCCCGGGCAAAAGCCCCTGCTCCGACCCGTGCCGCGGTCTCCCGTGCGCTAGCCCGTTCCAGCACATTGCGCAGGTCCGTAAAGCCGTATTTTAAACCCCCCGCCAAGTCGGCATGGCCGGGACGGGGTGCGGTCACTTCCGCCCGGATACGGCCGAGTTTCTGGTCCTCCTTCAGTTCAACATGGGTATCTTCTCCGGGAAGAAAAGGATCAATCACTACCGCCCAATTCTGCCAGTCCCGGTTGGGGATGAGAAACGCGATCGGGCTGCCCAAGGTCTTACCGTGACGCAGCCCGGAAATAATCTCCACCCTGTCCTTTTCAACCTTCATTCGTCCTCCCCGCCCGTACCCTTGCTGCCTGCGGGAAAGCTCCCGGTCGATCTCTTCTTTACCGATGGGGACCAGGGCGGGAAAGCCTTCAATCACCACCGCCAGCGCACACCCGTGCGACTCCCCGGCCGTAAGAAACCGCAACTAATAATCGCCCCTTTCCCGGTAAAAAGTAAGGAAAAACTCCGGCTATTTTATTGACCCTTGATGTCTGGGTTTTTCCCTGACAATCTCTATCGCCTGCATTACTGCGAGTAAAGCATCGGTTCTTACCTGCCGGTCCGACTGTTCAACCCGGGCAAGAATCTCCCCCTCCGGGGTTGTGGCGTATTTCCCCCTCAAGTTGCTGAGCGCCAAGGCGACGATATCCTTCCGGCAACGCTCGCATGGACAGTGGATTGGCTGTGTTTTCTCCAGATCCCGCAAGATCTCTTTGACCACATCTTCCATGTAGTTTTTCATGGCCATCGGTCCTGCCCCCTCTCTCTTTTAATTCTCCTTGACCGCCTGATCCACCGGCTTCGGTAAGATGATTATTTGCCCGATCATTAGCTGGGTGACGTCACTGATCTGGTTTATCTCCATCAACAGTTCAGGCGTGACCCCATATCTTCTCGACAACCGCCATAAAGTCTCCCCCGGCTGTAAAACATAGAGATGTTCAACGGGAATGGGAACAACCAGATCGATCCCGGCCGGCAGAGCCGCATCCGGAGAAAGGTTATTCATTTGGGAAAGAGTCTCCACCGGGATCCCGTATTTCCCGGCGACTGTTGGGAGTTCCTCTCCTTCTTTGGTTCTATATGTTATTACCAACCCCACCTCATCTATGCCGGGTAAGAAAGCCGCCGGCCCGCCCGGCCCTTCTTCAGCGGCCGGTCTCTCTTCAGCTACAGATCTTTCTTCAACTGCCGGTCTTTCTTCCCGTCCGGCCGCGGTTTCTTTGGGGTCTTCAGCTACCTCCGCCTCCCCGCCGGTAAGGGCGGCCGGCTCTTCCGCTTCTTCCGGTTCCAAAGCCGGCCTGCCGGTCTGTCCCAAAGACCCCAGTTCAATCACTTCCGCTTCCCACAATGCCTGGGTTTCCACCACCACCGTACTTTCCGCTTCCTTAAACGTTTCTTCCTCCTTTACTGCCACCGCCGTTGCCGGCGTTTCGGCAACCGGAAGAACAGGCGTTGGTTCTTCCTCCGCCGCACGGGCATAACCGGCGACGCCGGCAGGAGAATTTATAAAAATTGCCAAATCCTTTCCTTCGCCGGGCCTTTCTCCACCGCCAAACAGCAATTCTTCCCAGGGCGAACCGGTACGTATGAAGTCAGCCGTCCGGCCCGTCCCCGGGACGCCGGCGACCAAAACCGGCCCAAAAAGGACGCAGCTTTCTTCCTCCTGTAAAAAGACCACCGCCCCGGCCTCCTCCGTCGTAATCACCGGGACGGGGGGGCCGCCCTCCGTTTCCCGCCAGTCCGTAATTCTGTTGATTTCTGCCTGTAAAGCCAGGGTGGCGCCGTCCGCCTTTCGGAGCAAAGTTAAATCCAGGGTAACGCCGATCTTCCGGTCATCAACAGTGGTCGCTCCCTCCCCGCCATCCGCCACAACCACCGGTAGAAGCTCCCCGATAAACTGGTGGTTGTTCCTGTATAAAACCGCATGCTGGCTGAGGGTCTCCTCCGGAGATTCCCCGGTGATTAGGGCGGCTTCTGCCTGCTCTTCCCGGCTCAGCCGGGCAAAATAAAGGCCGGACGCCGCCGGCGGGCGGGGAAGACTCCCCCGGATCCCGCCGCCGTCCGCGGGCAACGCTTTTACCTTAATCTCAAAAGTAACGGCTTCATCTTCCGCGCTCCGCAGGGTGGAAACCTTCTCTCCGATAATCCGGTGTTCCAAACTGCCCGTTGTTATCCGCAGGAAACCACCGGCCAACTCTATTGCCAACCGTTCCTCAGGAACCACCGCTGTCAGCGCAGTAACAAACTCCTCCGGTGTGAACCGTCCCGGATCGTAGAGACGGGTCTCTATGGTTTTGTAATCCCGGAATGACTGCTCATTCCCGATCACCACCGCCCCGGCGGACAGATCCCAATAACAGGAATACCCGTAAACCCGGGCCAATTCCGCCAACGCCTCGGTCAGGCCAATCCCCTCCCGGAGTTTTAGCTTAACCGGCATCGCCCGCACCACTTTGCGGTCAACAAGGGCAAAGAGATTGCCGCCGCGCGCGCGCGCGACCCAGGCTAGTCCTTCCAGGGCATCGGCGATATCTGCATCAATATGGAAATTCGTCAACCGGTAATCGGATAAACCGGAATCCGGTATCCCGTCCGTTCTTTCCATGCTCATACCCGGGGTCGAAAAGGAAAGGACCATGAGAAACACCAAAAGAACCCGGGCCCGGCCCCGTCTTTGCTTCTCCGCTGAGCCCATAGCTTAGCCTCCTTGATATAAGCCCGGTATTTACCCGCGTGAATAACTCTCAACCTTATATACTTCTAGTTTTTTCTTTTTTTCCCTGCAATAAAATTAATTCCCGTCCACACCGGAATTACCGGTCCAAAATTCTCATCACAGCCGCCCGTAATGGCGCCTCTTCCGGCATCCGTCCGGTCCACAGTTGGCAGGAGAGCATTCCCTGGTAGATTAACATTCCCAGCCCGCCCAGGACAGAAAGGCCCAGCTTGCCGGCTTTCTTCAGCCATATCGTTTCCAAAGGACGGTAAACCAGATCGCAAACGAGACAACCAGGCCGGCAATATTCCAAAGGAAAAGCAGGCATCCGGTGGCTTTCCGGGTACATGCCCACCGGTGTTGCATTAATTACTAAATCCGCTGCGACCGCCGCTTTTTCCAGTTCCGTCGGGGAAGTAAGGTGTTCCGCCTGAAAGCCCAGACGGCTCCGGAGGTCTTCCTGCAAGGCCGTCGCCCGTTCTTCGCCCCTGTTCACCAGGTAAAGGGCGGCCGGCTCTTCCTGGGCCAGGCGAAAAGCAACCGCCCGGGCCGCTCCTCCGGCCCCCAGAATAATACAGACCTTCCCCCGCGGGTCAAAACCGGCTTCCCGCTCTAAAGAAAGGAGAAAGCCTTCCCCGTCTGTACTGTAACCGGTCAGTTCCCCGCCCCGGTTGACGATGGTATTAACCGAGCCGCTGAGCGCGGCGTCCCCTTCCACCTTGTCCAAGAGAGGAATAACCGCTTCCTTGTGGGGAATCGTCAGATTAACCCCGCCCATGTTCAAGTGACGGATCGCCGCCACCGCGCCGGCCAGGTCCTCCGCCTTTACTGTGAAGGGGAAATAAACGGCGTTAATCCCCAATGTCTTAAAGGCCTCGTTCTGGAAAAAAGGAGAGAGGCTGTGTCCGACCGGATCCCCAAAAAGCCCGTACAACCTGATGGTCTCCTGGATCATTGCTTTCCCGCCCTTCTCTTGCTTGCTATTAAAATTCGGGAGAAAGCAAAGAAAAACCTGCCGCCGGCGGAGAAACGGCAGAAAAAATTTACCCCGCAGAACGATTACGCGCTCCCACGCAACGAGTGACGAGTGACGAGCGACCAGCAACGAGTAACGAGCCTAGCGACGAGCAACGAACAACGAGACTAACGACCAAGCAACAAGTGACAGGTCTGAACCTCCAACGGCACGCTTAAGTACGAGCGACGAGTTACGAGTAGGAGACGGAAAAGACCCGGCGGCATGCCGGGTCTCCCGGTACTGGCTATTTTCCCTATACTTCCATGATGATCGGCAACAACATTGGCCGCCGTTTGATCTTCTCATAAAAAAACCTGCCCAGGTTTTCACGGATCTCCGTTTTTACCTCCGTCCAGTCATAACTCCCCTCTTTCAAGCTCTTCAAGAGGATGGCGAGGACTTTCTGCCTGGCTTCGGCCAACAGATCTTCGGACTCGCGGACATAGACAAACCCCCGGGAGACAATATCCGGCCCGGCCAGGATCTGGTTGTTGTCCTTATCCATAGTGATCACCACGATCAAGATCCCGTCCTGGGCCAACTGCTTCCGGTCGCGCAGAACAATATTGCCGACATCCCCTACGCCCAGACCGTCGACGAAGACCCGGCCGGCGGGAACCCTGCCGGTGATGGCGGCGTAACCGGGGGCGACTTCCAGCACATCCCCGATTTCCGCAATGAAGATTTTTTCGCTGGGTACGCCAACTTCCTGAGCCAGGCGGGCGTGCTGTACCAGATGCCTGTATTCGCCGTGGACCGGAAGGAAAAACTCCGGACGGACCAGGTTGAGCATCATTTTCAGCTCCTCCTGCCGGGCGTGGCCCGAGACGTGTACGCCCGTAAGTGTCTCGTAAATCACATGGGCCCCCTGTTTGAACAGGTGATTTATCACCCGGGCAACCAACTTCTCATTCCCGGGGATGGCCGAAGCGGAAATAATAACCGTATCTCCCGGAACAATATTTATCTTCCGGTGCTCTCCCGTGGCCATCCTGGTCAAAGCTGAAAGGGGCTCCCCCTGGCTGCCGGTGGTAATGATCGCTATCCGTTCCGAGGGATACCGGTCAATATCATCCAGATCGATCAGCAACTCCTCCGGAATCTGTAAATACCCCAGTTCACAGGCGATCGAAACCACATTGACCATACTTCTGCCGACTAAAGCCACCTTCCGGTTGTGGGTCATTGCGGCGTTTATTATCTGCTGGACCCGGTGGATATTTGAAGAGAAAGTGGCGATGATGATCCGTCCCTCCGCTTTGTAAAAAAGCTCCGCAAACTGCTGTGCCAGCACCCTTTCGGAAGGGGTGTACCCGCTTCGCTCCACGTTGGTGCTGTCGGAAAGCAAAAGCAAGACCCCTTCATTGCCCAGTTCGGCGAATTTCCGAAAATCCAGCGGTTCGCCATCAACCGGTGTATGGTCGATTTTAAAGTCGGAGGTGTGGACGATCGTCCCGACCGGAGTGTGAATAGCCAGCGCAACAGAACCGGCAATACTGTGGTTAACGTTGATGAAATCCACAGTAAAAGAGCCGATCCGCCGGGTATCTCCGGGTTTAACCGCATGAAAGCGGGCCTGCCGGTCCAAACCGTGTTCTTTCAATTTCCCGTTGGCCAAGCCCAAGGTCAAACGTGTCCCATAAATTTCCACATCCAAACGACGCAGGACATAGGGGAGGGCGCCGATATGATCTTCATGGCCATGGGTCAAGATCAAACCCTTGATCTTCTTTTTATTCTCCACCAAATAGGTGATATCCGGAATGACCAAGTCGATCCCGAGCATCTCTTCTTCCGAGAACATCAGCCCGGCGTCAATGACCAGGATCTCGTTTTTGTACTCCACGGCCAGCATATTCTTGCCGATCTCCCCCAATCCCCCCAACGGGATTATGGAGACTTTGCCACCTTTGGACAATAAAAAAAACACCTCCAGTTTTCATCTTTGCCGTATGCCGTATGTATAATTTGCGCGGGCACGTGCAGGCGCGTGAGCGCGTCTCCGTAAGCAAGCGCAAATGTGTAAAGACCGTCACCGCCGACGGTCTCAAAAACCGCTGATTATTTCTCGGGCCTGCGGAAAACCTTTCCGTGTGCATGCGCGCGACCCTTCCGCACACCGGCCATAGGCTCTGTGGCCATCCTGTTATTTTATTATAGCAAATCCACAGAATTTGAGCAAGCGGATTTCTTGGCTGTTTCTCCCAATATTACCAATTCTTTAATTATCTCGGTGGCCGCACCGGCCTTACCAAGCTTGGCAGCGTTCTCCCGTAACTCCTCAAGTTTCGCCGGGTCTTTCAATAACTGCTGGACCACCGGTTGCAAATCTTCCAGATCCTTCAGGTAATACCCGGCCCCCGCCTTCAGCAAAAACTCGGTATTGGCCTCTTCCTGACCGGGAGTCGGGCGTACCACCAACATCGGCAGGCCTACGGCCAAAGCCTCGGAGACCGTGAGCCCTCCGGCCTTGGAGATTAAAAAATCGGCCAGGCGCATCCATTTATGCATATCATCCACATAACCCGGGAGATGAAGGGTAAAATGGAAATTATCCTTTGCCTCCGCCAACGCCCGCCGGGTCTTCTCATTTTTCCCGGTAATCACCACCGCGGTAAAGTCTTCAGGTACACGGTTTAAGACCTCCAAGATCTCCATCAGCGGGCCGATGGCATTGCCGCCGCTCATCACCAGAATCACCGGTTGGTCCTGCGGCAACCCTTTTTCCGCCCGCAGCCGGTCAGTGGAAAAGGTGAGGCCGAATTCAGGCCGGATCGGGATCCCGGTCACCTTTATTTTTTCCCTATCAACCCCGCATGTCCAGAGTTCATCAACCATTTCCCGGCAGGCCACAAAGTACCGGCCGACATGGGGATAGACCCACATGGGGTGGCTGGCGTAATCCGTGAGGATGACCCCGTTCGGCACGGGATATTTGGGGTAATAATAAGAAACCACCGCCGCAGGGAAGAAATGGGTACTGACAATCAGGTCCGGCCGGTACTCGTCGAGGAATTTTTTATACTTCCCAATCGCCAGCAACACCTGCTCCTTTTTGACCAACGGTTCCGGACGGCGCTTCTCCTTTTCGTATATGAACCCGTAGACCCAGGCCAACCGGCTGGTGAGGAAATAATAGGATTCTTCCAGGAGCTTGCTGACCACCGGGTCGCAGTACTTCAAAAAATCCACATGGACAGCGTCCTTCTCCGGATAACAGTCTTTAAAAGCCCGGCATACGGCCTCCGCAGCCTTCAGATGTCCGGCGCCGATGGAAGCCGACAAAACAAGCAGGCGATTTACCAATTCCTATTCCCTCCTCTCTCCTGAGCTGGGAAGTATTGGCGGACGTTCACATATTGATCATATCATGGAAAAGGATAAAGGGCAAGACAGGCCGGACTGCCGGATAGTGCCAAGGCATTATAGGTATTTGCAAACCCCGCATTCAGCAAAGATCCATTAAACAACAGTATTGTTGCGGCCGGAGGCCGGGCATGATTGGCTCCAGGCAAAAAAGGCGGAATAAAAATTGCCCGCCCTTATGCGCGCTTCTGCGCGGAGAGCGGGGAGTAGAAGCCGGCAGGATTATCCGCTGCCACCGCGGGACAGTCTTTCTTTAGCAAAGAATAAATAATTGGAGCCGGCGACCGGACTTGAACCGGTAACCTGCTGATTACAAATCAGCTGCTCTGCCGATTGAGCTACACCGGCCCATCTCTTTTCTACCACACAACATCATTCTAGCACAAGCCCACGCCGGATTCAAGGGGGGCCGGGAAAATTTCCGGCCTCCATGGCCTGTAGTTCCCTGTAAAGCGCCGGGGCTTTTCCGGCCAACGCCCGGAAAACCCCGGGTTTGATCCGGGGCCATTCCCCGATTTTAACAGCCAGTCTTTGCAGGCGGAAATACTCTTCCCTCCCCGGGCGCTCCGTAAAATTGAGGTTCTCAAGATAAAGGGCTTCCTTTTCCTCTCCCAAAGCCCGGTGCAGGGCGGCCAAACGCAGACGGTAAAGGTAGCGGCCGCCGGCGCCGGCAAAAAGATCCGCCCCTGCTTGAAGCAGGGTTTTCGCCTCCCGATACTCCTCCTTTTCTTCCAAAAAATCCAAAAGCGGGAGAAGACGCCGGTAATCTTCTAAACACCAGCGGGCCAAAACCGGAAAACCTTCGCTCCCGGGCGGCCATAATTCCCCGGCGAGGTGAACCCAGCGGACCACCGGTAACTGATCCTCCTTTTCGCAGTGAAGGGCTTCAACCCAGGCTAAAGAAGAAAATGCCTCCCGGCCTTCGACCACGGCCAACCGGCAAAGAAAAGCACGAAAACGTTCTTCCTCCCCGGCGGTAAGCGGGGTCCGCAGATAAAAACCGAAGATTTTTGCAGCCACCGGCCGCGGGATCCCCTCCTCCGCGTAAGTGGAGAGGGGTTCAAGGAGCCGGAGCAGATACCCGGCGGCCACGGTTTCCAGGGAAAAGCCGGTGATAAAATCCAGCAATTTCTCGGTTAAAAGGAGAAGAGCCTCCCAGGCTTTCTTTTGCTTGCCGCCGGCCTCGGTCCTTAATTCTTCCTCCACTACCAACAGGAGATTATACCAGCGTTCCTCCCAAACCTGCCGGCTGCGCCAGGGCGACCTGGTTTCCAGGCCTAAATTCCTGACGAGGCGGAGAAGTTTTTCCAGGGGAAGCCGGTGCTTTTCCTCCCTTTCTTTCCGGCCCGCCAAAAGCCGCCGGAGCAACTCCCCCTCTTCCCCGGCAACCAGTTGCAGAAGTTCCACGGCTTCGCTCCGGGAGAGGCTTTCCAATTGCCGGCGAACCTCCGCCATGGGCGCAAATGCCTCCGGCTCCCGCAACCAGTAATATAAAAGGGCGGCGGCATGCCGGCAACGGCCCTGCCGGGACGGGCAGGAACAGTTCATCCGCCACCCACCGCTTTCCCGTTTAACCCGCACCCGGTAACGGCCCAAGGCGCCGGTTACCGTCCCCTGCCAGACACCCTCGCCGTAACAGGCCCCGCTGATCAGCCCCTCCCGCCCGTATTCCCGGCCCCTTCGCCATTCCTCCCCTGGGAAGAGCCGGGAAAAAAACCGCTCCCTGCTCCCGCTTGGCATAGGCCTCACCATCGTGCCCTTACTGGAAACAATGGGTCTTTCTATTGGCCAGCTCGGCCCTTTTTGCATCATTGAACCGGTCGATCGTTGAAAGGTAACCGGTAATCCGGCGGACCCGGCGGATAAAACTCGAACCGCAAGAGGGACAATCAGCCGGGAAAATCCCGTAGTATCCGCAGGCATGACATTCGTCGACCGGGAAATTGATCCCCGCATACCCGATGTCACAGGCTGCCATATGCTTGAGGATCGCCTCCACCGCTTCCAAATTATGCTCCGGCGGCGCATCCAACTCCACATAACTGATGTGCCCGGCATTGGTCAGCCGGTGGAAAGGCCCTTCCAATAATATCTTCTGGTAACAGCTGGTCTCATGGCTGACCGGCAGGTGAAAACTGTTCGTATAATACTCTTTATCGGTGATCCCCCTAATCACCCCGAACCGGGACCGGTCCAAAGCCACGAAACGCCCGGAGAGTCCCTCGGCCGGGGTGGCCAGAAGCGTAAAGTTCAGGTCGTACTCCTCGGCAAATTCATCAACACGGCGGCGCATATGACTGACAATCTCCAGCCCCAGCCGGTGGGCGGCGGGGTCCTCGCCGTGATGAAAACCGGTCAAAGCAGTCAGCGTTTCTGCCAGGCCGATAAAGCCGATGGAAAGGGTCCCGTGTTTGATAACCGGGCCAATTGGATCATCGGGCCCCAATTTTTCCGAATCCAAATAGAGCGCCTGGCCCATCAAAAACGGCATGTCCTTTACTTTCAGTTTGGACTGTAACCGAAAACGGTGGTAAAGTTGCCTGGCGGCCATCTCCAATACCCGGTCGAGCTTATGATAGAATAATTCCAAATCCCCTTTAGCCAGGATCGCCAGGCGGGGCAGGTTGACCGTGGTGAAGGAGAGGGTGCCGCGGCCGGTGGATACCGCCGGGCCGTGGCGGTTGGCGATTACCCGCGTACGGCAGCCCATGTAACTGACCTCGTCGCCGTAGGGTGCGTTAAAGGCACTGTCCATAAAGGCAAAGGTCGGGTTCAGCCGCCGGGAGGCGGTCCGGATCGCCAATTGGAAAAGGTCGTAATTGGGGTCGCCCGGGTCGAAATTAACCCCTTTCTTCACCCGGAAAATAATATTGGGAAAGATCGGAGTTTCGCCGCGCCCCAACCCCCGTTCGTGGGCGAGCAACAGCGCGCGGGTAACCATCCGGCCCTCCGGAGAGGTATCGGTCCCCAGATTGATACTGCTGAACGGGACTTGCGCGCCGGCCCGGCTATGCATGGAATTGAGGTTATAAATCAAGGCCTCCATCGCCTGGTAAACCTCATCCTCCGACGCGTTCTTGACAAAGGCGGCCATATCCTTGTCGAAGAAGGCAAAGGATTGTCCACCGTGCATATCATTTTGGGAGCTTTGCAGGATGATGGCGGCCAAAGCCGCGGCCGACGCCACTCGTTTCGGCGGACGGATATAGCCATGGCCGTTATCAAAGCCGTTCTGTAATAACCGGCCCAGAGGAATCTGGATACAGGTCAGGGTCTTTCCATAAAAATCCAGGTCATGGATGTGTAAATCCCCTTCCTGGTGCGCCCGGGAAAACTCCTCCGGGAGCAGCCGGTAAAGGTAATATCTTTTACTGGCCGCGGAAGCAATCTGTAACATCTTGGCCGAAGGGGAATTCCCAATATTCGCATTCTCCCTGTTTGTTTCGACCAGGATCTCTTCGACCGCATCCATCAACTCGGATTTGGTCTCCCGGAGCCGGGTCCGCCAGTCACGGTAAAGGATATAGGCTTTGGCGGTTCTGGCGTGGCCTGTTTCGATCAGCACCTTTTCGACCGCATCCTGTACCTCCTCGACCGTGGGGATTCCCGGTCCTTTCGTCTTGGCCAAATAGTGGGTAACCACCAGTGCCAATTCTTCCGCCAGTTGCCGGTCTTCGCCCCCGATGGCCCGGGCCGCTTTGAAGATGGCGTCGGCGATCTTCACCACATTAAACTCGACAATTCTCCCGTCTCTTTTCCGGATCGAACGGAAGATGCTCCCCTGCCCGGGAGAAAAAACCGGGGACACCGGTGAGATCCGGCCCTTTCCGGGTTTTTTCTCTGTTTCCATCTCCTGGGATAACAGCTCCTGCATACCGCCCATCTCGCCACTCCTTCCTCGTCTTACTGATCTTTTCGGCGTGCACGTGCGCTTAAGAGGTTTTCCAGCTCCTCCATGAAAATGTCAATGTCTTTAAATTGCCGGTAAACGGAGGCGAAACGCACATATGCCACTTCATCAACGGCCTTAAGCCGCTCCATTACCAATTCGCCAATAACCGTACTGGGGATCTCGTTCTCCGTCCGGTTGCGAACGGCCTGCTCCACACTGGTCACGAGTTGTTCCAGTTTGGCAAAGGAGAGGGGCCGTTTTTCACAAGCCTTCAAAAGACCGTTCAGAATCTTCTGCCGGTCAAACGGTTCCCTGCGCCCGTCTTTCTTAATGACAATCAAAGGTTCCTGTTCCAGCCGCTCATAAGTGGTGAACCTTTTTTCGCATTGCAGGCACTCCCGCCGGCGCCTGATTGTCATCCCTTCTTCCGCCGGCCGGGAATCAACAACCCGGCTTTCCGCATGGTTACAATAGGGGCAACGCAATTTTCTCGCTCCTGTCTTGCACGGGCGAACCCTGCCGCTCGGCCTTTCTTGGTACAATATATAGTAACCACTATCATTATAAAGTCAATATGTTGGGTTGTCCATTGTTGCCTCGCCTTTTTTCTACCGGGGAATTTGCTTTATCCCGGTAAATCTTCCTTAGATCCCGTTTCACTCTTGATTCTGGCAATTTATATTTTACCGGGCTCTCCACACAACTATAAAGCGATGAATCCCCGTCGGATTAAAAAATATAAAAAAAAAGGCCACCTTTCGGTGGCTAAAATATGAGTTTTCACTTTCCGAAAACGTTCCGACAACACTTACTACTCCTACTCTGACTGCCGGCGTGGTCAAGAGTAGGGCGAGCCGTCACCTCTCCGCCGGCGCCTAGCTTCAAAGTGAAGCTCTCAGCCTTTAGCTTTACCTAAACTAAAGGCTGTACCTTAATATTACCAAAGCATGCATCAAACATCAAAAGGGATAAAAGCCCGTGCCAGGATATTCCCGGTAATTATCCGTGTTTTTTGACGAATTAGTTAAAATTCCTCCGTATTTTGGCTATTTTTTAACCAAAGACTGGGCGCAACGGGCGGCTTCCCCAATTACTTCCTCCTCCTCCCAACGGACAAGTCTTCCTTCTTGCACCAACCACTCGCCGTTAACCATTACATCACTGACATCGCTGCCCCGGGCGGCATAAACCACCAGGGAAACCGGGTCATGCAACGGGGTGAGGTGACTTTTCTTCAGGTCGAGCATAATCAGGTCGGCACTTTTCCCCGGCTCCAGGCTTCCTGTTACATCACCCAAGCCCAGCGCACGGGCGCCATAGATCGTCGCCATCTTTAAGGCGGTTTCCGCGGGGATCACCGTTGGGTCGTTGGTCTGTACCTTATGGAGCAAGGCGGCGGTGCGCATCTCCGTGAAAATATCCAGCCGGTTATTGCTGGCGGCCCCGTCCGTCCCCAAACCCACCGGGATTTTGGCTTCCAGAAGCTTGGGTACGGGGGCAATCCCGCTGGCCAGCTTCATATTACTGGAGGGATTATGGGCAATCGCCACCTTTTGCCGGGCAAGATAAGAGATCTCCCCGTCGTCCAGCCAGACGGCGTGGGCCGCCAAAACCGGGCGGGTAAAAAGTCCCTGCTCAGCCAGGTAGGCAACGGGCCTTATCCCGTATTCCTTCCCGATCTCCACCAATTCGTCGGCGGTTTCCGCCAGATGGATATGGATCCCCAGTTGGTACTGTTTGGCCGCGGCCACCACCTCCTTGAGAAATGCCGGCGGGCATGTATAGGGAGCATGGGGCCCCAGCATCATCGTGATCCTGTTCCCGGCCCGTCCCCGCCACTCCCTGGCCTGGGCGACCGCTTCTTCCAGATTTTTTCCTGCTTGTTCTTCCAGGCCGATAAGGCCGCGGGAAAGGACCGCGCGAATCCCGGTCTCTTCCACCGCCCGCGCCTCTTCCTCGAGGAAGAAATACATATCCGCAAAAGTGGTGGTCCCGGAGAGCAGCATCTCGTTTATCGCCAGCCTGGTCCCCCAATAAACATGTTCCGCGGTGAGTCTGTCCTCCAGGGGCCAGATCTTCTCTTTCAGCCAGGTCATCAACGGCAGATCGTCGGCAACCCCCCGGAACAAAACCATGGCCGCGTGGGTATGGGTATTGATCAGTCCTGGCATGACCAGCCGGTCCCGGGCATCGATCACTTCGTAGGGCTCCGCCTCTTTCACCGGTTCCCGCCAGGGACCGACCGCGGCAATCTTATTGCCGATAATCTTGACCATCCCGTCTTGCAAGGGTTTCCCGCCCTCGGAAAGCGGTAAAACCCAACCGCCGCGAATCAGAATGGTACGCAAAGTCGCCATCCCCCTTTATTCAGTCACCCACTGTGACAGGTACTCTTCCTGTTCACCGGTGAGGGTGTCAATCTCTACCCCCGCCGCAGCCAAAGCCAACCGGGCTACGGACCGGTCAACCTCCGCCGGGACGGGATGCACCCCTGGAGCCAGCCGACTCCCTTCCTCCTTCAGGTGCAAAAGGGATAAAACCTGCAGGCCAAAGGAGAGATCCATAATCTCCACCGGGTGCCCGTCGCCGGCCGCCAGGTTCACCAGCCGCCCTTCGCTTAATAAATAGAGGCGGCGGCCGTCGGGGAAGAGGTATTCCTTGATGTCTTTCCGGACCTCACTGACCTTTCCCGCCGCCGCTTGCAGGTCTTTCTTATCGATCTCCACGTCAAAATGGCCGGCATTAGCCAAAAGCGCCCCGTCTTTCATCACCTTGTAATGCTCCCCGTGGAAAACCCGGGTGTTCCCGGTAACGGTAATGAAAATATCACCGTACCTGGCCGCCTCCAGGGACGGCATGACCTGAAAACCGTCCATCAAGGCCTCCAGCGCCCGGATGGGATCAACCTCACAGACAATCACCCGGGCCCCCAACCCTTTGGCCCGCATCGCCACGCCTTTACCGCACCACCCGTATCCGGCCACCACCACGGTCTTGCCGGCCACCACCAGATTGGTGGTGCGCATAATCCCGTCCCAGGTGGACTGGCCCGTTCCGTAACGGTTATCAAAAAGACATTTGCAATAGGCGTCGTTCACCGCTACCATGGGAAAGGCCAGTTCACCGCGGGCGGCCATGGCCCGCAGGCGCCGGACGCCGGTGGTCGTCTCTTCACAGCCCCCGGCCACCCCGGGCAGAAACTCACGGGAAGTGGTATGTAAGAGACAGGTCAAGTCCCCCCCGTCGTCAATGATAAATTCCGGCCCCGCCTGCAAAGTTGCGGTCAAATGCCGGAAATACTCTTCTTCCGTCGCCCCGTACCAGGCAAAAACGGCCACTCCCTCTTTGACCAGGGCCGCCGCCACATCATCCTGGGTGGAGAGGGGGTTGCTCCCGGTGATAGAGACCTCCGCGCCAAGGACCTTTAGAGTCAAGGCCAGGTAAGCGGTTTTGGCCTCCAGGTGGATACAGGCGGCAACCTTTGTACCGGCCAGCGGCTTTTTCCCTCCATATTCCTCCCGGAGGCGGTTTAAAACCGGCATCCGCCGGGCAACCCAGGCAATTTTGCGTTCCCCCTCCGGGGCCTTCGCCGGATCACGGATTTCATACTCGACCATTCCTTGATTCCTCCTTTTCCCAACCTCTATGCCAACTGTTGAAGTTTTTCCCACTCTCCGTTTCTGACGATTCCCCGGTCGGTAATGAGCGCTGTGACAAAACGGGCCGGGGTAAGATCAAAAGCCGGGTTCAACACCTGGACCCCGGCAGGCGCCAGGCGCCGCCCGCGCCAGCAGGCAACCTCATCTTCCGCCCGCTCCTCTATGGGGATGAGGGAGCCTTCCGCCATTGTAAGATCCACCGTGGAAAACGGGGCGGCAACATAAAACGGGAGCCCGTGCTCGCGGGCGAGGACCGCCAGGGTATAGGTGCCGATCTTGTTGACCACGTCGCCGTTGGCCGCCACCCGGTCGGCCCCGGTGATCACCGCTTGGATCATTCCCCGCTGCATCACAAACCCGGCCATACTGTCGGTAATCAGGGTAACGGGGATCTCCTCCCGGATCAGTTCCCAAGTGGTCAGCCGGGCCCCCTGCAGCAACGGCCGGGTTTCACAGGCGGTAACCGCAATCTTTTTCCCTTGGGCCACCGCCATCCGGACCACCGCCAGGGCGGTACCATAGGCCACAGTGGCTAGAGCACCGGCATTGCAGATGGTAAGGATATTCATCCCATCGGCAAACAGGGCGGCCCCAAACTCCCCAAGCCGCCGGTTGCTCTCCGCGTCCTCCCGGTAAAGCCGGGAGGCTTCCGCTTCCAGGGCGGAAACCGCAGCCGTTGGTTCCTTCCCGCTCTGGTCCTGCCAGACCCGGGCCATCCGGTCCAATGCCCAAAAGAGATTGACCGCTGTCGGCCTGGTGGACCGTAATTCCTGGAAAACCGCGGGCAGTTCCGCCCCTAGGTCTCCCCCGCGGGTAAGAATCTCCTGCGCCCCCAGGACCACACCGAAAGCCGCGGCCACCCCAATCGCCGGCGCCCCCCGGACCGCCAGGCGCCGGATGGCGGCGGCCACCTGCCGGTGGTCCCGGCAAACAAGGTAAACCTCTTCCTCCGGCAGTTTTGTCTGGTCAAGCAGGACCAGGCTCCCATTTTCCCAGCGTAAAGCCAAAACCTTTGCTTGTCCCATAGAAGAATCATGCGTATGCGCCCAGGGCCGCCGAGAGAATCCGGTGTCGGCTTAGCCTGTTCACGTCAGAAGAATAAACGGACGGGCGCGTACGCAAAGCCTCCTTGTTTATATTAAATTTACTGGTTTTCCCCGAATATATGCTCAAAAACCTTCTCGAAATACCGGGCGGCTTCCCGGCAAGTACAGGTTTCCGCCGTATGGGCGCCCTCAATCTTCTGCAGGGTCTTGTGGAGCAGAGCCCAGATTGTACTGGTGTTTTTCGCCATAACCTCCAGGACTTCTTCATGGGTAAGCTTCTCTCCGGCCATCCCGGCGGCCAAATTGGTCACCATGGCGATGGTCGCATAGCAGATCCCCGCCTCGCGGGCCAGCGCCACCTCGGGAAAACTGGTCATTCCCACCACGTCCCCACCCAGAAGGGCGTAAGCCTTGATTTCCGCGGGCGTTTCAAATCTGGGTCCTTCCGTACAGACATAGACCCCCTTCTCGTGGAAGCCAAACTCCGCGCCCGGGTGCGCGACGAGCTCCGCAGCGGCCGCCGTCAGTGCTTTCCGGAGGGCGGGGCAGTACGGTTCTGTAAAATCCACATGGGCAACGCCGTTCTCGCCGCCGTCAAAAAAGGTTTGCCGGCGGTTTTTTGTAAAATCAATAAACTGGTCAACAAAGACGCAATCACCCAAACCCATCTCCGGGTTCATGCTCCCCACCGCACCGGTGGCGATAATCGCCTCCACGCCCAGGACCCGTAGGCCCCAGATATTCGCCTGATAATTGATGCGGTGCGGCGGCACGGAGTGCTCGGCCCCGTGCCGGGGAAGGAAGACCACCTCATGGCCTTCCGCCTTTCCCACCAGGGGGCGGACCATCCCGTAGGGGGTCTCCACCCTGACTTCCTCCGCCTTTTCCAGCATATCCGGGTTATAAACCCCGGACCCGCCGATAATTCCTATCTTCACAGCCACCGCTCCTATCTCCGCATTTTTTCCGTCTTTTCTTGCAGCCCTTTTAACTGCCGCCTGATCCGGGATTCGATCTTATCCGGCAAAGGAATGAAGGGCGGCGCTTCTTCTTCCTCCCCGCCTTCAGCTTCGCTCCGCCATTCGCCTCCGGCTAACGGGATTTCCCGCTTCGGCCGTTTCGGGATATAGGGTTCCTTTTCCAGCAGGTCGTGGAGGATGACCAGGGCCGCTTCCTTATCCGGGATCCGTCCGCGGGGCGAAGTCTCCGGATCCAATTGACTGTAAGGGGGCACGGGCGAGCCGACGCACGACGGGCACCCGTCCTCACAAGCACAGGCGGAGATGAGATCTAGGGCGTCGGTAAAGACCTCCTCCACCAGATCGTAGAGGCGCTGAGCAAAACCTACGCCCCCGGGATACTTGTCGTAAAGAAAGATCGCCGGCCGCCCGGTATTGGCCAGCTCCACCGTGGTCCCGAGGTCACCGGGGTCGGTCATCGCCCGTAAAGGCAAAACCTCGCTTAGAAC
>JAAYIC010000057.1 GCA_012735195.1 Bacillota bacterium
ATCATTTTTAATATCATCATCCCCGGCCCCGGGCGGTATTTTTCTTTTAGCGCAGCATTTTTTTCAAAAGGTTAAGCTTATTCTTATACGGGGCGTACCGGAGAGGAAGGTCGAAAGCAAAGGTCTGTTTGAGGATGCTTTTTGTATGGGAGAAGGTTTCAAAACCCTTTTTCCCATGATAGGAACCGATACCGCTGGCCCCCACCCCGCCGAAGGGCAGGTGGTAACTGGCCTCATGCATGATGGTATCATTGATGCAGCCGCCGCCATAGAGCAGGTTATTCACCACCCAGTTCTCGAGATTCTTATCCTTGGTGAATAGATAAAGGGCAAGCGGTTTTTCCCGGCTCCTTATGATCTCTACGGCTTCCATGAAGTCATCGTAGGCAATGATGGGCAGGATCGGTCCGAAGATCTCCTCGGTCATCAGCGGGGAATCAAGGGCTGGATTATCGATCAGTGTGAGTTCGATCTTTAACTGGTTCCGGTCGCTGGCGCCGCCGGTAATAATCCTTTCCTTCTCCGCGTCGATTAACCCTTGCAAACGATCAAAAGCACCGGCATGGATGATCCGCCCATAATCCGGTGATTGCAACGGGTTTTCCCCAAAGAACTGTTTGAGCGCCTTTTGCATGGCTGCGATTAACTCATCCTTCACCGCCTTATGCACTAGGACATAATCAGGGGCCACGCAGGTCTGGCCGGCGTTTATGCCTTTACCCCAGATGATGCGCTTTGCCGTTTTTTTCAGATCCGCCGTCCTGTCTACCAGGCAAGGGCTTTTCCCGCCCAACTCCAGAGTGACCGGGGTCAGGTGTTTGGCAGCCGCCGCCATCACGATCTTCCCCACCCGCACACTACCGGTGAAGAAGATATGGTCGAACCGGAGCTCGAGAAGAGCGGAGTTGACTTCCCTGCCCCCTTCGAACAAAGCAATGTATTCCGGGGGGAAATGGGCTTTTATGAGATCAGCAAGGACGGTTGAGGTATGCCGGGCGTAACGGGAGGGCTTGAGGACCGCACAATTCCCGGCGGCAATCGCCGCTGCCAGTGGTGTGATGGTCAGCTGGAAAGGATAGTTCCAGGGGGCCATGATCAGCACAACGCCCAAGGGTTGCCGGTGGAGATAGGATTTACCGCCAATGCTCTGCACCGGCGTTGGCACCCTCTCGTCTTTCATCCAGCTCTTCAGGTGTTTGAGCGTATGTTTAATCTCCCCGTAGACCATGAATAGCTCAGTAGCGTAGCTTTCAAAGAAAGATTTCCCTAAATCCCGCTGTAGAGCTTCCATAATCAAATCTTCATTTTTCTTAATTGCCTGGTACAAAGTCTTCAGTTGTTTGACCCGAAAAGCATAAGGCAAAGTCTCTCCTGATTGGAAGTATTTTCTCTGGGCCTCCACGGTCTTGATCATTTTCCTCCCCCCGTCCTTTTATAAGTTTGAGCTGGCATTGCCAAATATTAAAATACTTTAGCCCGTAGGAACAGCCGATGATGATCTCGCATGGTTCATTGATGACATAAAACATTATATCACTTTATTTGCAGTATTACCAGAATTGTACAACACGAGAGGCATGCACAACACCTGTAAAGGCAACTAATAAAACAAGTAACGACAAGGCAAAATAAAGGTCATACACGAAAGTAATTATTGAAGAAACGGGAAAAATGGCCGGGATGATCAATTCTTTGTTGTAATTATCTGCATTGGAAGCGGGGGCCATCAGTTTGAAGAAACAACGCTTTGATTTTGTTGCGTTGTTGGAGACCGTGGCCGGCCGTGAATTTATGGTTCCCCCCTCCAATGGTCTTCGGGTCACTTATGAATTGCCGGATACGCCTTTATATGTAGAAGCTGATATGGACCGGATGGAACAGATTTTGCACAACCTTATAGACAATGCCAAAAAGTTCGTTAAAGCAGGCGGTGGTATCCATATTACCCTCAGACCTGAAGGAAACAAGTTCTATTTTCCGTTTACAATGACGCCACCCCTCTTTCCAATGAAGAGCTGACAGCTGTCTGGCATAAATTCCACCGTGACAGGAGTGAACGCAACAAGTACGGCTCAGGCTTGGGTCTGGCTATCTGTGCCCAGATCCTGTCCAGGCAAGGAGCAGACTATGGAATCCGTAACAAGGACAACGGGGTAGAGTTTTATTTCCGCCTCCCCCTCCTGCGCTAGATTCCCATTGAGAACCCACTGGACCAAGCTGCCCAGGATAAGTCCATCATAGCTGAAGAAGTCGGAAAATTGGGAAAGGAAGGTGCTTTGCAGTGATAAATTACGAAAACCATTTATGGCCATTAATCTATGACCAGTTCAATCATGGAAGACATGAACAAGAGCTGGAGTTTTACAGAAGGGTATTAAAGAACCGGACAGGGAAGGTTCTTGAAATCGCTTGCGGGACGGGCATGATCTTTTTAAAACTGCTCAGCGAAGGAATTGACATCTACGGCCGGGACATTTCCGAGCCCATGCTGGATATCCTAAAAAGGCCGATGCTATGGGACTGGCTGTAAGGGATAGAGTTACAACCCAAAACATGGTTGACTTTAAATACGATATGAAATTTGATGATATCTTTATCCCCGCCCGGTCTTTTCTCCACCTGACAACCCAAGATGAACAGGTTAAATGCTTGAAGAATATTTATCACTACTTGAATAGCGGGGGAAGATTCCTGATTAATTTCTTCAACCCCAATTTAAGCTTTCTTGTGGAAAATTCAGTAGCCAGTAATGAATTTAGGCATGCAGGCACATTTGTTCACCCTGATCAACAAGGCGAGAAAATTGAATTGTCTTTAAACCAAAAGAACGATCTGCCTGAGCAGATTCAAAATATAACATGGAAATGGAAGTTCTCTCTGTCCGACAAAGAGTATTTGACCAATATGACGGTAAGGTGGGTATATAGAGAAGAATTTAAGCTGCTGCTTAGATTGGCCGGTTTCACAGAATGGGAGTTATATGGAGATTTTGACAAATCGCAATACTCCTACGAAAGTCCGGAAATGGTCTGGATAGCCAGGAAAAAATAAAAATGGCAAAAAACGCCCCACAGTAACTATGCTTATAAATGATTTCAGGGAGTGTCATTGCGGCACTCCTTTATGATATCCCGGCCAGATCAGCATCCAACCCCAGTTTTAAGCAAGGCCGGAGTACCGTGTAGCTCGTATTCGCCCATCCGGAGTTATTTAAAGCAAAAAAATCAGCATATATTTAAGGAGGGAAAAATAAGACTTATAAAGAATATTACAGAAATACTATAAAAAGTATTTTATTGGATGGTATCAAAATGAAAACTAATTTAAACCCTTTTATCTCAATATGGCTCAAGCCGAGAAATACAATAGCAGGAATAGTGCAAAGAGACTCCTCATACATGGTGAATTTTATCACCAATATGTTGGTGGTATTGCCGGCAATAAGAGTAAGTATAAGCGACTTCACCGATTTTCCTAATTTTATTCTAGAGTTATCTTTAAACATTATTTTTGGTGCAATAAGTATTTTAATAGGTCTTTATCTATGGGGTTGCTTAATAACCTTTGTTGGGCAGAAAATTGGCGGCAAGGGAATATACAAAGACGTTGCTGCCGTTGTTGTTTGGTCTATTGTTCCCCTATTATTTCTGGAATTATTTCATATTATGGCGATGATAGTAATAAGAACAATTCCCGGAATAGTCAATAAAGGCTCTATTTTAGTATACCGGAGCATAACAGGGTTAATGATCCTTTGGAGTTTGGTCATTGGGGTGAATGGACTAAGCGAGGTTCATAAAATTCCTTTAGGTAAGTCTTTCTGGTGTCTGCTTATCTCATTTCTTATCGCAGTGGCATTTCTTTTTTCATTAGGTTATATGATTGGCTTGATTAGATTCTGAGGCGGGTATAGTGTCAAGCAATCGCCGGAACAATATCAATGTTTGGCAAACATTTTAGCGATTTGTGTAAATTTTCCGTTTTATGAGGAAATGCTAGAAGCTTTAATTCTTGCGCTTCCTTTTCAAAAAAGGAATCAATCAAGGTTATGGAAGAAGACAGGCCAGCCAGTCTGATGAAGCATATAAACACAAAAAATGAAACCAGAGGGAATTGAGATGAGTATTGTAAAAAATAAAAAGGGCGATATATTCCTTGATCTAGTTAAAGATGAAGAAGCTAATATTCTTGGTAATGAAAAATATAAGCCTTTAACCCATTCACTAGTAATTATAAAATGCGGCGGGAAATATTTATTGGTATTTGATAAGTGGAAAGGACAATGGGAGGTTCCCGGAGGAGGAATTAAGGGGCGAGAAACACCGCGGGAATGTGCGATAAGGGAGGTTTATGAAGAGACAAACCTCAAGCTAGATGATTTAGAATTTATAGGAATTATGAAGTTCTCACTCCAGCCGGACCAGAGGATTGAATACGGCGCCTTATACGCGGCGGAAATCAGCGGTCTAAATGAATTTGCAGAAACAGATGAGATAAAAAAGATTATACTGTGGGATCTGCAGGAAGATATAGGTTATGTAGATGAGATCGATAAAAAGTTATTGGAATACTATTAATTCTGTCAAAACCACGCAATATACCGCCCATTCATAAAAAAGACATGACGAACATGCGGGGCTCAATTGATCTTGATAATGGCTCAATAGATGAATTTATCGTCGGTAAAAAGGTTGTATGAATTGGATGAAATTGAAAAAATGGTTATAGAAAATGGGTTTGATAATGTACAAGCTTACGGGGATTGGGATGGTCAAGCATTTAGTAAGAACTCACCAAAAATCCTTCTCATAGCCAAGAAGAAATAATCAAGGAAAACGGTTTTCCGCTGGGGGACTAGAACGCGACCACATCGGTTTGTCAGATACTAAATAAAAATCGCAAGTTCAATTTTACCTGGGGAAGAGTGGGAAAAACTAAAGGGTCTGAAAGATTATCGCCGGCTGCCTGGCGGGGTTGTTCCTTTTCTTCAGTCTCCTTGGGGTTTGGAGGCTTTAACCCGTGGTTTGCATGGTAATGAATAAAATGTTATAATAAAAAAAACCTTTTTTATGTATTGATGTAACATATGATGTGAATTTAATGAATGCTCTTTGCGAGTATCTTTGCATCGTAGTTTCGTCAGACAGTTGTGTACCGCAAACCTAGCGTTCATTTTTTGTTGAATTTTTTAGATTCTTACTATTTTAAAAATTCCAATAACTTTATGACAGGAAGTGATGAGATGGGTTTTTGGGAATTCCTTCAGGCATATCAAGACAAAATCATTTTGGAGTTTTTTCGCCATATCAAAATAATCCTTTTCAGCCTGCCTTTTGCTGTTTTACTCAGTGTTCCTTTGGGTTTTTGCATCTCTTCCCGCCCAAAGATGGCGAAAATAGTTATCTATTTATCCAGTGTCCTTATGACCATCCCCAGCCTGGCGCTTTTTGCAATCATGGTGGTGCTTCTTGCCCCAATGAAATTGGGACTGGGAATGACGCCGGCGATTCTCGCTATTACCCTTTATTCACTCTTGCCGATTACCAGAAACACCTATATTGCCTTGAATCAGGTAAGTCCCAAAACAATTGAAGCCGCCAGGGGCTTGGGGTTATCATCCAGCCAGATTCTTTGGAAAATAAAAATCCCCCTTTCCATCCCGGTAATTATGGCCGGGATAAGAAATGCACTGGTTTTGGGGGTAAGTGTGGCCACTTTTGCTTCTCTCGTCGGAGCCGGAGGTTTGGGCTATTTCATCTTTTCCGGAATCAGCAGGGCAAATCTGAAAATGGTAGCAATCGGGGCAGTTATTGTTTCTGGATTGGGAATCGGCGTAAACTATCTCATGCTGCTTCTGGAAGATGTTCTGACTCCCATGGGTTTGAAAAATAAATCTTAATTATAAATTCGTGATTCTAGTCTTGAAGGAGGCTTAGATGTTGATAGAATTAAAAAATATTACCAAAAAATTCGACAAACAAACCGCAGTCAAAGACCTTAATATGAAGATAGAAAAAGGTAGCATTACTATGTTCATTGGCCCTTCCGGATGCGGTAAAACCACTACACTAAAGATGATTAACCGTTTGATCGAACCGACTTCCGGAGATATCTTGATCCATGGTAAGTCGGTTGTGGATATGGAAGCCGTTAAGCTGAGAAGAAGCATTGGTTATGTTATTCAGGAAATCGGACTTTTCCCCCATTTTTCTGTCTATGAGAATATTGCCGTTGTTCCCCGCCTTTTGAACTGGGAAGAAAAGAGAATTAAGGAGAGAGTGGACGAACTCTTACATTTGGTTACGCTTGATCCCTCCTACGCCCAGAAATACCCCATGCAACTCTCTGGTGGGGAACAGCAAAGGGTAGGATTGGCCCGGGCCTTGGCTGCCGACCCCGAAATTCTGCTGATGGATGAACCATTTGGGGCCATAGATCCGATTAACCGCTTAAAACTCCATGATTCTTTTTTGGAGATCCAAGAAGAGATCAAAAAAACCATTATCTTTGTTACCCATGATATCAATGAAGCCATTAAGCTCGGGGATAAAATCGCGATTATGAACAAAGGAACCCTGGTGCAATATGACGAAACCGATGAAATTTTGCATAACCCCAAAAATGAATTTGTTGAAAACCTTCTGGGACGGGACCGCAGTCTGAAAGCATTGTCACTGGAGAAGACAAAGGGTTTTGTAACCCACGAGGGGTATGTAATTACCGGACCCAACGACGACCAGGGGTCTTTAAGGGAGAAGATGAAAAAAACCCGTTCCGAGCAGGCTTTTATTCTCGATGAGAACGGCAGGTTGCTTGGGAGAAAGATCCTGGTCACGAAGAAAACCGGAAAACAAGAAATGATCCAGGACAGCAACCCCGTGGTTGTAGACAGGAACAATAATTTGGTTGAGGCCCTTTCAAAGATGCTGGAATCGGGAGAACACCAGCTTCCTGTAGTCAGCGGCAGAGGAAAATTTATGGGAGTCATTAATCTCTCCCATATCTTTGCCGAGGTTACAGCAGCCGAAGCGAAAAACACAATAAAAGGGGCATAGGTTTATGGCGAAAATATTGACCTATTTTTTACAAAACCAGGCCCGGATCCTCACTTCCACCTGGGAACATTTTTATCTCTTTGCCGTCTCCACTTTCTTGTCGGTAGTGATCGGGATATTTACCGGGATATTCGTAACCGGTGAAGGCCGGGAAAGAATTGGGCGTATCCTTTTAACCATTACCGGCGCTGCGCAAGCGGTGCCGTCCATGGCCGTAGTCGCTTTGGTATTTATTTTCGTAGGAATCGGTTTTGCCCCCGCTGTTATCGCCCTGGTTATTTATAGCCTGGTACCAATCATCTTTAATACCACTTCCGGCCTGTTGAGCATCTCTCCGAAACTGATTGAAGCGGCCAAAGGCACCGGACTGACCAATCTACAGATCCTGTGGCGAATCAAATTACCCATCGCTGTTCCGGTAATTATGGCCGGGATCAGGAGCGCCGCCACCATCAACATTGGAACAGCCACAGTGGCGGCGGTTATCGGCGGAGGCGGGCTCGGTGATTTAATTTATACCGGTCTGAAGTTGCAAAGAACAGAAATTATCATCATTGGGACTTTTTTGGCAGCTTTCATCGCCATCCTCGTTGATATCTTAATCGCACAGGCGGAGAAGGTAATTACACCGAAGGGGTTAAAAATATCCCGCTAAACTCTATGGCATTAAGCGTGCTTAGATTGCACGCAGTGTAAACGTTATTACCCCTTTTCAAGAAGGGATGTAATAAGGATTTAAATTAAGGAGGAAAGCAATGAATCGTAAAACCTTGTTAATTCTCGCTATTGTTGTAATTCTGGCCGCCCTAATCTGGGGACTTTCCGGAAGAAATGATGGGGAAAAAACTTTGACTGTAGGGGCAAAAAACTTTACCGAACAGTATATCCTCGGCCATATCATCTCTTACCTGCTCCAGGATGCCGGTTTTAGGGTAAATGAACAATTCGGTACCGGCAGCACCGTTACCCGTGAAGGACTGGTTACCGGGCAGACCGACCTTTACCCGGAGTACACCGGCACCGCCTGGGCTGTTTATTTGAGCCATAGCGACGTTGTAATTAATGATCCGGTGGAACTTTTTAACAGGGTTAAAGAAGAAGATCTGAATAATGGTATCATCTGGTTGGACCGGACGCCCGTGGACAACACTTATGCACTGGCGATCAAAAGCGACTGTATTGATGAGTACGGTGCTTCCCTTTCTGAATTGGCGGAATACAACAACGCCCATCCCGGTGAATTAATTTTCGGAACCGACCAGGAATTTTATGAACGGGCCGACGGGTTCTGGGAAATGGCGGAGGTCTATGGTATGAAAATAGATCGCAGCCAAGTAAAAATGATGGACGTTGGTCTCACCTTTGAATCTATTAACCGGGGACAAATAGACGTAGCCATGGTCTTTGCCACCGACGGGAAACTACGCGAATACAACCTGGCGGTTTTGGAAGACGACAAACAGTTCTTCCCCGTCTACAATCTGGCTGTAACCGTAAGAAAAGAAGTACTTGATAAATATCCGGAAATCGAAGAGATTTTGCGCCCGCTAAGCCAGCATCTGGACAACGAGACCATGCAGGCTTTAAACTATGAAGTTGACGCCAATGAGATACCGGCCGACCGGGTTGCCAGAGAATTCCTGCTGGAAAAAGGGTTGATTGATTAAGAAATCCCCATCCTTTAAAAGGGTTCCGCATTCTGCGGAACCCTTTAATTTTACCAAGTGTTTTATTTTTATAATTGATCTAATCCTTTAAAGATCCCGGTAGTCTAAATTTTCCAGGGTATAAACGATTTTATCGGCGCGCGAAAGGTCCTGCGGGCCGGAGTTGGGGTTTTGATAACCGATGCATTTCATGCCGGCGCGTTTCGCCGCCTCCACTCCGTGCTTGGAGTCTTCCAAGACGAGACAGTCGGCGGGTTCGACATTGAGGAGCTTTGCCGCGCGGAGGAAGAGCTCCGGCTCCGGCTTACTCCTTTCAACTTCCTCGCCGCTGACAATCGCCTGGAAATACCCGCGAATCTGCAGTTTCTCCAGGACCATCTCAATAAACTCCCTTTCTGACGATGAAGCCAGCCCGGTGGCGATCCCGTCCTTTTTCAGGTTGGTAAGGAGTTCCGGGATTCCCTTGATCGGTTGCAAGTCCCGGAAGACCTCCTTTTTCAAGAGGAAGTCCTTTTTCAGCATTTCCGTAATGGTTGTGTTGAGGCTGTACCGCGCAATCACATCCGTCCACATCTGCTCATTGGTGATCCCGACATAGGGATGGAACGCCTCATCCGGAAGTTCTAAGCCGAAGTCCCGCATGATCCTCCTGCTTACCTCAAAATGCAACGGCTCGCTGTCGACAATGACGCCGTCCATATCAAAGATAAATGCTTTTATCATTCTTTCTCCTCCAGCACAGCAAATATTAGAAAGACAATCCCGGCCTACCCAGGGTTACGCGGCGGCCGGGGCATAAGCCGCAGTACCGGGCCGTCGCCGCCTCTACCATCCATGCAGCCAGCTAGGACAACCACCGGATCTGCGAGGCCAAAAGCTTCTTCTCCTCTTCGGCCGTGTCAAGGCGCCCTTTCACCACCACCACCCGGTCGTTACCGGCTGCTTCGTGAATCTCCTCGTATAATTTGGGAAAGACCAGGACCTCCAGGGAGGCGGTCATATCTTCCAGGCGGAAAGTGGCCATTAATTTGCCGGCCTTGGTCACCATACGTTTCCAGGCGCTGACCACGCCCCCGGCTACCACCTGGCGTTCCCGGTCGTCTTCAATAATCTCCAGTATCGACGGGATCCCGTTCTTTTTGAACTTCTCCTTCCAGGGGTCAAGGGGGTTCCCGGTCAGGTAGACCCCGAGGTATTCCTTTTCCATCGCCAGCAAGGTGGCGGGCGGGTATTCCTCCACCGGGCGGCGGTTTTCAGTCTCCGGGACAGTAAACTCCCCGTCCAGATCGAAGAAGGAAAGCTGTCCCTCCCGGCGGGCGGCAGCCAGGCGTTGCGAGTTCTCAAAGACCGTGGGCAAACTCTCGCTCATCGCGCGACGGGTCTGGCCGGTGGAGGCAAAGGCCCCGGCCTTGCTCAGGCTCTCCACCGCCCGTTTGTTTATTACCCCCGGGTCGAGACGGCGGCAAAAACCGGAGAGCGAGGTAAAGGGTGCCTTCTCCCGTTCTTTCAAAATGGCGGCAATTGCCCCCTCGCCCAGGTTTTTAACGGCCAGAAGCCCAAAACGGATCCCCTCCCCCTCCTCTGTGAACTTGTTCCGGCTCTTGTTCACATCCGGCGGGTAAACCGGGATCCCCATTCGCCGGCACTCTTCAATATAGAGGCCGACCTTGTCGCTGTTCCCGATGACGCTGGTCAAAAGGGCGGCCATGAAGGCCCGGGGGTAATTGGCTTTGAAATAGGCGGTCCAGTAGGCGACCAAAGCATAGGCGGCGGAATGGGACTTGTTAAACCCGTAGCCAGCAAAATACTCCATCAGGTCAAAGATCTTCTCCGCCACCCCGGCGTCAATCCCCTTCTTCTGGGCCCCGGCCAGGAATTTCTGGCGCATAGCTGCCAGGACCTCCGGTTTCTTCTTGCCCATCGCCCGGCGGACCAGATCGGCCTCGCCGAGGCTAAACCCCCCCAAGCGGCTGCAGATCTGCATCACTTGCTCCTGGTAGAGAATAATCCCGTAGGTTGGTTTCAAAATATCCTCGAGCCGCGGGTGGAGATAGGTAACCTCCTTTTCCCCATGCCGCCGCTGGATAAAGTCTTCAGTCATCCCGCTGCCGAGCGGACCGGGACGGTAGAGAGCGACCAGGGGAATCAGGTCCTCAAAGGACTCCGGGGCCAGTTGCACCAGGAGCTTCCGCATGCCGCTGCTTTCCAACTGAAAGATGCCCAGGGTCTGCCCGGAGCGGAGCAACTCCAGGGTCTTGCCGTCCTGCGGGGGGATCTCCTGGAGGCAGATCTCCTTTCCGGTCTGTTTTTTCACCAGTTCCATGGTATCCCGGAGCACGGTCAGGGTGCGCAGGCCCAGGAAGTCCATTTTCAAAAGGCCTATGGTCTCCAGGTCTTCCATGGGGAACTGTGTTGTTATCTCGCCTTCCGCCGCTCTGGCCAGGGGCACGTATTCGGTTAACGGTTGGGCGGAGATCACAACCCCGGCGGCGTGGATCGAGGCGTGACGCGGGAAGCCTTCCACCGCCTGGGCGATCTCCAGCAGGTTGGCGATTTTCGGGTCTTCCCCCGCCCGGCGCTGCAGGTCCGGGGAGAGTTTCAAGGCCTCCTCCAGAGTGATCCCGGGCCCGGCCGGGATCAGTTTGGCGATCCGGTCAACCTCGCCGTAGGGAAAACCCAGAGCCCGGCCGACGTCCCGGACCGCCCCGCGGGCGGCCATGGTTCCAAAGGTAATAATCTGGGCCACGTGGTCGGCGCCATATTTTTCTTTTACGTATTCGATGATCTCCCCCCGCCGTTCATAACAGAAATCAATATCAAAGTCGGGCATGGAGATCCGTTCCGGGTTTAAAAAGCGTTCAAAAAGCAACTGGTGTTCAAGCGGGTCAAGATCGGTAATGCCAAGCAAATACCCGACCAGGCTGCCGGCGGCCGACCCTCTTCCGGGTCCCACCATAATCCCGCGTTTCTTGGCCTGGCTGACAAAATCCCAGACAATCAGGAAGTAAGTAACAAAGCCCATCTTTTTAATGACCGAGAGTTCGTATGCCAGCCGCTCCTCTATTTCCGCAGTGGCCTCCGGGTAACACCGGGCCAACCCCTCCCGGCAGAGGTGTTCAAGGTAGGAGTCGGCGTCAAAGCCCTCGGGAACCGGGAAAGCCGGCAGGTGGTAACTACCCAGTTCCAATTGGACGTCGCAACGTTCGGCAATCCGGCAGGTGTTAGCCAGGGCCTCCGGGACCTCCGCAAAGACCAGTGCCATCTCCTGCGGGGTCCGGTAATAAAAGAGGTCGGTTGGGAAGCGCATCCGGTCCTGGTCGTTGATGGTCTTGCCTGTTTGGATACAGAGTAAAACATCGTGGATCCTCGCATCTTCCCTCCGTAAATAATGAAGATCGTTGGTGGCGACCACCCCCACCCCCAGCTCTTTGGCGAGGCGCACCAGTTCGCGGTTGAGCTTCTTCTGCCCCTCCAGCCCTTGGTCCTGTAGTTCCAGGAAAAACCGGTCCGGGCCAAAGACCTACCGGTACCAACCGGCGGCCTCCTGCGCCGCCTCGGGGTTTTCCGCCAAAAGATGCCCGGGGACCTCCCCGCTCATGCAGGCCGAGAGGGCGATCAGCCCCTTAGAATAGGCGGCCAGCACCTCCCGGTCCACCCGCGGGCGATAATAAAACCCTTCCACATGGCTGATGGAGGAGAGCTTTAAAAGGTTCTTGTAACCCTCCTCATTCTCTGCCAGCAACACCAGGTGGTATGGGCTTTCGTCAATCTTCGGCGTGCGGTCATGCCGCGTTCTCCTGGCCACATAAACCTCGCAGCCTAAGATGGGTTTGATCCCCGCCGCCTTGGCGGCCTGGTAGAACTTTAAGATCCCGTACATCGCCCCGTGGTCGGTCAAAGCCAGGGCCGGTTGGCCGTTGGCCACAGCCGCCTTCACCAGTTGGTCAATGGAGGCGGCCCCGTCTAAGAGCGAATACTGGGAATGGACATGAAGATGAACAAAACCCGGTTTCTTTCCCGCCATTTTTGCATACCTCCGCTGGATTGCCCTTGCAGTCCCCGCCGGATCTGTTTTACACATTAAACAACATTAAACAAATTAATTATATCACAATTCCCGGCGGGCAGCGGCGCCTGCCGGTAAAAGTTTATTGACAAAGCCGCCACCGGTTTTTATAATAGATATTGATTCTTCCGTACAAGCTGTCAGAAATAAATCATAAAAAAGGCAATGAGCGTGAAGAGTACACTTGTGCAGGGATGCGTTTACCGGGAGGTCAGAGAGCCGGTGGTTGGTGAAAACCGGCCCTCCGGGAAAGTGGAATGGGCCCGCGAGCTTCTTTGCCCGTAAACGGGTTCGCCTGTATAAGCGGGTTCGCCCGTAAACGGGCGGGACGGTTCTCCACCGTTATCCGGAGCCAAGAGGATCATATGGGTGCATGCCATGGCAGTATGGGCGCACCCGGATCAAATTGGGTGGCACCGCGAGCGTAAACCTCGTCCCAAATACGGACGGGGTTTTGTTTTACCCCGGCTTATCTGTCAATAAAGCCGGAGAGCTGTTGATGCAAGGGGACACGACCATTAATAAAGCCGGCACGAACTGTCAACAAAGGAGGAAGAGAAATGAAAAAACGTGTTTTTTCCGGCGTCCAGCCCAGCGGCGCGTTGACGCTCGGTAATTACCTTGGCGCGATCAAGAATTTCGCCAGCCTGCAACATGAAACTAACTGTTTCTTTTGTGTGGTTGATCTGCACGCACTGACTGTCCCCCAGGACCCGGCGGCGCTGGGGGAAAATATAAAAAACACCGCCCGCCTCTTCGTGGCTTGCGGTCTTGACCCCCAGATCTCCACGATCTTTGTCCAGTCGCATGTCTCCGCCCACGCTGAAATGAGCTGGCTCCTGGAATGCCAGACCTATATCGGTGAATTACGCCGGATGACCCAGTTCAAGGATAAATCAGCCAAACACGAAAACGTCTCCGCCGGGCTTTTTACCAACCCGGTGTTGATGGCTGCCGATATCCTGCTCTACGATGCCGATCTCGTCCCGGTGGGTGAAGACCAAAAGCAACACCTGGAACTGACCAGGGATATCGCCATCCGGGTCAACAACCGCTTTGGCGAGAAAATCTTTACTGTCCCCGAACCGTATACTCCGCCGCGGTCGGCCGGCGGCCGGATCATGAGCCTGCTCGAGCCGGAGAAAAAAATGTCCAAATCCGATGAAAACCCCAAGAGCTACATTGCCCTCCTCGACCCGCCGGAGGTGATCGTGAAAAAGTTTAAGAGTGCTGTGACGGACTCGGGGAACGAGATCCGCTACGACGAGGAGAAAAAACCGGGGATCTCCAATCTGATGGTGATTTACTCCCTCTGCTCCGGTGAGTCCCTGGAGGCCATCGCCGACCGCTACGCCGGGACCGGTTACGGCAAGTTCAAACAAGACCTGGGGGAACTGGTCGCCGAGACCCTCCGGCCGATCCAAGAGAAGGTAAAAGAACTCAGCACACCCGGGGTGATCGAAGAGATCCTCGACGCCGGGGCGGAGAAAGCAGCAGCCGTCGCCGAAGCGAAACTCCACTTCTTCCAGGAAAAACTGGGTATCAGATAGGGTATGGCCAACGGGCCCGCTCCCGGTCAATGGGAACGGGCCCGGTTAATATGAACGGCTTCGTTCATATCAAGGGCGTTCGTCCAACGGGTCCCATGGTTCAACGGGACCCGGGCAATATAAACATCTTCCTTCCAACGGGCGTGTACATGTTCAACGGGCTCGAGTACAGCCAGTGGGAACGGACCCGGCGGGTGTGCCCGCCCAGCGGGCTTGCTCCCGGCTAACTGGCGCGTGTCCGCGTCCGTGCAACTTCAGATGGAACCATGACCAAAAAAAAGCCATAGAGCACAACGTGGGAGAGCAGCCCCAGGAAAAACGTATGGACCGCAGTCCAATCCGCCCGTACCGTCTGATATCCGGCCCAGATCAGAATCTGCGATAACACCGTGGCGGCCGCGGCAAAGATGACAAAGAGAAAAAGCCGGCTAAGCCGGGTTGTCAGCAAAAGGTGGCCAAAAAAGATGGTAATTACCCACCAAAGCAGCAGTAACGCCACAGGGACCCCGCCGACAGCCAGGAAAAGGTGGTGAAACTTCCAGATCTTCAGGAGGTGTACAAGGGTGTAGTTTTGGACGGCAGCCATCAAAAAACCGCCGGCATACCCAAAGAGCAGGAGCCTCCGGATATTGGCCGGAGGGAGCAGAAGAAAGAGCAGAATTATTCCGCTCAGGGCGGCCAACGGCCAAAGAGCTGCCACCTCGGTTTCCCTCCCTTTTCCTCATGTTATGCCAGGCGCCTTATGGTTTGGGCCCACTCCATTTTCACTTCGATCTCCACAGGGAAGGTGAGGAACTCCTCTTCCCAATCCATCCCTTGCCAGACTTTATTCTGCTCGGCCCTGATTTTTTTCCCAATACCGATAATATCCGCCTTTAGTTCCCGCGCTTTCTCCAGGGCCGCCCGGGTTTCATTGAGGATCTCCGCGGCTACCCGTTGGGTGAGTTCCTCGCTGAGTTCCTCCTCCGGCCCGTGTTCACCGGTAAATTCAGTGGTTTCAAAGACCCCGCGGACCAGGATTTTGAGGGTAAGGGTTTTACCCTCCCGTACCAGGCGGTGATGGGCGTTGGTCTTCACCACCGCCACGTTGATATTATCTCCCGGATGGAAAGGGCACTCCACCTCATAATCCGAACCCACGAACTCGTTTCTTAAGATATTAAGGCCTCTGGTCTCAAAAGGAGTCAGCCAGCCGGTCAGCCGGTTGTGGCGAATGACCGCGGCGCCGCCTGTTAAAATAAGATCACCACTCTTTTTGACCCGGGGAAGAACCGGTTCCAAACCGATGTTAGAGTTTTCCACCATGTATTTGCCCAAATCTGAGACATAGACCTGGCTGGTACCGCCGGTACCCGAGAGCAGGTTGAGGAGAGCAGTCGTTGGTTCCTGGCCAATCGGCGGCATATGCTCTAGAATCTCCCGGGCTTTTCCTTCCACTATCGCCACACGGGCGACTCGCTGAATCTGGAAATTACGCTGGAAATAATCTAAAATCCGGTCCACCCCGTACTCACGGGCTACCTTTTCCCCGATCAAAATCAAGCGGCTATGCCCAAGGAAGAGTGTGCGGTCCAATTCCCTCTGTAATTGTTGCAAGCCGCTGAGAACGGTACGGGCGGTTGTACTCAGGACGATGAATGGCTTTCCGGAGTCTCCGCCCTGGCCTTGTTCACGGCTTCCGGCCATCCGCGAGGGGTCCGGGACCTGGATACTCATGGTGAACTTGGAGAGCTCTTCCCCCCCGTTCCCCCCTTTTACGGACCCGGCCCCTTCTTCACTCTCCTCGTCTTCCGGGAGATCAAAAGCGACAGCAAAGACGAAAGCCCGCTCATTGATCTCCCGTCCCTCCCAGCACCCGGCGGCCATGACCACCAGGAGAAAAAGGGGGAAAAGAAAATACCGGCATTTTTTTCTCATTTTTAGTCCTCCCCGGTGTCACCGGAAGACCCCAGCCACCGGCGCAGCCCGGCTACAAACAGCAGAAAAACAGGCAAGACCACCCCGACAAAGACGGCCAGCACGGAAAGGTACGAAAGCCACTTGTTCCAGGCAAAGTAGTTGGTAAGGATCGTACTCAAGTAGTAAATCACCGGCGCCAGCCCCCAAACAAGAGGAGAATGGCTCCGCAGATTAAAAAGCCTGCTCAAACCGGAAACGGCGAAATGGTATGCCAAAAAGCAGGTGGTAAAGATGGCGCCGAGCCAGGAGACGATTAAGATCATATCCAGACGCTCCAGGATTACCACTTCGAAATTGACCGCCTTGGCCAGTTCCAATCCGGGCCAGGCCTGACCGGCCACTTCATTCCAGCCGAAAACACCAAGCGTGGTAATGGTGAAGAAGGCATAAGTCAAGACCACCAGGGTAACGGCGAAAACCGCCGCCCGCGGGAGTGACCGGTGGCGGCGGACGAACGGAAAAACCAATAAAAGCAGGGGATAGCCGGTAAAGCCCAAAATCATCCCCGCCTCCTCCCAAAACTTGGCGAGGTTCATTTCTTCAACGCTGAAAACCGGTTGTAGATGAGAGGGATCAAAAAACCGCCATCCGAATAGAGTCACCATCAGGCCGACGATCAAGGTGATTTCAATCAAAACCTCGTTCACTTGGGCTAAGGTTTCAAAGTCGGTGGCGGTTGCGTAAGCCAGGACCAAGAAAAAGGTAGAGCTGACGAACCAGGAAGGCGCCCGGCGCAAGATTGAGATATTTACCAGTTCCTGAAGGATCCGGATTTCCACCGGGATATAGAGGAGGAAAAAAAGGACTACCACCAGACCGGTCAGGAAACCAAGGGGCCGACCCAAAAGCCGCCGGCTAAACTCTACCACCGTCTCGCCGGGGAAGATTCGCCCCAGGCATGCGCAGATCCAGGCAGCGAAGATAAAGATGAGACCCGCGGCGAGCACCAGGATCCACCCGCCGGTGCCAAAGACCCGTGCAACCCTTCCGGGTAAAAGGAGGTTCCCACCGCCGATGCTCAGCCCCAGAATAAGCAGGATGATCTGTCTTGAACTCAGGAACATTGTTGTTTTGCTCATTTTCTTCTTCCTATCTCCCGTGCCCGGTGGAGGAGATAAAATAGGACACGGAACCGTCCCCCGTCCCCTATCTTCCCAACAGCCGTTCCCACCAGTGCCGGGCTTTTGTCTTTTGCCTCTTGGTATCCAGCGGTTTATAACTGCGCGGCCGGTTCAGCATCGCCCAGAACGGAACCCGCCCCAGGCTGTCCTTGATATCTTCCGGCTGCAAGGGGACAAAAGGCGATAAGAATGGAACTCCAAAAGAACGGATCCCGGCTGTATAAACAAGGAGGGCAAACGTAGCCAGGGCCAGCCCGTACAGGCCTCCCACCAAAGCCACAATCACCAGGGGGAAACGGAGGATCCTGATGGAGATGGCCACCCCAAAATTGGGCGAGGTAAAGGAACAAATAGCCGTCAGAGCCACCACCACCGTGGTCAAGGGTGAAATCAAACCGGCACGGACGGCCGCGTCTCCCAGAATAAAACCGCCGACAATACCGATGGTCTGTCCGAGAGGACCGGGAAGCCGGGCCGAGGCCTCCCGGATAATCTCTATGGCCAGTTCCATCAAGAGGACCTCCAGGAAAAGCGGGAACGGCACCCCCTCCCTGCTCCCGGCAAGCTGGACGGCAAGGGGGAAAGGGATCAACTCCGGGTTGTAAAAGGATAAGGCAACGTAGAGAGAAGGCAGATAAAGGGAGAAAAAAAAGGATGAAAACCGGACAAGCCGGAGGAGAAAAGCCATTGGCCACCGGTGGTAGTAATCCTCCGCCGCGTAGTAAAACTCCCAAAAAGTCACAGGGACAATCAGGGCAAACGGGGTGTTGTCGGTAATGATCCCGACCTTCCCCTCTAAAACAGCAGCTACAACCCGGTCCGCCCGCTCCGTACTCTGGATGGTGGGGAAAAGGGATAATTTCCTGTCTTCAATCATCTCCTGAAGAATCGAACTCTCCATCACCCCGTCGATATCAATCTTCCCCAGCCGGCGCTCGACTTCCTCAACAACCTGCGGGTTGGCCACAGATTCCAAATAAACCAGGGCGACATCGCTTTTGGTGCGCCGGCCCACCCTTACTACTTTGACCCGTAGATCCGGATCCCGGATCCAGCGCCGGACCTGGGCGGTGTTGAAACGGAGGGTTTCTGTAAACCCCACCCGCGGCCCGCGAATCACCGCCTCGGTCTCGGGTTCGTCAATACTCCGGTAGGCCCAGCCTCTGGTATTACAGACTAATGCCTCCTCATACCCGTCAAAGAGGATCGCCGCCTCCCCGGAAAGAATGGGGGTGATGAGCTCATCCAGGCTGCTTAAGACTCTTACCTCGTTGATATTGAGGACCTTGTCTTTGATATGCCGGACCAGGTTTTTCTTATCCCGTGTCCATTCACTCTTCAGTTCTCCCTTAAAGGTTAACGACTGGAGAATATATTCATTAATTATTTCTTTGGAGGCCAACCCGTCGACAAAAACGACAACTATGGCAACGGGATCCGGCAGTTCCAAAGTATATTCCCGGAAAACCACATCGTCGCTGCGGCCGATTTTTTCCTTGAGATATTCTACATTTTCCTGGAGGTCCGGTGAAAGCCCGGCGTTTTCCTGGGCGGGCGACATTCCTTTTTCCCGCGCGCATGTGCGCGCGACCTGTCCGGCCCCTTGCCCTGTTTTTCCTTGTCCGCGCGTGCGTGAAACCGGTTTGGGTTGCCGGAAGCCCCTGCGTTTTTTCATCTGTCTTAGCCCCTCTTCGCCAAATCGCGGTTACCCCTCTATCCGATGGCGCGAGAAACCCCTTTCTCCCATTTTCCGCAGCGTCCGCCCCAGCCGGGGATTGGTTCTCCGTCAATGACCACAGTGACAATTTCACAACAGTTGGGGCAATCCGGGCATTCAAAACTTTCCACTCGGATCTCCCGGTCGGACAAGGAAAACCCACGAAATCCCATCTTCTTTCCAAACTTCCGGGACAGAAGCGCAGCGTCCCAGGCCCCCATCACCTCGTAGTGTTCGGGGATAATGATCTCATACCCCAACTCCTTTTCAAAGGCGGCCTTGATCCCTTTGTTGGCGGCGACTCCCCCTTGAAACAAGACCGGAGGCAGGATCTCCTTACCCTTCCCGACGTTGTTGAAGTAATTCCGCATTAGGGCTTCGCAAAGGCCGGCGACGATATCCTCCAACTTGTAACCCATCTGTTGTTTATGAATCATGTCCGATTCGGCAAAGACCGAACAGCGTCCGGCGATCCGCACCGGCACCTTTGAACGCAGGGCCAGCCCGCCGAATTCCTCAAGGGAAAGATTGAGCCTCTTCGCCTGCTGGTCCAGGAAGGAACCGGTGCCGGCCGCGCAAACCGTATTCATGGCGAAGTCTACGACCGTGCCTTCACGGATAATTATGATCTTTGAGTCCTGGCCCCCAATCTCGATTACGGTTTTGACCCCGGGATTAACCTGCAAAGCCGCAACTCCATGGGCGGTGATCTCATTCTTAACCAGATCGGCGCCGATTACCTTGCCAATGAGTTTCCGGCCGGAACCGGTGACCCCCGCTCCCAAGATCTCATGGTCTTTAAAATCCTGTCCCAGTTGGTTCAGGCCCTTCTGCACGGAAATTATGGGTTTTCCCTCTGTTCGCAGGTATATTTTTTTCACTATGGAACCTTTTTCGTCAATAACCACCAGATTAGTGCTGACCGACCCCACGTCGACGCCAAGATAAAACCCTGTGGTCATCTGGAGACTCCTTTCCTCTTGCCCGCTGTTTCCTTGTTCTCTCTCCCAATCATCGCCTGATCGCCGTTTGCTCAGACCCCTGCCTTTGCCTCATCCTTCTCCCTTTTTTGCCGGAGCAAATCCACAAACGCCTCCAACCTGGTGGTCACACCGGCGGCGCCGGAATGCTCATCCAGGACCAGGCTGAGGACGGGCAGGTTAAAGCGCCGGCTTAAATCCGGGAGGATACTCTGGGCCACAAGCTCCGGCATACAGGTAAAGGGCAGGATTTGCACCACCCCGTCCACCCGGTTTGTCCCGGCGTCCACCGTTTCGGCGATGGTCTCTCGCCCGTGGCCGCCGACAAAAGAAGTGAGATAGGGGATGGACAACAACTCGGTGCGGCGGCGGTGCTCCGGGAACAGGGCCTTCAAGAGGTTCGCTTCCACCCAGTGGGTCATGGAAACGGACCTCGCCACCTCCACCCCCATCTGCCCCAGGATGTTTTCAGTATGAAAGTTTACCCCGGATTCAAGGATCATATAAATTTCCCCGACGATCTTCACCCGTAACACCCGCCCGGTTTCCAGGCGGGCCAGATTCTCCAAGTTATGGGCAAGCGCGGTATAGACCAACTCCAGGCGGTGTAGGTCATTTTCCGCCGCCATTACACGGAGGAATTTTCGGTATTCCATTTCCGCCGCCTTTTTCTGGGCGACACGGGGGAGGAGGCGGCGGTAAAGGCGGTTGGCCCGGTCCAAAAAGACCGCTTTCGCCCAAGCCAGACGGATAGCCCGCCAGATGCGGCCGGGCTCTTTCAGATTTTTCCCGAGAAGAAAGCGGAGAGCCCGGAGGAGTTCCCGGGTTTCGGCGCCGGGCGGGTCCAGGAGGAGCAGTTCAAAATCATATCCCAGATCATGAAGGATCCTCTTTTGTACCTGGGCAAAATAGCCAAACCGGCACGGCCCAGCGCCGCCGAAGGTGACCACGGCCTCGGCCCCCTTTTCTATGGCCTCGATATAATTGGCCAATGTTATCTTAAACGGCAGGCAGGCGAATTCCGGCGCATACTTGACGCCCAGGTCAAAAGTGCGCTTTGTCACCGGAGGCGGTGGCACCACTTGGTGTCCCAACTCCGTAAAGAGGGTCTGTACAGGGATATCAATCTGCCCCATCCGGGGAAAAGTCAAACGCATCCCGCCCGCTCCTTTCCTCCCGCCAGATCAAGAAAGGCCTCGAGCCTGGTATGTAGTCCCGCTTCTCCTGTATGTTCATCCAAATAGATTTGAAGATACGGAATTTCCCGGCTGCATTCCCTTTTGATCACTTCGCCGATCAGAGCCTCCGGGCCACAGGCAAAAGCCGCCACATGGATCAGCCCGTCAACCCCGGCCTGCCCGCACGCGTGCGTGCGGAAAAGGCGGGAGGCCCCAAGGGCCACCCTCCCCATTGTCCAGTAAATCGCCTTGGGCAACCCTTTGAGGGCCGTGGCGATCTCATCTTCCGGCAACATCTCCGGGGTCAGGAGACGGCACCCCTCTTCCTGCAAAAACCGGATAATACCGGTATTGACAAAGGAATCATAGAGGCAGTAGGGATGCCCGACCAACCCAATAACCCGGCCCGGTTTTGCTCTGTGCCCAAGTGTGTCAACCCGGTCCGGTTTTTCTCCATGCTTTTCCGGGTTAACCCGGTCCAGTTTCTCTCTATGCCTTTCCGGGTTAACCCGGCCTGCCGCATCCGGCAAATCTTGGCTGGCTGTTTGTGGATTGGTTCTTTGCCGGAGCCCGGCCGGCCGGCCCTGCTGACCGTCGAAAAGCGCCATCGCTTCCTCCGGCAGGTAACCCCGGCGCAAGAGCCCGGTATAAACGGCATGGGCTTTCCTGGCTGCTGCCAACGGTTTTTTCATCCGCCCACTCCAGCGGACGACTCCACGCCGGCGAATGACTCCATCTCCGCGGATGACCCCGTGGTTATTCCCGTTGGCGTCCCCGTGGACTACTTCGTCCCGCCCGGCAAGGGTCAAAAACTCCCGCTCGAAAATCATCCCGGACCCTTGCGGCGTCCATATGCGTTCCGGAAGGAAACTGCCGGCGCTTTCCCAGATGATCACCGGGGTCCGCGGTAGTAAACGGCGGATCATATCCGGGAGTCCCATGAACTTCGGACAGGTGTATTCCTTCCGGGCAACACTGGTCAAACGGGGAACCAGCACGGCATCGCAGTTTTTTTGCAACTCAAGGCAGTGGCCGATAAACACCTTGACCGGCAGGCAAATTTCGTCAACAGCCGCCTTTAGCCCTGCGGTCATAATCGCTTTATTGGTCGGTGGCGAGACCACCGGTTCCAGACCGGCCGCACTTAAAAAAGCCTTCCAGGCCGGGCCGTACCAATAATATAAAAGGGCTCTGGGGATTCCGACCTTCATGTTGTCTCCTCGACCTTCATTTTGGCTCCTTTCTTTGTACCTGCTTCCGGCCGTGCCGGAAATCAGCGGGGCCCGTCTTTCCGGATAAATTCTTTTTTGTCCAGGCCACCAGTCCCCTCAGACGATCAAGGGAGAGAATAATCCCGAAGGCCGCCAACGGTCGGCCGATCGTGGTTAAGCCCAGCTTTTTGGAGGCAAATCCGCCCAGCCGGGTGAGGAGTCCCACCGCCGGCAGTGTATTACAGAGGAGAATCTCGTCTTTTTTTCCTAAATGCCAGATCAGGCTGGTTATTGCCCGGAGTCCGGCCGGGGTCTGGCTGTCCAGGCCAAGAATATAGACCTCGTTTCCCTGTCCATCCCTGCCCATGAAATACGGGATTCCCCATTGGGAGGAATCCGCCCGGTCAAATTCGGCTAGTCCAATCAGTTGCTCAATACTGACCGGGCCCGCCATCGGCAGATTTCCCAGATGCAGATGGGCGGCGACCACCGACGAATGCGCCCGGCCGTAACAATGGTAGATTACCTTCACGGCCCCCGCAATACTTCCTCTTTTACCGCCTGGACCATCTTCTCGATCCTCCGGAATAACTGATCATTCTTTCCCGGGCCGGGCTGTGGGTGGGCGTACGGTTCACAGTCGATGAAACAGTAGGCATCCGGATCCTCTCCCAGCAGACGGGCGGTCTCCCTGATCAGGGTCAAGAGCAGTTTCCCCTCTTTCCCCCTGGGCAGCAAGTAGACTTCTTCACCGTTTTTGCCCGTGCCGAGAAGGATCAGGGTCCCCCTCTCCTTCCCTGCTCCTCGCCCAAAAGGGATCACTCCCACAGCATTCCTGGTGTTCCTCCAGGCAGCGGTTCCTTCCGGCGCCGGTTCCACCAGCCCCAAGTGCAGGGCTGCCGCCAAGGGCGCGCTCGCTCCTTTACCGGACCAGTGGTAGATGATCTTCTTAGTCCTCACGCAACCTTCCCCAATCCCGGTTCAGAAGGAAGAAAACCACCAACCCGGCGGCAACCAGCCCGGCAACCCATAGAAGGGCGCGCCAGGCGCCGGATGATTCCTGCCGGCTCACCGCTCCCGTTGAAAGGACCCGGTGGGCGGCGGTGGCAAACAGCTCCACCCCTTTCTCTGCTTCTTCCCGCTTATTGGTATGGGAACCGGCTTCAATCAACAGAAGGCGGGGGGCCATATCCTGATTGTACTTGCCGTTGCCGTAGAAGATCCCCTTAATCAAACCGGGATATTCCCGGTCCACCGCTGCTTTGACCTGGCGCGAAAAAGCCTCGTTGGCCTCACGATTAGGGTTTTGCCTCCCCACCACCAGCTGGATCTTTGTGGCTTTTTCACCCTCCACCCATGCTTCATATTCTTCCGCGGGTACCGCATCCCGGTGCACATCAATCAGGGCAATGGGACGTTTCTTGAGGAGTTCCGCCACAGTCCGGCGGGAACGGTCATAGGCCATGGCATCCTGTGGATCATGATTGGAAGTATCATGTATCACCCGGAGGTTTTCCGCTTCCAAGCGGCGGGCAAGGCGTTCGCCCACCTTTCGCACGCCGCTGTTGCCGGCCTCGACATGAGGAGAGCCTTCATTGGGGAGGTAGGACTCGCCGGAATGGGTGTGATAAATGGCGATTGGTCTCTTCTCTCCCTCACTCTGGGCCGGTTCGGCGCGTCTTGGGAAAAGGGCTTGCAATCCCCGGCGGATCTCCTGAAAGAAGGAACGCCGGCCGGCTTCGGGCGCCTCCACCAGCCGGGCATGGGCCACATCCTGGTGCACGCTCCGTACCCGGTATAATTTATTATCTGCGGTCAGATACTCGTCACCAATAGTGATATAATGGGCAGTCCTGCAGATCACCTCTTCGTTCTCGTCAACAATAGTAAAATAGGTGCCGTCGGTCTTCTCCCTCTCCGCCGCCGCCGGAAAGGCGAAAACACACAAGAACAAGAGAACAGCCGGCAACAGGGTTCTTTTTTTATTTCTCTTCATTCTGCTCACCCCTCTCCTTCCTGCCGGTCACGGTCTTCCGCAGGGCCGCCCTGGATCCTCTCCCTGGTTTCACCGATAATCTCCGCCAGCAGGACGCCGATGATCCCGGCGAGGACCAGGGTATCAAAGATTCCCGCCCCGCCAATCCGGGCGGGAGAGGAAAGCCCGCGGATCGCCGTTTCCACCGCATGGACGATATCGGCAACCAGGATGCCAAGGGTGCCCCCGATAAAAGCCAGCCGCCGGGAACGGCCGATCAGGTATGCCACACCCCCGGCGAGAATACCCCAGATATACTGCGGCTCAACCCGGCCGGCATAGGTATCGAAGAAATATAGCTTTGAAACGGCATAAACGGCCAGGGCGGTCAGGACCACCCCAAAAATCCCCCTGTTGACCTCTTTTCTACTTCCAGCCCGGGAAAAAACATAAACCGCAAGGCCCACTGGGAGAATAGCCCCGCCGAGGTTAAGGGAGACCGGCGGGGTTCCGCGGTAGAGGGGGATATTAATAAAACTCCCCACCACCATGGCGGCAAGAAAGAGCAGCGCCTGTTTATCAGTGAGGTAAAGGCGGTCCAGTACCTGTTGGGCCAAGCCCAACAGAATCAGAATCCCGGCCCCGAGCAATAAAAGCACACCCAAATTCATCGTTTTGCACTCCTCCACCATAACTTGCAGGTTTATTATTTCACTCCTGCCGTCTTCCAATACAATGAGAAATAGTGCGACGAAGGAGAGGTTGGTGTGCTTTTCCCGGCGCCAAAGCAAAAAGACCATAGCCGGTCTCCTGCGCTAAGGCAAAAAAAAGCGGGAGCTTACGCTCCCGCATACCGGATTCTCGACAGTTCCGGCCCGTCGCCCGGTCGCCTCGGACCGGTGAAGGTAATTCCTTGGCGGTTCTTCTTCTGAATTACGCATTATCCCCGCCCGGACCTTCTTCTGTGCCTTCATCCGCCCCAGTTTTGGGCTCTTCTGCGCTTTCCCCGGCCACGGCTTCGGGTTCTGCTGCTGCTTCTTCTTCAACTTCTGCTTTTGCTTCTTCTTTGCTTTCGTCTTCCGCCTCTTCTCCCGGTTCCTCCTTCACCAGGCTGCTGATACTCCCGTTACTGGCCGCCAGTTTTTCAGAGAGGATTGTTCCCAGGTTGGAAGAGAGCGGCTCGTCCCCTTCCAGGTAAACACCGGCAGGTTTTCTCTCTTGCTCAACCTTCCCCGGTTTTTCCGCTTCTTTCAGGCTCAGTCCGATCCGTCTCTCCTTGGGGTCCACCCGCAGGACCTTTACACGTACTTTTTCTCCTACTGTCACCACGTCTTCCGCTTTTTCCACCCGCTCTTCGCTCAATTGGGAGATATGGATCAAACCGTCGATCCCCTCTTCCAGGCGGACAAAAGCCCCGAAAGAAGTGAGACGGACCACTTCACCCTCGACGATATCGCCTTCGCGGTACCTTTCCGCCGCTGTTGTCCAAGGATGGGGTGTCAGTTGTTTAATGCTAAGGGAGATTCTTTCGGCTTCGGGGTCAACCTTGATCACTTTCACCTGAATCTCTTCCCCTTCTTGTAAGCGTTCGGAAGGATGATCCAGGCGTTCCCAGGCGATCTCCGAAATATGCAGGAGCCCCTCAACCCCCTGTTCCAGTTCGACAAAAGCCCCAAAGGAAGTCAAACGGGTAATCTTCCCGGTCCGGGTATCACCCACTTTAAGCTCTTCAAAAAGTCTTTTTTTCGCCTTTTCTCTTTCCTCGGCCAAAACCTCCCGGCGGGATACGACCAACCTGCGGCGCGTCTCGGAGAACTCGATAATATATAAATCTAGTTCCTGACCGACAAAAACCGCCAAATCCGGTACATAACCCAAATCTGCATGGGATGCGGGGAGAAAAGCCGATATTCCTTCCAAGTCAATTTGGAGCCCGCCTTTTACGGCTGCGATGACCTTTCCCTTAACCACATGTTTTTCGTGGAAAGCGGTTTTTAGCCGTTCCCAAACCAGTTTTTCTTCCGCGCGCCGCCGGGAAAGGATGATTTTATCCTCTTCTATCTCGATCACCATAACCTTTATGGTGTCCCCTTCTTTAACCACTTCGTGGGCGGAACTTACTTTTTCAAGGCTCAATTCGTTGAGCGGTACCGGGAGATCCGACTTCCAATTGATGTCCACATAGGCTGCGTCATCCTGGACCAAAACCACCCGGCCGTCCAAAATATCCCCCTCCTGGAAAGTGGGGATCTCCGCCTTCATCTCTTCTAAAGGCTGAACTTCTTCTTCCGCTGCTCCTGTTTCTGCTGTGACTGTGGTCTCCACCTCCGGCTGATTTTCTTCGTGGGTTACCATGTGTTCCTTTTCACTCATGTCCATTCCTCCTGCAAATTTTCTTCCAACCAGTCCAAAACCGCATTAATCTGTTCCTTAGGAGTTGAAGCCCCCGCAGTCACGCCAATAACCCGTTTTTGCCGGAACCAACGGGGATCCAGATTTTCAACCCCTTCTATATGATAAGTCGTAACCAGCGAAGAACCGATCTCCGCCAGTTTGCGAGTGTTCGCCGAATTCCTCCCCCCCACTACCAATAATATATCCGCCCGGCGGGCGAGGTCATAAACTTCCGTTTGCCGTTCCGCCGTGGCGTTACAAATGGTATTAAAGATCTTTAATTCCTTAATACCCGGCAAAATAGCAGAAATTACCTCTGCCAAATTCTTCTGTGTCTGCGTGGTCTGACAGACCATCCCGACCCGTGCCGGGAGCGAAATCTTCGCCCCTGCGTCTTTCACAGCCACCGGGTCAATAATCTCCGCACCTCCAGGCACGGAGGCTGCGACCGCCTGTACCTCGGCGTGGTTAGGGTCCCCCACCACCACCACTTTGTACCCTTCCTCATAAAGCTGAGCGGCGAGTTTCTGCTCCTGGCGGACAAAGGGGCAGGTGGCGTCGACTACTTTTAGGCCCCGGCGCCGGGCGGCGGCGAAAACCTGCGGTCCCGCCCCGTGCGACCTGATGAGCAACACCCCTCCGGGTTCCGTTTCTTCCAGGCTCTCACAGGGAATAATCCCCTCTTCCTCCATGCTCTTTACAACCTTGGGGTTATGAATTAAAGGTCCAAGGGTATAGACGGGACCCTGATATTTTTTCCTGGTGGCGCCGGCTATTTCCAGCGCCCTTTTTACGCCAAAGCAGCAACCGGCTTTTTTGCCAACAATTATCTCCCGCCCCATCAAGCGCTCCCCTGCCAAGTGGCGGACATCCCTTCGCCCTGCCGGGATAAGGCGACCAGGCGCTCGTAGATCTCTTTTGTCCCCGCTCTAATCCGTTCTTTCCTCTCTCCGCCTACGTTCAAGGAGAAAGGCGGCCCGATCACCACTTTGATCTTGGGAAAAGACAAAAACCTCATCCGGTGCGTCCCGCTGATCAGCATCGGGAGGATACAGGCTCCGGTTTGCAAGGCCAGTAACGCGGCTCCCGGCTGCAGGGGATGGATGGTATTATCCCGGTACCGGGTCCCTTCGGGAAAGATCCCCAGGACCTTCTCGTTCTTCAGGACCTCGAGGGCCGACCTAATAGCCCCCCGGTCCCCCGTGCCCCTCCTTACCGGAAAAGCACCGAGTGCTCTAATGATCCAGTTCAATACCGGGACCCGGAAGAGTTCTTCTTTCGCTATAAAATTAACCGGCCTTTTCAGGCTGCAGCCCATAACAATCGGGTCAATCAGGCTGGCATGGTTGGCCACACATATAACTGGGCCTTCCGGCGGCAGGTGTTCACCGCCATTGACCTCCATCCGATAGAAGATTTTCAGCAAGATCATAAGCAATATCTGGGCAAACCTATAAAACATTGGTTTTATCTTCACCAACCTTTTTCTTTATCCAGTCAACTACCTCCTCAATACTCATCTCCGTGGTATCAAGGAAGAGCGCATCGGCTGCCGGGCGCAAGGGATTGACCTTCCTGGTGCTGTCGATCTCATCACGGTTGGCGATGTTGGCTTCGATCTCCGCCAAGGAGACATCCAGCCCTTTTGCCTTCAATTCCCGCCAGCGACGGCGGGCCCTTTCTTGCGGGGAGGCGGTCAAAAAAAACTTCCACTCCGCCTGCGGCAGGACCACCGTACCGATATCGCGCCCGTCCATAACCACTCCGCCCCGGGCGCCCAGGTTCTGTTGTTTTTCCACTAAAGCCGCTCGCACTTCTTTAACCGCGGCGACCAGAGATACCCCGTCATTCACCGGCATGGACCGGATCTCTTCACTGACGTCCTCTCCGTCCATGAATAAATGGTGGGAGCCGTCCGGCATTTCCCTAAATTCCAGACTGGTCTCTTTTGCCAGACGGGCCAGGGCTGCTTCATTATGCAAAGAGATCCCTTGTCGCAAGGCCTTTAAAGTTATACCCCGGTACATGGCGCCGGTATCAATATATAACAGACCAAGCTCCACAGCTATTCTCCGGGCTACCGTGCTTTTTCCGGAACCGGCGGGCCCGTCGACAGCAATAGATATCTTCTTTCTTCTCCTGTCCGACACCAAAAACGAGTCCTTTCAAAGGTTTTCGCGGAGAAACGCTAATCTCCTGCTTAGTGCAGAAAATTTATCTCCATGCCCGCCTATTCCTCTTCCTCTTCCGTTTCCTCGGTACTAAACTCTCTCCGGACATGGCGGATGATCTGCAGAACTTGAATCAGATTGTTTTCCAGTTTACTCAAAATACCGTTCACATACTGATCTAACTCCGTCTGTACCTGCCTGGCGTATTCGTCGGCTTGTGCCGTTATCCTTTCGGCTTCTTCTTCCGCTTCCCGGATCAGGTAGTGTTCCGAAAGGATCTGCTCGGCGCGATGGGTCGCTTCGCGAATAATCCTCTCTGCTTCCTCGCGGGACCTTTTTATGTATTCTTCCCGCTCACTGATGATCTTATCGGCCTTCTTCACCTCGGGGGGAAGGGTCAGCCGGATCTTATCCAACAGTTCCAAAAATTCATCTTTCAGCACCAGAGAACGCCCGGCAAGCCTGGGGCTTTTTGTGATTATCTCCTCCAAACGGTCGAGTAAGAGCAAAAAATGTATTCTCGTCATTTACCGGACCTCCGGCGCCCAAGTTTTTCCTCCAACGCCGCGACCACCAAAGGGGGGACAAACCCTTCCGGGTTGCCGCCGAAATAGACCAACTCCTTGACCATGCTGGAACTTAAGAAGGAATACTCGTTGGCGGTCATCATAAAGATCGTTTCAATCTCCGGATTCATCTTCTTATTTGTCAAAGCCATTTGAAACTCGCTCTCAAAATCGGAGATCGCCCTAAGCCCCTTGACGATCACCTTTGCGTCCTTGCTTTTGGCGTAATTAACCAGCAGGCCCTGGAAATATTCAACTTCCACATTTGGCAGATGCGCCAAAACCTTCTGCAGGAAATAGCGGCGCTCGGCCGCGGAAAAAAGCGGCTCTTTACTTGGGTTCTCCAACACAGCCACGATGACCTTGTCAAAGATCGCCGCTGTCCGTTCAATAATATCCAAGTGTCCGTTGGTGACGGGATCAAAACTGCCTGGGCAGATGGCTATGGTCATCGGGAATACCTCCACAACTCCAATGATGTCTCGCCGTAGATCCTCCGCTCGCGGCGGGTCAGGTCCCCTACTCTTTCCGGGAGAGTGTAATCCCGCCGGACCTGTAAAACCAATAGGCCGTCTTCGGCCAGCAACTTGTTACCGGAGACCGCCTTCAGAATCTTCGGCCATAAATTCGCCGGGAAAGGCGGATCGGCCAGAATTAAATCGAATTTCTGCCCTTCCCTATGTAAACGCGGGAGAACACGAAAAACATCTCCGGGCCATACCTTGATCTCTTTTTCTTCGTCCCATTCGCCCCTGCTCTGCAGCAGCGTCAAGTTTTGCCGCAGAACCCAGAGACTCCGGGGGTCCTTCTCCACAAAGAGGACGCTTTTTGCGCCCCGGCTCAACGCTTCAATACCCAGTGAGCCCGATCCGGCAAAAAGATCAAGGACGCTACCGCCCACAACAAAACCGGCTAATATGTTGAAGAGCGCTTCCCGGATCCGGTCCATCGCCGGGCGCAGCCCATGGTGAGAGGGGCCGTATAATTTCATCCCCCGGTATATGCCGCCGGTTATTCTCATTCTTCCGGATCCGCCAAAGCCACCAGACCAAAAGCGCCGGGGCCGGTATGCGCCCCGACCACAGGGCCGATTGGAGCGATGCTGATCTCGCCGGCCGGGAAAAACTCTTTGGCCGCCTCTTCCATTCGTTTTGCTTCTTCCAAGGCGCCTGCGTGAAGAATAATAATCTTCGCCGGCAAAGTTCCGATCCGCTCCTTTGTCAATTCCAAAAGCCGGCGGTGAATCCGGCCAAGGTTGCCGCGGACTTTATCTACAGCTATTATCCGTCCCTTTTCAATGGTCAGCACCGGCTTGGCATTCACCAAATTACCGAAACAGGATGGGAGTTCTCCGATCCGGCCTGTCCGGGAGAGGTTTTCCAGGTCGCCAACGGTAAAAAAGACCACCAGGTTCGTTTTGACATATTCAATCCGGTCAAGGATTTCTTGGCGGCTTTTCCCTCGGGCCAGCGCTTCCGCGGCTTCGATAACGATCATCCCCAGGGCCATGGAGACCGCCCGCGAATCGATGACCAGGATCTCAATCTCATCCTGCAGCATCTTTGCGGCGGCACGGGCTGAGCGCAAAGTTTTACTGAGCTTACCGGAAAGATGAATGGAGATGACCGTATCCCCCGGCCGGGCAAACCCACGGTAAAAATCGACGAATTCTTCAGGCGAAGGCTCGGATGTGGCTGGCAGGTAGGCTTCTAACGGCAAACGGAAATAAAACTCTTCCGCCCAAATCTCCTCCCCTTCTTTCAGGGCCTCCTCCCCAAAAAAAAGGTTAAGCGGTATGATCTTTAATCCATACTTCTCCGTCCATTTCTCCGGCAAATCGGCCGTACTGTCTGTGGCGATATGAATCAAGAAAAATCCACCCTTTTATTCCACTGAAACAATATAATAATAAAACGGTTGTCCACCCTCGTAGATTTCCACTTCCGCTTCGGGGAAAGCCTCCTGGATCATGGGCTCCAGCTCATTGGCTTCTTTCTCCTCAATATCGTGGCCGTAATAAACGGTGATCAATGCATCTTCCTTTTCCTTGAGAAAATTCTTCAACAGGTCGAGAAGGACTTCGGAAGGGTTCTTCCCTACGGAGATAATATCCCCTTCCTTCAAACCAATAATGTCACCTTCCCGGATCTCCAAGCCGTTAAAGGAGGAGCTCCGTACAGCAAAGGTGACTTCGCCGGTGATAACGGATTTAATCGCTTTGGACATGGCCTCCCGGTTCTTCTTAATCCCCGCCTCCGCGTTATAAGCCATCAGCGCGCTGATCCCTTGGGGTATGGTCCTTGAAGGAATTACTGTTACCGGAGTCTCGGTCAAAGCCTGGACCTGTCCTGCAGCCATAATCACATTTTTATTGTTCGGCAGGATGATTACTTGTTCGGCCTGGATCCGGCTGACGGCGCGGTATAGCTCCTCCGTGCTGGGGTTCATGGTCTGACCGCCCTCAATAATCTCATCCGCCCCCAAATCCCGGAAGATCGCCTGTAACCCTTTACCGGCAACCACCGCCGTTATCCCGATCTTCTTTTTCACCGCCGGCGCCGGGTTGGCGGCCATGCCGAGTTTTGCCAGGCGTTCCCTGCTCTGTTCCACCATGTTGTCGATCTGGATCGCCGTCATCTCACCGAGCCGGACCATGTAATCCAGGACCAGACCCGGGTTGTTGGTATGAATATGCACTTTGGCAACTTGTGTATCACCAATCACAATCAGGCTGTCGCCATGGGGAGCCAAATCCTTCTTAATCTCCTCAATCGCCAGCTTTTCCCCTTTAATAATAAATTCGGTACAATAACGGTAAGCAATTTTATCCGGGTCAAGCTCATGTTCATCTTCGATCTCGTAATCAACAACGGATTGGACGCCCGCCGGAAGTCCCGGCGCCGGGGCTTCCGCCTTCGGCAACGGCCGGATATTCTCGCCCTTCAGGGCTTCGACAAAACCCTGACAAAAATAACAAAGCCCCTTCCCGCCGGCATCCACCACTCCGGCCTGTTTCAGAATGGGCAACATTTCCGGGGTTTTTTCCAAAACCTCCACTATATGTTGGTAGATTTGTACCAGGAAATCCATTAATGGTAATTTTTTCTTCTGTAATTCCTGAGCTTTCGCCGCCGCTTCCCGTACTATGGTGAGGATTGTCCCCTCCACGGGTTTACGAATGGCCTGGTAGGCAAGTTTTGACGCGCCTTCAATACCTTTGGCAATCTCCAGCGTTCCTAAGCGCGGAGCGTTCCCCACCGCCCGGGCAAAACCGCGAAAAAACTGAGAAACAATAACACCCGAATTGCCTCTGGCCCCCATCAAGGAGCCCCGTGCCGCCCGTTCCAGAATATCTTTTACCTCGTCCGAAGCCTGCTGAACTTCCCTCAACGCCGCTTGAAAAGTCAAAACCATGTTGGTGCCTGTGTCGCCATCAGGCACCGGAAAGACGTTCAAATCATTTATCTCTTCCTTATTGGCATTCAGGCATTCAACCCCCGCTGCCAATAAGTTTTTTAACTCCGGACCCTCGATAAATTCCAGATTCAATCCATGCTCCTCCCCATTCGCGTATCTTGTCTGCAGGTCAGATGCGTACACCCATAACATTCACATTGACCCTGCTGACATTAAGTCCCAACTTGTCTTCTACGGCATACCTGACATTTTCAATGACATTATGGGCCACTTCATTGATTTTGGTCCCGTATTCCACCACAACATAAAGGTCTATGATTACCCGATCCCCTTCGATCCGGACCTCAATCCCCTTTGTCAGGTTCTCTTTTCCGTATAACAATTCGGAGATACCATCCTGTACACTACGGGAGGACATCCCCACAACCCCAAAGCACTCCAGGGCGGTAATCCCGGCTACCATGGCAATCGCTTCCGAGGATACGTCGATCGTGCCCAGAGGCCGTTGGGATTTAACGGAGAAATTTCTCTCCACTGATCCACCCCCCTTTTGGGAAGAAATTCTGAAAGAATATTCGCCCTTTCACCCGAAACTTCCTGCTCTTTTCGACAAAAATCCGTCAATTCCAGCAAATATTTCTTTCCCGCCTGCATCTTGCAGGGATATTCGGGTGCTGTACAAACCGGCTCTTGCAGATAAACAGAGGTAACGCGCGACCGGTGCGCCGGCAGATCCGGAGGAAACGGGCAGAACCGCGCAAAAAGAAAATTTCGCGGGTACACGCCGCATTATCCTTATTATACCTGATACACCCGTTTCCGTCTAGGACAACTTTTCGCCGGCTGTTAACAAAAAGGGCTAGAAAGAAAACTCCTTTTTCATTTTTTCATGTTTAAAGGTCCGGGTACCACTGGCATAATCCGCAACAAGGTGGCCGCGGCCAAGCAACCGGTATTTGTAAATGACCAAGCCTTCAAGGCCCACCGGTCCCCGGGCGTGGATCTTCCCGGTGCCGATCCCCACTTCGGCGCCGAAACCATAACGGAATCCGTCGCTAAAACGGGTCGAACAGTTCCAAAAGACGTTCCCGGCGTCGACATAATCCATAAAAAAGGCGGCTTTTTCTTTATTTTCCGTAATAATGCTATCCGTATGCCCCGACCCGTAGGTGTTGATATGAGCGATCGCCTCCTCGATTCCGGAGACCACCTTCACCGCGAGTATATAATCCAGATACTCCGTCTTCCAGTCTTCCTCCGTGGCCGGGACAGCCGGGATGAGGGCCCGGGTTTGCGAGCAGCCTCTCAGTTCCACCTTGTGCTCGTCAAATGATTTCTTAATAGCCGGCAAAAACTCCGGCGCCACCCTTTCATGGACCAAAAGGGTCTCCAAGGCGTTACAGACCGCCACATACTGCACTTTTGAATCAAGGACAATCCTGGCGGCCGCTTGCAGATCCGCCTCTTCATCCACGTAGCAGTGGCAGATCCCGTCGGCATGCCCCAACACCGGAATCCGCGAATTTTCCATAATATAGCGGACAAAATCATTGGAGCCCCTTGGAATAATCAGGTCGATGTATTGATCCATTTTCAACAGGTCATTCACTTCCGCACGGGTCTCCAACAAGGCCGCCCAATCCGGTGGCAAGCCGGCTTTGACGGCGGCCCCAATCACCACCCCGGCCAAAACGCGGTTGGTGGCCATCGCTTCCGAACCCCCTTTGAGCAGGACAGCGTTGCCGCTTTTCAGGCAGAGGGTTGCGATCTGCACCAGGGCATCCGGCCGTGATTCAAAGATGACCCCAATCACCCCAATCGGGCAGGAGACTTTATATAATTCCAAGCCGTCATCCAGTTCGGTGGCGAACAGGGTCTTCCCCACCGGGTCTTCCAACTTGATCAGGCTGTGAATCCCCTCGATCACCCCGGCAATTTTCTCCTCGTCAAAACGGAGCCTCTTCAAAAGTGGCGCCGGCAGGTTTTCCCGCTCGCTCCGGGCCAAATCCTCCCGGTTGGCGGCGACAATCTCCGCCTTCTTTTCCTCCAGGGATCTAGCGATCTCTGCCAGCGCCTTGTCTTTACGGTCCCTGCCGGCCGCTGCCAGCGTGATCGAGGCCTCTTTCACCCGGCGCGCCAGTTCCTCCATTTTCATGCCCTTCCCTCCTCACCCCGTCGGGTAATCGTGCCGTCGGCACGCAGCTTTTTATATTTCTTATTAGTATAAACAGAGTTGGGCGGTTCGTCAATTCAAACCCGGAAAAGGGGGAATATGCCTCTCCCTTATAACCGTCTGACAGTATAGCCCCGTTTCCGCAACAACTCAATAATGCCGTCTTCACCGACCAAGTGCCCGGCGCCACAGCCAGTATGTTTGCTTCTACCACCAAGAATGAGGATTTTTCGTACGATCTTCAATCTTTGGCGCCAAAGGGAAATGATCCTCCGCTCCCAAATGGATGGAACCCAAAAAATAAGCCGGACCGGTCTCCGCATCCACCTCCCAGAGAAAGCAGCCGGCTTCTTCCGGGTATTCCGCGGCAGCGAGGGTACCGGCTGTGAACGCCGCCCAGAGGAAGAGTGTTGCTATTAAGAGGCGTAGTAATAGGGGTTCTTTCCGGGGGCAATCGTTTCGCCCCTATTCTCTTTAAAACCTATGCCAAAATCTTCTGTTATTTGTTTTTCTAGTTGTTTAAATTTTATATCCTTTTTTTGGCATGGTCAACCCTTTCCCCTTACAAACCATTGGCATTCTCTATTTTTTGTGAAAAGGTATTGGGGCATAAAATATAAAAGATTACCAGCTGTGGTAAGAACCCTTGTTATGCGGGTTCTCTGGTAATCTACGGTAAAGTGTAAGGCGCGTTTAAGCCAAAAAACTGCTGTAATTGGGGTTATTCTTTAAATCGTCCCGGACTTTCATGTATATCTCTTCTTCCCCGAGCTCTTTTAGCTTCTCCAATTGCCGCACCCGATACTCGATCGCGGGTTGGGTCATCACAGCCTCATCGGCAAGACAGGATAAAATAGCGGCAACTTGTTCCATATTATTCTTATTTTTTACCATGGCAAGGTAAGCGTAACACACTACTCTCCCTCCCCTGCCGGCGGAAATTGCGCACAGATCCCGCCTTCTCTATCTTCCTATCTGATTGTTTTGTCTTGGTAACGGCCTTGTTTAAAAGGCATTAACTAAATAGAATATTCTTGCCCGTCTCCGCAAAACCCTCTTTTCCCTAAAAACCTTGACATGTCCACATATATTTGATAAGATTATTCCGCTTCGATAAAAAAATACATCCATACATATTATCGGCTTGATCCAAACAAACATTAGTCACGCGCGCGCACGTTTCCACGCGCAGACGCGCGTCGAAAGGGGTGCGGTGATTGGCAGACGAAAAGAAAACCATTGAGATTGATATGGAAAAAAACAACTCAATCACCGAAAAGGACAGTATTTATGTTTCATCGGAAGTAATCAAAAAAATAGTGGGGATGGCTGTCGACAGAGTAGACGGGGTTTCCGGAATGAGCAGTACGGGTTTGGTCGGGGGGATCGCCGAAAGACTGGGCCAACGCGACCTGAGTAAGGGGATCAAGGTCCACCAGTTTGATAATAAAATAACCATCGACATCAGCGTAATCGTGGAATACGGCGTCAAAATCCCCGAGGTGGCCGAAAAACTGCAAAATACTGTCCGTCAGGCGGTGGAGGAGACCACCGGTTACCAAGTAACCGAAGTGAACCTGCATGTACAAGGGATTCAACTACCCCGGCCCAAAGAGGAAGAAGAGGAAGTAAAAAAAGCGGACGGGAAACGGGAAGAGAAGAAAGATAAGAAGGATAAGAAAGACAAGGAAGGCAAGGAAGGTAGAGAAGGTAAAGAGGGCAAAGAGGGTAAGGAAGGCGAGGAAGGCAGAGAAGGTAAAGAGGGCAAGGAAGGTAAGGACAAAGAAAGAAAAGATGACAAATAGCGCGGAGAAAATTATCGGCCAAATACGGCCGGTAATTTTATATCCGGAACTAAGACAGACGTGAACCGGTTATTTATACCCGTAACCAGGGCCGATGTGGACCGGTAACTTTACATCACAACCAAGACCCGGTGTGAGCCGGATTTTATATCCGTAACAGGACCGGTGGGACAGGACAGGTGCGATATGAAAGCAAATGAGGAGAGCCGTTTTGCCAGAACCGAAATTTTACTCGGCCGGAAAGCCCTGGCGAGCCTCGCCCGGCAGCGGGTGGCTGTCTTCGGGTTGGGCGGGGTTGGTTCCTACGTGGTTGAAGCCTTGGCCCGGGCAGGTATCGGCCGTTTCCTCCTGGTGGACCATGATACGGTCTGCCTGACCAATACCAACCGGCAGCTTATTGCCGTGGAGGGGAACTACGGGAGACCAAAGGTCGAGGTGACCGCCGCGCGGGTAAAAGCCATCAACCCCGGGGCGGTGGTCGAAACCAAACAGGAATTTGCCAAGCCGGAGAATATCCCGGATTTACTCCGCGGCGACTTCTCCTATGTGGCGGACGCCATCGACACCGTGGCCGCCAAAACCGCTTTAATCTGTTACTGCCTGGAAAGAAAAATCCCGGTGATTTCCGCGATGGGGGCAGGCAATAAACTCGACCCCCTCGCCTTCCGCGTGGCCGATATCGGGGAAACCCACACCTGCCCGCTGGCACGGGCGGTCCGGCTCTCCCTGCGCCGTAAGGGAATCACCGGCGGTGTAAAAGTGGTTTACTCAACGGAAAAACCCCGTAAACCCGCATCCCCCTCTCCCGTGCCCGGGACCGTCTCCTATGTGCCGGCGGTGGCCGGGTTGATCCTGGCCGGAGAGATCATCCGGGATTTGCTGGAGTTGGGGAAGAACCCAATCCGGTAAAGACAATAGTCACCCCGGTCCGGTAAAGGCAATGGCCCGGACAGCCTTTAAAAAGACTCCAACTGCTTCAGGTATAAACTCCGGTACAGGGTATTCCGCTTGCTTAATTCCTCATGGGTCCCCATATCCGTGATCCTTCCTCCTTCTAAAACGCATATCCGGTCAACCCTTTGCAGGGTGGAAAAGCGATGGGCAATGATCAGGCAGGTCCGCTCCGCCAAGAGCCGTTCCAGGCCTTTCTGGATTAAGGCCTCGGTATGCGCATCCATACTGGAAGTGGCTTCATCAAGGATGAGGACGCGCGGGTCGGCCAGTAAAACACGGGCAAAAGCCACCAATTGCCTTTGTCCTCCCGACAGCATGACCCCGCCTTCACCCACCCGGGTCTCAAGCCCGTGGGGCAGGGCTGCGAATACCTTCTCCGCATAAATGCTCTTGAGTGCCCGGACGATCTCCTCTTCCGTGGCCCCCGGCTTCCCATAGGCGATATTCTCCCGGATTGTCCCGTTGAAAAGGAAAACGTCTTGGGATACCCGCCCAACTACGCTCCGGAGGTCGGCGAAGGAAAGGTCCCGCAGATCAACCCCGTCAATCCTAATGCCGCCCGCGTCCACATCATACATGCGCGTCAGCAACCGGGCAACCGTGGATTTCCCGGCGCCCGTATGTCCAACCAAGGCAAGGGCTTCACCGGGCCGGATCCGCAGGTTGAGGTCGTTAATTACCGTTTCCCGCCCTTCGTAACCAAAAGAGACGGAAGCAAAGACCACCTCGCCCCGGTACCCGCCGGCCGGCCGCCGTGGTTGCGTGCTTTCCCGGACCAAGGAGGTGGCGGTCAGATACTCGTATATCCTTTCCAATCCCGCAGCGGCGGCCTGAAAGGTATTGTAGACCTGCGACAACTCGCGCAAGGGCCAGAAAACCCTGGCTACATAGGTGAGGAAAGCAAGAAAAACACCGAGTGTGATTTCGCCCCTGATCACACTTAACCCGCCGAAACCAATGACAAGCGCGCGGGAGAGGGTTCCGAGGATGTTCATTACGGGAAAGAGCAGGGCAAAGATGGAGACCGCCCGCAGCCGGGCTTTAAAATTCCTCCAGTTAACCCCGGCAAACTTCTCCGCACCCGCCTCCTCCTGCGACAGGGCTTGAATGACCCGCATCCCCGCCACACTCTCTTCCACTTCGGCATTGAGTTCCGCCGCTTTGCGCCGGACCTCCCTATAGGCAAGACGGAGTTTCCTTCCAAAGAGCCAAAGGGTGACCAGGATTATGGGGGTGGTGACAAAGGCAATCAACGCCAGTTTGAGGTTGAAACGGACCATGACGAAGATAATCCCGGCGAGGGTGAGAAGATCATTACTGAAATCAAGGATCCCACTGGAAAGCACCTCGGCCACGGTTTCCACATCATTGATCACCCTGGAGGTGATGAGGCCGATCTTTTGCCGGTTATAAAAGGCCATGTCCAGGCCGAGCAATTTCCGGAAGAGATCCCGGCGCAACGCATATACTATCCCCTGGCCGATCCGTTCGGAGAGGAAAGCCTGCCAGTAGGAGGCCAGCCAAAAAAGGCCCTGGGTCCCCAAGAGGGCCAGGAAGATCAGGTTCAAACCGGAACGGTTTGCACTCCCTAGGGCGCCGGAGGTTATGTAATCATCCACTGCGATTTTCGTCAGATACGGGCCTGCCAGGGTGGTAGCGGTGACCAGCAGCATGGCGCCGAAGGCCAAAGCCAACCGGCCCAACTGCGGCCGGACGTATCCCCAGGCCAGGCCCAAGATCTTTCTGTTCAGCCGGGAGAGTTTATACCTCTCCCCGTCCGCCGTCATCCTGTGTCCGAAGCCACCCCGCATTACCTTCCCTCCCCGAGTCCTCTGGTTGTCTGCAACTGCGTTCTGTTTATCCCGGCATAAACCCCACCCCTGGCCAGAAGCTCCTCATGGGTCCCGGTCTCCACAATCCGCCCGTTCTGCAGGACCAGGATCTTATCGGCGCTCCGCACGGTCCATAAACGGTGGGCAACGACAATAACGGTCCTCCCTTTTATCACCTCTGCCAGGGCTTTCCTGAGGCGCGCCTCTGTTTCCGTGTCCACACTGGAGGTGGGTTCGTCCAGGAGCAGAATCCGGGGGTCGGTCAGCAGCACCCGGGCAATGGCCAGGCGCTGTTTTTGCCCGCCGGAAAGCAGGACTCCCCGCTCCCCGACGAGGGTATCATAACCGTCCGGCAGCGACTCGATAAAATTATCGATCTGGGCTATTTTCGCCGCCCACCGGATCTCCTCCATTGTCGCGCCGGGCTTCCCAAAGGCGATGTTTTCGGCGATCGTGGCTGCAAAAAGGAAGGTGTCCTGCAGTACCAGCCCGATTTTACTGCGCAGGCTCTTAACGGTCACCTCCCCGATCTCATGGCCGTCAATGGTGATCTTCCCGGCGGTGGGTTCATAAAACCTCGGCAAGAGATGAAGGAGAGTGGATTTACCGGCGCCTGTCGGACCCACAACCGCCACCACTTCACCGGGTTCCACTGTAAAACTGACCCCTTTCAGGATCCGGGTCTTGCCATCATAAGAAAATTCCACCCCCGAATATTCCACCCTGCCGGTGACCTCCGGCAGTTCATAGGCGCCGGGGGCATCCTTAATCTCCGGTTCCGTGTCGAGGATGGCAAAGATCCGTTCCGCCGATGTGACCGCACGAATAACCAGGTCCACGATCCTCCCGGTCTGGCGGATCGGCCGGGTGAGCATGGCTATATAGCCGGTGAACCCAACCAGGGTGCCAAGGGAAAGTCCGCCCCGGATGACCAGCCTCCCGCCGTACCAGATCACCACGGCGGTGCCCACGCCCAATAAGAAAGAGGTATACGGCATCCAAACCGCAGAGATCCGCGCCGCTTCCAGATGGCTGTGGTAATAACCGTCGTTTTCAGCGGCAAACTTCTCAACCTCCATCGCTTCGCCATTAAAAAGCTTGACCGTCTCGATACCGGCCACGGTTTCCCGGACGGCTTCCGTGAGACCGGCCAGCCGCCGCCGGACCACCCTCCATAACGGGCGGACTTTAAACGCGTAATTCTTCATGGCATGATACATAAAGGGAACCAGCCCCAGGTAGAGCCAGGCCAACCGGTAATCCCAGAAGAGCATGGCCAAGAAGACCCCGGCCAGCACCAAGAGGTTGGAGAAGAGGTTAATAACGGCAAAACCAAAAAACCTCCGCAGGACCTCGGTATCCGAAGTGATCCGGGCCATAATATCCCCGGTGCGCACCGAATCATAATAGGAGAAGGAGAGGCGGCTCAGATGCTCGTAAAGCTTGCCCCGGAGCTCAAAAATGACCTTCTGTCCCATGTATTCCATGGCATAGCGGTTCAGAAAAACCAAAACCCCTTCCAGCAGGGAGGCTCCTACTAAAGCCCCGCCGGCGTACCAGAGCAGTTCCGGCCGGCCGGCCGGAATCGCCAAGTCCACGGTATACCTGGTGATCCAGGGTGGAGCCAGCCGGGCCCCGGCGGTCAAGATAATATTAAAAGCAACGGCAACCAAGATCCAGAGGTGCGGGCGGAGAAACCCGCAAAGCCTCCTTATTGTCGCCAAAGGCCTCTCGGGCCGTTGCTCTTCCGGCTGACCGCCGGACAAGCGGCCGGGGCCGGGTTTTTGCCTTTCCCCCCGGTCGCCGCCGGGTTGATTACCCCGGGCTATGCCGGAATTTCTCCTTCCCCGCCCGGTTTTTGCCCTCTTCACTTTTTTTCTTTGGAACTCTGTTGTCTTCATTCTCCTATCATACTCGCCCCCGCTCCAAATATCATGCGGAAGCCTTTCTTCCGGAGTACAGGCGGTCTTTTTGCCCTCCGTTGAAAGGCTTCTCTACGCCTTGCGCGCTCTTTCCTTATAAACTCTTCGCCGTAAAGATGCCCTTTCCTCTAATGTCGATTACATGGAACATACCGGCGAAAATGCCCGGTCACTCCAGGCGAAAGGGTCTTGCTTTTTAAAGAAGGAATAATCAGGCCAACACCGAATAACTAACTGGTTAAAATTGTCGTAGCATGCCCGCGCTACCACTGTTACTGGTACGGCGCCCCTTAAGAACCCTCCTCAAGACCTGGAACTGCGCTGGGAAAGGTCTCTGGTGGTTACCGGCGGGCTGCCACGGACCGGCGCCGGAAAAATAAGATGCGAATGACGCCGGCAAAGAAGGGGATGGTCAAATGAAACTGAAAAAACTTATCACCACCGGTATTATTATTCTTCTCTTCCTGGGGGTTCTTTTTCTCATCAGATTTGCCCGGGCGGCGGAGAAGCGCGACCCGGCTGAACTTGCTTGGTTACATAGCGCATTAATCGCCCACCGGGGTCTGCATGACGAGAATAGGACCGTGCCGGAAAACTCGATACCGGCTTTTCGCGGTGCTATAGAAAGGGGCTTTATTATTGAATTGGATGTGGCCATGACCAAGGATAAGAAGCTGGTTGTCTACCATGACAAAAAACTCCGGCGCGGATTGGGTATTGACCAATATCTGCATGAACTGACTTATGAAGAACTGTCAAAGCATACGCTTTTCGGGTCCACGGAAAGGATCCCCTTATTCCGCGATGTGCTGGCCTTTGTTGCCGGCCGGGTTCCGCTGCTGGTAGAGGTGAAAAACGAGGGGAAAGTCGGGGAAATGGAGAGCCTGATCTACGAGGAACTAAGAAACTACCAAGGGAAATACGCTGTGCAGGCCTTCAACCCGTTTACGCTCAACTGGTTTCGTAAAAATGCCCCGGAGGTTTTACGGGGGCAGCTCGCCGGCAGCTTTGCCGTGAGCGATTACGATGTGGAGTATGCGGGAACCACACGCCTGCCGTGGTATCAGAGGGTGCTCCTGGGGAATCTCCTCCTCAATTTTATGAGCCGGCCCCATTTCATTGCCTACGAAGTAAATCATGCCACCGGCCCCCGGCTGAAGAGCATGAGAAAACTGGGTGTGCCCCTCTTGGGCTGGACGATCAAACAAAAAGACGAATACGAGAAGGCAAAAGGAAAATTTGACAATTTCATCCTTGACTCGGTCATCTCTGAGATAACTGAGAACCTCCCGTAAGAAAAGGGCAAAAATGACCAAGCCAAAAAGGACATTAAGAATAGGGAACGGTGGCCACCGTTCCCTATTTCCATCTCGTGTTATGTAAAAATCTTTTGCCGGGTATACGTATAAATCTCTTGCCGGTTTTTTTTACCGCCCTTCGGCCGCATAGGCTCCGGAGTTTTCGTATTTGAGAAAAACCCTTTTGACCTTGTCCTCAATTTCCACAAAAGCCGCGACGATCTCCGGGTCAAAGGCCTTACCGCTTTCCTCTTTAATAATCTCGAGGCTTTCTTCATGGGTTAGGGCGTCTTTATAGACCCGCTTGGACCGCAGAGCGTCGTAGACATCGACAATCGCCATAATCCGGGCTGACAGGGGAATCTCTTCCCCTTCCAGTCCCAGGGGGTACCCGGTCCCGTCCCACCTTTCATGGTGAAAATTAGTGATATTGATGGCCAGTTCCAAGAGTCTGTTCTCCGGAAACTTCTCCTTCACTTCCAACAGGGTTTTTGCCCCGATTGTCGTGTGGGTCTTCATGATCTCAAATTCTTTTGCCGTGAGACGTCCGGGTTTCAGTAAAATCCTGTCGGGTATCCCCACCTTGCCGATATCATGCAACGGGCTGACTCTGGTCAGTTTTTCGATATAATCATCATCAATTAAATTCTTATATTTCTCCCTGCGTCGCAGGTTGGTGGTGAGCAGCCAACAAATCTCTGCTACCCTTTCAATATGCCCGCCTGTATCACTGTCCCGGTGTTCGGCCAGTTTGGCCAGGGCATAGACCACCGCCATGTGGGCATCGGCAACCTCCTTTTCCTTTCGAACCTTCTCCTCAAACTCCTCCCGGAAAAAGTCGGAGAAATAACCGATGACCAAGGCGATCATTACATATGTAAGTAATCTTACCACCCAATTAATTGTCTCCTGGTCTATCTGCAGTTCTCTATCCAGAGGCATAAAGGGTCCCATAAGCAAGCCGCTTATGATGGCATGAATCACCCCCGGCCATTTGCCATAGACCGATGCCGTGATAGCAATAGGGACATACATCAAATTGGGATAAACCTTATTTGTCCCTCCCGTCATATAAACAATCACCGTGGTGATGACGGAGAGGAAATAAGAAAAGACCCATAGCCTCATCTTTCTATATCTTACCATTTTCACGGTTTCAAAATGCATTTTCCCATGGGCTATACAGCA
>JAAYIC010000078.1 GCA_012735195.1 Bacillota bacterium
GCAGTACCTATAATATCACCAGGCTGTTCTTGAATAAGCTGGCCGGTAAAAACACAGAAATAGCCGAGTTTTTCATGCCCAGGGACACCCCTCCTGCCTGTACCGGTTGTTGTAATTGCTTTATCAAGGGCGAGAGCCAATGCCCCCATGCGGAGATTGTGCAACCGGTGGTCAGGGCGATTGAAGAAGCGGATCTGGTGATCCTGGATTCCCCGTGCTATGTTCTGGGCATGACCGGCCAACTAAAGACCTTCCTTGACCACATGGGATACCGTTGGTTGCCCCACCGACCCCACCCGCAGATGTTCTGGAAAATAGGGCTGGCGGTTTCAACCGCAGCCGGCGCCGGGGCAAAAAGGGTCACGAGGGATCTGCGGCGGCACTTTTTTTACTGGGGAATACCCAAGAGTTACGGCTATGCGAAGAATATAAGGGCGACAAATTGGGAGATGGTGCCGGCCAAAAAGAAGGCCCGGATCGAAAAAGAAGTTGCCCGTTTGGCGACGAAGATCTTAAAAAGACTGGGGAAGGTAAAGCCGGGACTGAAGACAAAAATAGTCTTTAAAGCCATGGGTATGATGCAGAAATCGGGCAACTGGAACCCGGCCGACCGGGAACACTGGGAGAAAAACGGCTGGCTCAGCGGGAAGAAACCCTGGTGAAACAGAATAACCTCCTCACCTTAGTCTGGCAGTGAGGAGGTTTTGACTTCGCTCGCCCGGTGGTAGCCGGGGTGAACGTCTTCTTAATTATTGCATCTCAACTATTACACCTCAATTATCACATCCGCCTTCTCTTTGATCCGTTCAGTTTTAAAGTACTGCTCTTCCATGGGAATCCACCGGGTAGAGAAGGCCTCCGCCATCTCCGGGCCGTTCCTCTTCATAATCCTCTCCCTCTGCTCGTCAGGGGAGATATCGCAAAAGACCCGGCAGTCCATATAGTCGCCAAAGGCCGGATGACAGCTGTAGGAGCCCTCGACAATCCGCCAGGAGCTCTTTTGGCCCAGGCGCGCCCCGCTGTAATCCATTATCCCGCAGTCAAAGCGGTGATAGGAAAAGCTTTCGTTCTTTTTTAAATACGGAAGGACCTCGGCGCGGAAACGTTCGTAATGGATATTTCCACCGTTTTGCGCCAGTCTTTCCGCTGTGCGCAGCTCCGCCGGGAGGAAGAAGTCATCCATCGGGATCACCTCCGCCGCCAGCACCTGGGAGAGGAGGGCGGCAAGGGTTGTCTTTCCTGCCGCCGCCCGGCCGTCGATGGCGATGATTTTCGGCTCAGCCTGTTTCTGCATAGCCTGCCCCTGGAAGTTCTGCTCCTGGATAGTTTGTTCCTGGTTCGCTTGCTCCGGGAGGGCTTCTTCCTGGAGCGCGACAAGCTTTTGCAATACCGGCAGCAACTTCTCGTAATCCCTTTTGACAATACGGTAGGCCGGTTTTTCCCTTAACCGGTATGGCTGGCTGTGGTGAACGGGACGCACCCCGCCCGCCAGGTACTCCTCCAGATACCCGCGCCAGGCTGTACCGGTAAAGGGGAGGAGCCCCTGGTCCGCGCAAGCGGTAACGGTCTCGAGGTACTCCATAAAGAGCGCCTCCGCATTTTCCCTTTTTCCCGTATCTTCTTCTTTTGCGGGCGTAGCATTTCCCGCCGCCGAATGCAAAAACATCCGGAAGAGCCATTCCGCCGGCAGCTGCAGGCACTTCCAGGCGGCCAGGTTACACCTGCTGTACTCTACAGAGATCAGTTCAAAGACCGCCATCTCCCGTGGTGGGATCTGTGCAAACTCGGCCAGGAGGTTGGCCCGGGCTGTCGCCGGATCCGTTAAGATATGTTCTGCGCCAAAAACCGCTTGAAAGCATAGCTTTACCGTATCCTGCGGCGTCATACTGGGATGCAGTGCAGCCTGGTTTTTCAGGTGGCCGGCAAACGCTGTCTTCCTCATTCTCCAGGCAGAGCAGAGTACCGTTCCGGGATCAGCTTTGCTTTCATCAGGGCGGAGACAAGGGCCGGGATGAGCACCAGTTGGACGACGATCCCGGGCCAGGTGCCCACAAGATAGCCGGCGGTCCAGGCGGCCAAAGAGTAGCTGCCGGCGGAGAAAATCAGGGCTATGGCGGCCCCGGCCACAATCCGCCCGGCAAGGAGCGCCGCCACCAAACTGATGTAGAGGTCGGCATAGAGTTTCTTCGTGCGGACCAGGGCAAAGATGAGCCCGCTAACCAGCCCGTAAACGGCAAGTTCCACCAGCATCGGCGGTAAATAGGCCACCGGCGGCATCCCTGTGATCAGGGTGGAGAGCAGGGGACCGGCCAGCCCGCAAAGGAGCCCGAAAGACCAGCCGCAGATGAGCCCGGCCAACAACACAGGAATGTGCATCGGGCTGAAAAGCCTGCCGCCATTCGGAATGGCGTGAAAAGCCATGGGCAGCACAACACAGAGCCCGATGCAGACGGCGGTGATGACCGAGCGTTTGACATAAGAGATCTCTACCATTAAATCTCCCTCCTATTGACTTTCTTCCTGAATAATGGGTACATAATGGGTAATTGCTCCCTCGAATAATAGATAATTGCTCCCTTCAGAATAAGTAATAATTCCATACATAAAGCGCAGGGCCAATTAGGGCAGCAGGAAGAATTGGACCAGGCAGATGAAAGCGCATACCGCTAAGGCAAAGTAATCACAAGGCGTAAGGGGTTCTTTCTTTTGCCTGGTCCGGTTTTTGGCATTACGATAGCCCCGCGCCTCCATCGCCAGGGCTACCTCATCCGCCCGCCGGAAAGCGGCGATAAAAACCGGCACCACCAGCGGGATAAAGCTTGCCGCCCGTTCCAACAGTTTCTTACTTTCAAACCTGGCCCCCCTGGCGATCTGGGCCATCTTGATTAGCTCGGTCTCCTCCATTAGGGTGGGGATGAATTGAATAGCTATGCTGATGATTATTGCCACATCCTCTGTGGGGACGCCAATGAACTTCAAGGGCTTAATCAGGCTCTCCAGCGCGGTGGTGACCTGCGTGGGCAAGGTGGTCATGGTCAGCAGGTTGCCAAGGATGAAGATAAGGAGCACGTTGCCTGCCACCTTGAAACCTTGCCTAATCCCCTCGCGCGAGAGCTGGAAGATCCCCCAGGAGGCCGGTGGGTCTTCCCCGCCAAAAAACAGCGCATTCATCATAAAAATTACCAGCAAGAACCAGTAGATGCCACGGACCGAAGCAACGGCGGGGCGCACCGGCAACCTTGAAACCAGGATAAGCAGAAAAATTACCGCCAGTACCAGGGCGTAGCCCCAAAGCGACGAGGCGCCGATGACCGCAGCCATGAGGAAAAAAAGACAGAGAATCTTTGTCCTGGCATTGAGTTGGTGGAGGAAGGAATGGCCTGGAATGTATTGACCGGCCGGCAGGGTCCTCATCCCTCACCACCCCCGGCCAGTTCCTGCCTTAATGCGGAAAGCAGATCATCATAGGTGACGACCGCAGAAAAGATAGCCGGGTTCCCCTCAGCCAGCAGGGTGGCGATTCTCTGCGCTTCTGTCCGGCCAAAGGTCCCGTTCTTCCTTTGCTTCAGGCGGAGGAAGACCTCCCTGGTCGGCCCGGAGTCAATAAGCCTGCCTTGGTCCAGCACCAGCAGGTGCTTGGTATACC
>JAAYIC010000027.1 GCA_012735195.1 Bacillota bacterium
CGGGGATAACGTCCGGTTGACGGTGAAGTTGATCACCCCCATCGCCATGGAAGAGGGACTCCGGTTTGCCATCCGTGAAGGCGGCCGGACCGTCGGCGCCGGTGTGGTCACCAAGATCCTGGCGTAAATTAAGATAAAGACTGGTTTAAATAAGAATAAAGACTAATTACTTGACAACCGCTGATTTTTATGATAGTTTTTTACCATTGAATTGCCCCGGTTATTTTTTTTCTGTCATTTTGTCTGGAGGTGTACCCGGTGCGTGTAGGAATTACTTTGGCATGTGTGGATTGTAAGAACCGGAATTACCGGACCAATAAGAATAAGAAGAACGATCCCGATCGCCTGGAATTGAAGAAGTACTGTAAGTTTTGCCGTAAAGCGACGGTTCACCGGGAAACACGGTAAAGGTGGGAGCTAAAATGGGAAAGCAGCAAAAGCAGGGGAAGAGGGTTGGGAGGTATTTCCGTAGTGTCATTGCGGAACTGAAAAGAGTGGCCTGGCCCAACCGGCGGGAGACAACGGTCTATACAATTGTAGTGATTGTTACTGTTGTCGTCGTCGCACTGCTGCTTGGGGCCTTTGACATGCTGCTGGGTCTGGTCTTTAAAGGCTGGCTCTATTAATCCGGTTTCTGTTTTTGGCATGAGGCCGGTTGCCGGCTGCCAACTACAACTGAAACCTGGTGTGGAGGATTTGTATTTAACATGGAGAAAGCCTGGTATGTTATTCACACATATTCCGGTTATGAGAACAAGGTCAAAGCCAACCTGGAACGCCGGGTAGCTTCCATGGGGATGGAGGATAAGATCTTCCGGGTCGTGGTGCCCATGGAAGAGGAATACGAATATAAAGACGGAAAAAAAAAGCTGACCAAAAAGAAGATCTATCCGGGATATGTGATGGTAGAAATGGTGATGAATGATGATTCCTGGTATGTGGTGCGCAATACCCCGGGAGTCACCGGGTTTGTCGGCCCGGGTTCCAGGCCTCTCCCCCTTCAACAAAAAGAGATCGATCTAATACTAAGGCAAATGGGCGTTGAGGAACCACGGCCAAAAATCGACTTTAGCGTCGGTGAACCGGTAAGAGTAATCAGGGGTCCCTTTGAAAATTTTTCCGGGGTGATCGAAGAGATCAGTCCGGAACGGGGCAAATTACGGGTTCTGGTCTCCATGTTTGGCCGGGAAACTCCGGTAGAGCTGGAATATAACCAGGTAGAGAAGATTTAGCTGACTTAGCTAACCACCACTGTCAATTGGGCAAAACTAAGACACTAAGATACAAAGATGCTTTTAACCAGCGGTGTTGGAAAACCAGCCACGCTGGAAAACCAGCTATGCTGGTTACTAGTCCCCGAGGGGAGGTAAAGGAGAATGGCAAAAAAAGTCATAGCCCAGATTAAGCTGCAGATTCCTGCGGGCAAAGCCACACCGGCTCCACCGGTCGGACCGGCGCTGGGACAACACAGTGTCAATATTATGGAGTTTTGTAAGAGTTTCAATGAGAAGACAGCGGGCGAAGCGGGGATGACGATCCCGGTGGTAATCACCGTTTATGAGGACCGCTCATTTACCTTTATCACAAAGACGCCACCAGTGCCGGTATTAATCAAGAAAGCCCTCAACCTGGAGAAGGCATCGGGAGTCCCCAACCGGGAAAAGGTCGGCGCCCTCAGTAAGGAGCAGGTCCGGCAGATTGCCGAGACAAAGATGCAAGATCTCAATGCCGGGAGCCTGGAAGCGGCCATCTCCATGGTGGAAGGAACAGCCCGTAGCATGGGGGTAACGGTTAAGTAATAACCGGCCGGTATTATGTGGGAGGATGCGACAGCGTCCGCCAACGCGCGCGAGCGCGACCACTGATTTGAGGAGGAGTAAGCAATGGCAAAACGGGGGAAGAAATACCTCGCGATGGCGAAGGCCATTGACAAAAGCAAGCTATATGATCCGGCAGAAGCCGTAGCCCTTTTAAAAGAGCATGCCAAGGCGAATTTTGACCAAACGGTGGAAGTCGCCGTTCGCCTGGGTGTTGATCCCAGACATGCAGACCAGCAAGTAAGAGGGACCGTGGTCTTGCCGCACGGTACCGGGAAAGTCCGGCGGGTCCTGGTTTTTGCCAAAGGTGAAAAAGCCAAGGAAGCCCAGGCGGCAGGGGCTGATTATGTCGGCGCCGAAGATCTGATTGAAGATATTCAAAAGGGATGGCTGGAGTTTGATGTGGCGGTGGCCACTCCGGATATGATGGGCGCCGTCGGAAAACTCGGACGTATTCTGGGCCCCAAAGGGTTGATGCCCAACCCAAAAACTGGAACGGTCACCTTCGAGTTGGCCAAGGCCGTTCAGGAGATTAAAGCCGGGAAGGTGGAATACCGGGTTGACAAGACCGGTATCGTCCATGTACCCATTGGCAAGCTCAGTTTTCCTACGGAGAATTTAGTCGAGAATTTTAGAGCCTTAATTGATGCCCTGCAGAAAGCGAGACCGGCGGCGGCAAAAGGGGTTTATATGCGAAGCGTAACCCTTTCGGCCACCTTTAGCCCGGGGATTAAAGTCTCGCCCCATTTTGCCGTACAGTCGGCAGCAGCAGAGGCGCAATAAGACAATAAAAAGCAAAAAGAATATAAGCCAAACCAGACCATAGACAGCAGGTATCCTCCGGGATTTAAAGACGCGCGCGTGCGCAAACGCCTGCCGAGGCTGGAACCGGCCGTGAATACGCGTACGGGCCTTCTTCGTGTCTATGGGCCCGTATTTTATTTTTTCTTGACGCGTTGACGTTGCAAGGGTGGAGGAGGTGAAGTGGAGGAATGAAAAGACCGGAGAAAGAGGCTCAGGTCCAAATGATCAAGGAGAAACTCGCGGAGGCGCAGACGGTGATCCTTGCGGATTACCGGGGGTTGACTGTCGAGGAAATGACGGAATTACGAAAAAAACTTCGGGAGGCCGGAGCGGAGCTCCGGGTCGTCAAGAATACCTTGGCCAAGTTGGCGGCGAAAGAAGCCGAGATCGACGCCTTGGAGTCACATTTAAGCGGTCCGGTTGCCATGGCTTTTGGGTTCGATGACCCGGTTGCGCCGGCGAAGATTCTCCATACTTTCGCCCGCGAGCATAAGAACTTGGAGTTAAAAGCGGGGTTGCTGGAGAAAAGGCTTATCGACCGTAAGGAGATCGAGGCCCTGGCCGCCTTACCCACCCGCGAGGTGCTCCTGACCCAGTTGGCCGCAGCTATGGTGGGGCCGCTCCGGAATTTGGCCTTCGTTTTATCCGCGCCAATCCGGAACCTGGGTTATGTTCTGGAGGCGGTCCGGGAAAAGCAGCAGGCCCAGGAGGCTTGAATCGGTTTCGGAATCTGAGAGGTATTTCAGGGAATCGGCGGACTCCCGGGTCTGTATCTGGAGGCCTGATGGTACAGTGAATATTTTATCATTATTTAAGGAGGAAGAAAAATGTCCAAAGTTGATGATGTGTTAAAAATTGTCAAGGACATGACCGTACTGGAACTAAATGAACTGGTGAAGGCTTTTGAAGAGGAATTTGGCGTTTCTGCGGCTGCTCCGGTGATGGTGGCTGGTGCGCCGGCCGCCGGTGGTGACGCAGCAGCGGCTCCGGAAGAAAAAACCGAATTTGATGTGGTTTTGGCCTCTGCCGGCGCCAGCAAGATTCAGGTCATTAAGGTGGTCCGGGAGGTAACCGGCTTGGGCTTGAAGGAAGCTAAAGAACTGGTGGATAGTGCGCCGAAACCGGTTAAAGAGGGCCTTTCGAAAGCGGATGCCGAAGCACTCAAGGCCAAACTGGAAGAGGCCGGCGCCACCGTCGAACTCAAATAAGGTCTTTACGCATGCGTCCTCCTTCCGGTACCGGGATACCCGGTACCGGAAGGACGGGAACCTCCACTCTTCCCCCAGGGTCCCCATAAGGGTTCCCTCCAAAGGGGCCATTTTCCCCAACGGGTTTTGCCACCGGTCCCCTGCTCAACCCCATGAGCGTATGAGCCTGTCACAGCCCGGAGAGACAGAAAAAAATATTGACAAGAACATGAAAACATGATATCCTATTGTAATGCTGAAGTCTTATTTGCCGGTTTATTTTTTGTCCGGTTTGCCGGGGAGGTCCGGCTTCTTATTTACCGGTATGACCAACCGGAATCGGCCTTTTTATTATCCGGCTCCGGAGGGCTGGATCCAATCGCCGGGAGAAGGCCTGATGATATCTTTTAATATATTATTAGAAAAAGGAGCGAAGCTGTTTCGCACGCACGTAACCACAAGCGAGGATAACGAGGGTTAGCCTTGCTTTTCTTTGTTTTATTCTTCTATCAAGACGGCTTTATTCAGCAGGGAGTCTGTGGAGATCCTCAGCGCGCGCAGACTGCCGATTCCTGGTACGCGCCAATATTATCGGGAAGAGGTGAGCAGCTTGCCGGAGACGGCCGCCGGATTAAAAAGAAAAAGGTATAATTTTGGAAAACTTAGTGAAACTTTGGAAATGCCTAATTTGATCGAAATTCAGAGAAAGTCTTACCAGTGGTTTCTTGAACAGGGTTTGTACGAGGTATTCAGGGATATATTTCCAATTCAAGATTTTACCGGCAACATGGTCCTGGATTTTATTGATTATGAATTGGGCGAGGCCAAATATGATGTGGACGAATGTAAAGAAAGAGATACCAACTATGCCGCGCCTTTACGGGTGAAGGTCCGGTTGATTAACCGGGAGACCGGTGAGATGAAAGAACAGGAGGTCTTTATGGGTGATTTTCCCCTGATGACCGAGAAGGGGACTTTCATCATTAATGGTGCGGAAAGGGTTATCGTCAGCCAGTTGGTGCGTTCTCCCGGTGTCTATTTTGATAAAACCATCGATACTAGCGGTAATATCATTTACTCCGCCAGCATCATTCCCAACCGTGGGGCTTGGCTGGAGTTTGAGTTTGATGTCAGCAACACCTTGTATGTGCGGATCGACCGCACCCGGAAAATACCCGTAACCGTTCTCCTGAAAGCCATGGGGCTCGGGGATAATGCACAGCTCCTGGCCAGGTTTGACAATCACGAGGCCATCAGCAATACACTGGACCGGGATAACACGCAAAATGAAGAAGAAGCTCTACTGGAGATTTACAAACGATTGCGGCCGGGCGAGCCGCCAACTCCGGAAAGCGCCCGGTCTCTTTTTGAGAACCTCTTTTTTGACCCGCGCCGTTATGACCTGGCGGCGGTGGGCAGGTATAAGCTCAATAAAAAACTGGGGTTGAATCTACCGCCAAAACCGGAACCGGCCAGGGTCGACGAGGACGGGAATGAGATCCCTGCGGTTGAAGCGGTAAGGACCCTTACGCCCGCTGATGTAGAGGCGGTTGTCGGGTACCTCCTCGGCCTTTTGGACGGGAAAGGAGAGGTGGATGATATTGACCACCTGGGGAACCGGCGCTTAAAGAGCGTGGGTGAGCTTTTGCAAAACCAGATCCGGATTGGGCTTTCCCGCATGGAACGGGTGGTCCGGGAGCGGATGACCATTCAGGATGTGGATGTCATCACCCCGCAGGCTTTGATTAATATCCGCCCGGTGGTGGCGGCGATCAAAGAGTTTTTTGGCTCCAGCCAGCTCTCACAGTTTATGGACCAGACCAACCCCCTGGCGGAGCTGACCCATAAGCGTCGCCTTTCCGCCCTGGGACCCGGCGGGCTCTCCCGGGAGCGGGCGGGTTTTGAGGTCCGCGACGTTCATCATTCGCATTATGGGCGCATTTGTCCGATTGAGACGCCTGAGGGACCGAATATCGGCCTGATCGGGTCTTTAACCACTTATGCCCGGGTTAATGAGTACGGTTTTATTGAAACCCCCTATCGTTTAGTGGATAAAGGAAGAGTTACCGATGAAATCGTCTATCTGACCGCCGATGAAGAAGACAAATACGTGATCGCACAGGCCAACGAGGCCTTTGATCCGGAAACCAGGCAGTTCATTAACGCAAAAGTCTCCGTGCGTTATCAGGACCGGATTTTGGTTGTTCCCAGGGAAGAAGTGCACATGATGGATGTCTCCCCCAAACAGGTGGTTAGTATTGCTACGGATCTCATACCTTTCCTGGAGAACGACGATGCCAACCGGGCACTGATGGGCGCCAACATGCAGAGGCAGGCGGTACCCCTGGTGCGGACCGAGGCGCCGCTGGTCGGCACCGGTATGGAATACAAGGCTGCCGTCGATTCGGGCGTAGTCGTGCTGGCGGAAAAGGACGGCGTAGTAGAGAAGGTTACCAGCCGGCAGATTACGATCAGAAGAGACGACGGAAAGACCGACTACTATAAGCTCCAGAAGTTTAAGCGCTCCAACCAGGGAACCTGCATCAACCAGAAACCCATTGTCAAGGTGGGGCAACGGGTAACCGCCGGTGATGTGATTGCCGACGGCCCCTCGACCGACCAGGGTGAACTGGCTTTGGGCCGTAATATCTTGATCGCCTTTATGCCGTGGGAAGGTTATAATTATGAAGACGCGATTCTCATCAGCGAACGACTGGTCCGTGATGATGTCTTTACCTCCATTCATATTGAAGAATATGAATGTGAAGCCAGGGACACCAAATTGGGTGCGGAAGAGATCACCAGGGATATACCGAACGTCGCCGAAGGCTCCCTTGACGATCTGGACGAAAACGGGATCATCAGAGTTGGCGCCGAGGTCCGCCCCGGCGATATCCTGGTCGGTAAAGTCACGCCCAAAGGCGAAACGGAACTGACGGCGGAAGAGCGTCTGTTGCGGGCGATCTTTGGGGAGAAGGCCCGGGAGGTCCGGGATACTTCCCTGAAAGTCCCCCACGGCGAATCAGGAAAGGTCGTGGATGTTAAGGTATTTAGCAGGGAAAAAGGCGACGAACTGGCTCCCGGTGTCAACCAACTGGTCCGGGTCTATGTCGCCCAAAAAAGAAAGATCTCCGAGGGGGATAAGATGGCGGGCCGCCACGGAAATAAAGGCGTAATCGCCAAGATTCTTCCGGAGGAAGCCATGCCGTTTCTTCCCGACGGGACCCCGGTGGAGATTGTCCTTAACCCCCTTGGCGTTCCGTCCCGGATGAATATCGGCCAAGTCCTCGAGACCCATTTGGGTTGGGCCGCCAAGACCCTGGGGATCCATGTGGCTTCCCCGGTCTTCGACGGCGCCACGGAAGAAGAGATTTTGGAATTTTTAAAAAAAGCCGGCCTGCCGGAGTCGGGGAAGACGATCCTGCGCGACGGAAGAACCGGCGAGCCTTTTGACAACCCGATCACCGTCGGTTATATCTATATGCTGAAACTGGCCCACTTAGTAGATGATAAAATCCATGCCCGTTCCACCGGTCCTTATTCCCTCGTTACCCAGCAGCCGCTGGGTGGAAAGGCCCAATTTGGCGGGCAGAGATTTGGCGAGATGGAGGTCTGGGCCTTGGAAGCTTACGGCGCCGCCTATACCCTCCAGGAGCTTTTGACCGTCAAATCCGATGACGTCGTCGGCCGGGTCAAGACCTACGAAGCAATTGTCAAAGGGGAAAACATTCCCGAACCCGGTGTTCCCGAGTCGTTCAAAGTCTTGATTAAAGAGTTGCAGAGCCTCTGTTTGGATGTGAAGGTGCTTTCAGAGGAGCGGCAGGAGATCGAGTTGGGCGACGACGAGGAAGATATCCAGGAAATGGCTAAGGAGCTCGGGTTTGAGCTCGAGGAACCATTGGTGGATAAAGAAGAACCGGAGGGGGACGAAGACGGGCGCGAATTCGACGGAGAAGCAGATGAAGAGATGGAAGAGGATGTGCTGGAAGAAGACGACGGCGGGGATGAGGCTTACGAAGAAGACGAGAACGAGGATGACGCTTACGAAGAAGACGAGGGCGGGGATGAGGCTTATGAAGAGGACGGGAGCGAGGATGAGGAAGCTTTCGTTGGCGAGGACCCGGCCGGTGAGGAAGAAACCTTGGGGGAGCATGAAGAGTATGCGCGCGTAGAGGAAGAAGCCAATTAACTCCCCGGCGTATTTAAACCAATGATTGCGCGGTGGCACGCGCATACCGGGCAGGGGTCGCGCTGGAAGCGCGGCGCTCGGGAGCGCGGGCACGCGGGCACGGATTACAAAGCGTCAAAGGAGGAGGAGAATCCTTGTTGGACGCCAACAATTTTGAAGTTATCAAAATCGGGTTGGCCTCCCCGGAACAGATCCGGGCTTGGTCCAGCGGAGAGGTGAAAAAACCGGAGACCATCAATTACCGGACCCTCAAACCGGAGAGGGAAGGGCTTTTTTGCGAAAAGATCTTCGGCCCCCAGCGGGATTGGGAATGCCATTGCGGTAAGTATAAAAGGGTTCGCTACAAGGGGATTGTCTGCGACCGGTGCGGTGTTGAGGTCACCAGGTCCAAAGTGCGCCGTGAACGTTTGGGCCATATTGAATTGGCAGCGCCGGTCTCCCACATTTGGTACTTTAAAGGGATCCCGAGCCGGATGGGGTTGCTCCTTGACATGTCGCCCCGGGCTTTGGAAAAAACTCTCTATTTTGCCGCCTATGTGGTGATCGATCCCGGCGATACTCAGTTGATGAAAAAGCAACTCCTCTCGGAGAATGAATACAGGGAGGCCCGGGAGAAGTATGGCGATTCCTTCAAGGCCATGATGGGAGCGGAAGGGATCAAGAAATTACTGGAAGAGATCGATCTGGATGATTTAGCCCGCCGCCTCCGAAAAGAGGTCCGGGAGGTCAGCGGACAGCGGCGGATTAGGGCAATTCGCCGCCTGGAAGTGGTGGAGGCCTTCCGGAAATCCGGCAACCGTCCCGAATGGATGATTCTTGATGTTATCCCGGTGATCCCGCCGGAGCTGCGGCCTATGGTCCAGTTGGACGGGGGCAGGTTTGCCACCTCCGATCTGAATGACCTGTACCGCCGGGTGATTAACCGGAATAACCGGTTAAAGCGCCTTTTGGAACTGGGGGCGCCGGATATTATTGTCCGCAACGAGAAACGGATGTTACAAGAGGCGGTTGACGCGTTGATTGATAACGGGCGGCGGGGCAGGCCGGTTACCGGGCCGGGGAACCGTCCCCTGAAATCCCTCAGCGACATGCTCAAGGGGAAACAAGGGCGTTTCCGCCAAAACCTCTTGGGTAAGCGGGTGGATTATTCCGGCCGTTCGGTTATTGTTATTGGTCCCGAACTCAAACTGCACCAGTGCGGCTTGCCCAAAGAGATGGCTCTGGAGCTCTTCAAGCCCTTTGTCATGAAGATGCTGGTGGATAAGGGCTTTGTTCATAATATAAAAAGCGCCAAGCGCATGGTGGAACGGGCGCGTCCCGAGGTCTGGGATGTACTGGAGGAGGTAATCAAGGAGCACCCGGTGCTGCTCAACCGTGCTCCCACCCTGCACCGGCTTGGAATCCAAGCCGTTGAGCCGGTATTGGTGGAAGGCCGGGCGATTCAGATCCATCCTCTGGTTTGCACCGCTTACAATGCGGATTTTGACGGTGATCAGATGGCCGTCCATGTACCCCTCTCTGCCGAGGCGCAGGCAGAGGCCAGGATTTTGATGCTTTCCGCTTATAACCTGCTCTCGCCGGCCCACGGCCGGCCGCTGGTCACGCCGACGCAGGATATGATTTTAGGCTGTTATTACCTGACCATCCTGCGGGACGGCGCGCGGGGAGAAGGCAAGGTCTTTTCCTCGCTCCATGAGGCGATCCTGGCTTATCATAACAACCACCTGGATCTGCATGCCAAGATTAAGGTAAAAACCGCGGAGGGTCTGGTGGAAACCTCCGTCGGCCGGCTGATCTTTAAGGATCAGGTGAATATCGACGAAGAGATTATCGACCGTATCTTCGACCGTGTGGGCACGGGTGGAGTCGGCAAGAAAGAAATGGGTATTCTGGTTGCGGAGATCTGCCGCCGGTTCGGGGCGCACCAGACCGCCAGGATTCTTGACCAGATAAAACGGATCGGCTTCCATTTCGCCACCCAATCCGGGAATACCATTGCCATGGAAGATATTGTTATCCCGGAAGCCAAAGGAAAAATTATCGAAGAAGCGGAAAAACAAGTTGAACAGGTAGAGCAACAGTTCCGGCGCGGATTGATTACCCAAGAGGAACGCTACCAGAGGTTTATAGATATCTGGACCAAAGCCAAAGACGATACTTCCGAGGCGATGTTGAACAGTCTGGATACCTTTAACCCCGTTTATATGATGGCAACCTCAGGGGCCAGGGGTAACGTCTCCCAGCTCTCACAGCTGGCGGGGATGCGCGGTTTGATGACGGATCCTTCCGGACGCATCATTGCCCTGCCGATTAAGGCCAATTTCCGGGAAGGCCTTACGGTGCTGGAGTTTTTCCTTTCCACCCATGGTGCCAGAAAGGGTCTGGCCGACACCGCTTTGCGGACCGCCGACTCCGGCTATTTGACCAGGCGTTTGGTCGATGTCGCCCAGGATGTCATTGTCCGTGAAGAAGACTGCGGAACAACGGAAGGCATTGAATTGACCGCCTTAATGGACGGGGATACGGTGATCGTGCCTCTCAGCGAAAAGATAAAAGGACGGGTAACGGCCGCGGAGGTTTTCCACCCGGAGACCGGCGAACTGCTCTATGAAGCCAACAAAATGATTGATGAAGAAAGCGCCCAGCAGATCGAAGAGGCAGGGGTGGAGAGGGTCTTGGTCCGTTCGGTCCTTACCTGCCGTACCCGGCATGGCGTCTGCTGTATGTGTTACGGGCAGAACCTGGCCACCGGACGCCTGGTCGACGTGGGCGAAGCAGTGGGAATTATTGCCGCCCAGTCCATTGGAGAGCCGGGCACGCAGCTGACGATGAGAACCTTCCACACCGGCGGCGTGGCCGGGGAAGATATTACGCAGGGTTTGCCCCGTGTCGAAGAGCTGTTTGAAGCCAGGAAACCCAAAGGCCAAGCCATCATCAGTGAAATCAGCGGCCTGATCAAAGTGGTGGAAGTGAAGGGTGTCCGCAGGGTGAGTGTGATCTCCGATGAAGGGGAGGAGAAGCTGTACCAGATCCCCTATGGCGCCCGGCTCCGGGTCAGAGACGGCCAGAGAATTGAAGCCGGCGAACGCCTTACTGAGGGTTCGGCCAATCCCCATGATATATTAAAGATCAAAGGGATTCGTGGAGTCCAAATGTACCTGGTCCAGGAGGTCCAGGAGGTCTACCGCTCCCAGGGTGTGGAGATCAATGACAAGCATATTGAGGTTGTCGTCCGGCAGATGTTGCGCAAGCGCAAAGTGGAAGACCCCGGAGATACCGAACTTCTCCCCGGCGGCCTGGTTGACCTCTTTGAATTGGAAGATGAAAACCGCCGGGTGGAAGAGGAGGGAGGCAGACCGGCGGTGGCTCGTCCGGTCCTGTTGGGCATCACCAAAGCCTCTCTGGCTACGGAGAGCTTCCTCTCAGCCGCTTCCTTCCAGGAAACAACCAGAGTCTTAACGGAAGCATCGATTAAGGGGAAAGTCGACTCCTTGCTCGGGTTGAAAGAGAACGTTATCATCGGTAAGCTGGTACCTGCCGGTACCGGGATGCCCAAATACCGGAATATCGGCCTTTCCACCCTGGAAGAACAGGAGGCGCCGGAGGCGGAGGAGATCGAGGCCGATCCCGAACTGGTCAGACCGCCTGTTCCCGTAGATCTGGCGGAGGCCGGGAGATAAATCCGGGAGAAAAACTCCATGGGCGTTGGGAAGAGCCGGGCAACCTTTTCCGGTTTGCCCGGCTCTTTATGAAAAGGATAAAAACAGAGTTCACCGCCGGCTATTTTTCTTATTGACACCATGCGCTTGAGATGTTAGAATAGGAAAGTGCTTAATTATTGCCGGAACGACTGCCCCTCTTGACTGAAAGGAGAGTGGTCTTGTGGAACACGCCTTCCTGGAGGCCAAAGAGAAGGTGGTAGGTTTAAAAGAAACCTTGCGTGCCGTGCAAAAAGACAAGGTAAGCATTGTTTATCTGGCAAACGATGTCGATGAAAGCCTCCAGCGGCGGATCAAAGCCGCGTTAGAGGGGAAAAATGTGAAAATGGTAACCGCCCGGATCGGGCGGAAAGAATTCGGCCGGTTATGCGGGATCGAAGTGGGAGCGTCAGTTGTAGCATTGCTTCGTGAAGGAGGTGGAAACGATGCCGACAATCAACCAACTAGTCAGAAAAAGCCGGAAAAAAGTTGAGCGGAAGAGTTCGGCGCCGGCTCTGTTGTGGAATTATAATACCAAAAAAGAAGAGATGATACCCTTCAAAAAGGGGAGCCCGCAAAAGCGCGGGGTTTGTACCAGGGTATCCACGGTAACGCCGAAGAAACCCAATTCCGCTTTGCGGAAAGTGGCCAGGGTGCGGCTGTCGAACCGGCTGGAAGTCACCGCCTATATTCCCGGTGAAGGCCATAACCTGCAGGATCACTCGGTGGTACTGATCCGCGGCGGCCGTGTCAAGGATCTGCCGGGGGTTAGGTATCATATTATCCGGGGGACACTGGATACAGCCGGGGTGGAAGCCCGCCGGCAAGGAAGATCGAAATACGGAACGAAAAAGCCGAAAACGGCCACTGCCAAGAAGTAGGGGGGGTTGAAAGTTGCCGCGTCGCGGAGGAGTACCAAAAAGGGAGATCATTCCCGATCCCATTTACAATGACCAGATGGTAAGTATGTTTATTAATAAACTGATGTTGGATGGGAAAAAGAGCCTGGCAGAGAAGATTCTCTATGATTCATTTGAAATCATCAAAGAAAAAACGGGGAAAGACCCGTTGGAAGTTTTTCACCAAGCATTAAAAAATGTTATGCCCATTCTGGAAGTGCGGCCGCGCCGGGTGGGGGGCGCCACCTATCAGGTGCCCATGGAGGTACGGCCGGAACGCCGTGTTTCCTTGGCTATGAGGTGGATTGTTGCCACCGCCAGGCAGCGGCCGGAAAGAACGATGAAAGAAAGATTGGCCGCCGAATTAATGGACGCTGCAAATAATACGGGTTTGTCCATTAAGAAGAAGGACGACACGCATAAAATGGCCGAAGCCAACAAGGCGTTTGCCCATTATCGCTGGTAATAATGGAATTTCGCGCAGGCGCGCGTCGCTGATGCGCATGCGCAGGTACGCATGGGCGGATGCGTGTGCGGGTAAGCGTGCGGGCGACGACACTCAATTACGCCAAAGGGCGGCGGGTGAATCTTACGCGGAAGCATCTGTGCGTGCGACGGCGGGATGAGTGCGCGCGCGAACCAAGGGAATTTTGGTTTATAGGTGGGAGATTTTTGTGAGCCTTCAACTTGACAGAATCAGGAATATAGGGATTATGGCGCATATCGACGCCGGAAAAACCACAACAACCGAGCGGATCCTTTTTTATACCGGAAAGGTCCACCGGATGGGAGAGGTCCACGAAGGGTCGGCGACGATGGACTGGATGGTCCAGGAGCAGGAGCGGGGGATCACCATTACTTCTGCTGCCACCACCTGTCACTGGCGTGATTATCACATCAACATCATTGACACGCCCGGACACGTGGACTTTACCATGGAGGTGGAGCGTTCCCTGCGGGTCCTGGACGGGGCGGTAGCGGTTTTTTGTTCGGTCGGCGGGGTGGAACCCCAGTCGGAAACGGTTTGGCGGCAAGCCGATCGCTACCGGGTTCCGCGGATCGCTTTTGTTAACAAAATGGACCGCACCGGGGCGGATTTTTTCCGGGTCTTGCAGACCATCAAGGATAAGCTTGGGGCTCTGGCGGTACCGGTGCAATTGCCCATCGGCGCCGAGGAGAATTTCCGTGGCATTATTGATCTGGTGGAAGAAAAGGCCGTTTTTTACCTTGATGATCTCGGTGCCAAACAGGAAGTGACAGAAATCCCCGCGGAGATGCGGGAAGAAGCGGCGGCAGCCAGAGACAGCCTCTTAGAGACGCTGGCCGAGTTTGACGAGGGTTTGTTGGAAAAATATTTAAATGGTGCGGCAATCAGCCCGGATGAGATCCGGAAGGTGCTGCGGGCGGCGACGATTGCCGTGAAGATCACCCCTGTGCTCTGCGGTTCGGCTTTTAAAAACAAAGGCGTCCAGTTGTTGCTTGATGCGGTTGTTGATTATTTGCCGTCGCCATTGGATCTCCCACCGATGAAAGGTTTTGACCCGGAAACCGGCAACGAGGTTTCGCGGAAACCCACCGGTGAGGAGCCTTTTTCCGCCCTGGCCTTCAAGGTGATGAGCGATCCTTATGTGGGGAAACTGATCTTCATCCGGATCTACTCCGGGGAATTGGCTGCCGGCTCTTATATATTTAACTCCTCTAAGAAACGGAAGGAAAGAATCGGACGGATCCTCCGGATGCACGCCAACCACCGGGAGGAAATGAAATTAGTGCGGGCCGGCGAGATTGTGGCGGTGGTCGGATTGAAAGATACCGCCACCGGGGATACCCTCTGTGATGAGGAACACCCGTTGGTGCTGGAGGCCATTGAATTTCCGGAACCGGTGATCTCCATTGCCGTCGAACCCAAGACCAAAGCGGACCAGGACCGTCTGGGCTCTTCCCTAGTCAAACTGGCGGAGGAAGACCCGACTTTCCGGGTGACAACCGACCCGGAGACCGGACAGACCATTATTTCCGGTATGGGTGAACTGCACCTGGAAGTGATTATCGACCGGTTGTTGAGAGAATTCAAGGTGGAGGCCAATATCGGTAAACCGCAGGTCTCGTATAGGGAAACCCTCACCAAACCGGTGAAAGTCGAAGGGAGATTCATCCGTCAGACCGGAGGCCGGGGGCAATACGGCCATGTCTGGCTGGAGCTTGAACCTCAGAAAAGAGGGGCCGGTTTTACGTTTGTTAATAAGATCACCGGCGGCGTTGTGCCGAAGGAATATATCCCCGCGGTGGAGGCGGGGGTTAAAGAAGCCATGCTTAACGGAGTCTTGGCCGGATACCCGGTGGTTGATGTAAAAGTCACTCTCCTTGACGGTTCATACCATGAGGTGGACTCCTCGGAGATGGCCTTTAAGATCGCGGCTTCCATTGCCTTTAAAGACGGATGCAAAAAGGCCGAACTGGTCTTGTTGGAACCCATCATGCGTATTGAACTGGTGATTCCCGAAGAATACCTGGGGGATGTTTTAGGGGATTTCAACAGCCGGCGCGGACGGGTGGAATCCATGGAACCCAGGGCGCAGGCGCAGATCGTCCACGGGACCGTCCCGCTGCGGGAGATGTTTGGCTACGCCACCACCCTCCGGTCGCTTTCACAAGGCAGGGCCACTTATACGATGAGTTTTTCTCACTATAGTGAAGTACCGGCCAACTTGGCCCGGGAAATTATAAACAAATAAAACCAGCCTGAGTCAATAAGCAAAGATGAAAAGGGAGGATCAGCTATGGCGAAACAAAAGTTTGAGCGGACGAAGCCGCACGTAAACATTGGGACCATTGGCCACGTTGACCACGGTAAGCCCACGACCACGGCAGCGATGACGCTGGTATTGTCAAAGGTCGGGCAGGCGCAGTTTATCGCGTTTGACTCCATTGACAAGGCGCCGGAGGAGAAGGAGCGGGGGATTACGATCAACACCGCCCACGTGGAGTACGAGACAGAGAATCGGCATTACGCCCACGTGGACTGTCCGGGGCATGCCGACTACGTCAAGAATATGATTACCGGTGCGGCGCAGATGGACGGGGCGATCCTGGTGGTTTCGGCCGCGGACGGACCGATGCCGCAGACCCGGGAGCATATTTTGCTTGCGCGTCAGGTGGGCGTGCCGTCAATTGTCGTCTGGATGAACAAAGTGGACATGGTGGACGATCCGGAACTTCTGGAATTGGTGGAAATGGAGATCCGGGATTTGTTGACCCAGTACGAATTCCCCGGGGACGATATTCCGGTGATCAAAGGTTCCGGCCTGAAGGCTTTGGAGTGCGGTTGCGGGAGCCGGGAGTGTGAGTGGTGCGGCCCCATCCACCAGTTAATGGATGCGGTGGACGAGTATATTCCGACCCCGGAACGGATTACTGACAAGCCCTTCCTGATGCCGGTGGAAGACGTCTTTACCATCACCGGCCGCGGGACGGTGGCGACCGGTCGTGTTGAGCGGGGTAAAGTCAGGGTTGGCGACGAAGTGGAGATTGTCGGCCTCCGCGACGATATCCGGAAGACGGTGGTGACCGGGGTGGAGATGTTCCGGAAGCTGCTGGATGAGGGTTTGGCCGGGGACAACATCGGCGTTTTGTTGCGGGGCGTGGAGCGGAGAGAGATTGAGCGGGGTCAGGTTTTGGCGAAGCCCGGTTCGATCACACCGCACACGGAATTTGAGGGCGAAGTATATGTTTTGACCAAAGAGGAAGGCGGGAGACACACACCGTTCTTCAACGGTTACCGTCCCCAGTTTTATTTCCGGACCACCGACGTGACGGGCGTGGCCAATCTACCGGAAGGCGTAGAGATGGTAATGCCCGGGGATAACGTCCGGTTGACGGTGAAGTTGATCACCCCCATCGCCATGGAAGAGGGACTCCGGTTTGCCATCCGTGAAGGCGGCCGGACCGTCGGCGCCGGTGTGGTCACCAAGATCCTGGCGTAA